>CADCVD010000130.1 GCA_902806055.1 uncultured Rubrobacteraceae bacterium
AAAAAAATGCCTGCATCGATCAGCAGCAGCGCGATGAGCAAGACCTCGATGAGTTTGTCGATGTTGCCTACAGTGTCGGTCACCCCCACGTAGAAGTACGATATGATCGCGGCGGTGGCCATCGCCATCAGCAGCATGCGCACGATGGGCCGAAACGACGCCAACAGGGGGATGAAATACATTGCAATGACCAGGGTTATGTAGCCGAAGAAGTTGCCCACGAACAGGAGCTGGTATATCGGCAGCATCGAGCCATCCCCCAAGAAACCTTCGATGAGGAACACGTAGAGATGGATGCCAGCCGTCGCCAGGGCCAGAAGGATGACCCCGATCTGGACAGGACCTACGCTAGTACGGGCCTCGCTAGCCTCGGTGGCGCTCATTATCGGTCTCCTCTCGGTAACAGCGGTACAGTTCCATGCACCGGCGCAAAGCGTTTCCCACTAGCGGGAATATAACTCATCTGGTGTAGTGAATGCATTACAAATAAATTAAATGTGACTCCGGGAGCAAGAACGGGAGGGATTTGGGTGTGGAGATGCGAGTTCGCGGGCTCAGAGCGGCGGAACTGTCAGCGTGCGTTCGCAGCTCCTCAGGGCCTGCTCTTCGGAGGCGTAGTGTTCATAGGTGATCGGGGCGAAGCGCTCGAGACCGAACCCGGCGAGGACGGGAGGCGGGTCCGTGCTGAGTGACAGGAGCCCTGCGCACAGAAGGTCTTTTAGCTCTGGATGGAGATCCGGACGCACCACGACCGGCTGTATCGGGAACGGTCCCCAACTCTCGATCACCTGCAGCCGCTCGCCCATCTCCGGGCAGGCCCCGAGCCGTATCTTGAGCACGTTCGAATCTATCGCCGCCGCGTCTATCTCCCCGCTTGCGACCATCTCCATCGAGTTCGAGTGGGACTCCGAGCAGCGCATCTGGTCGAAGAATTTATCATCCTCGCCCATCTCCGCCAGCTTCTTCAGGACGTTGTAGTAGCCGCTCAGGGAGCACGGGTCGTTGTACGCCCAGGAGTGGTCCCGGAGCCCGGAGAAGGTCCTCACCGTACTCTCACAGCGCACTATCACCTCCGAGAAGTAGACGGGCAGCCCTCGCGCCCGGCCGTCCCGGAATACCGGCGCCGCCAGCAGCAGTTCCACCGGCGGCTCCTCACGTTCGCGCAGCCAGAAGAAAGATGGGGTGCACATAAACCCCACGTCCGCCTCTCCTCTAGAGAAGGGGTTGTCAGCCCCTCTCATCGGCCCCGAGGCTCGCGAATCCACCGATAACGAGGCTCTCAGCCCCAACGCTTGTCTCAAGTGTTCGACGATCGCCTCGAAGAACTCCCGAGGTATGCCGGGAGAGAGGTAGGTCACGAATCGAAGCTCCGATGGTAGTCGACAGCTAATAGACGAGTCTCTTGCGTACCGCCGCTGAGAAGCGGTCTACGAGCAGCACGACGATGATCGTAGCGCCCACGAGGGTGGCGACTTTCGGGTAGTCGAAGAGGTTCATGGAGATGATGATCTGCTGTCCGATGCCCCCGGCGCCGACGAGCCCCAGGACGGTCGCCGAACGGATGTTGCACTCCCACTGGTAGAGCGTAAGCGAGGTGAAACCGCTCATGGCCTGAGGCAGGCGCCCGAAGAGAAAGGCTTGAAGGGGGCTCGCTCCCGTCGCTCGTAGAGCTTCGACGGGTCGGACCGGTACCGCTTCTAGTGTCTCGCTGTAGAGCTTGCCCAGGATGCCGGCCGAATGGACCGCGAGGGCCAGGGTGCCGGGGAAGGGACCGAGGCCCACGGCTATCACGAAGACCAGCGCCCAGAGGATGTCCGGGATGGAGCGGAAAACGTTGAGGATCAGGCGCGAGATCCTGTAGGGGACGGTTCTGAGAAACCGCTCGCTGCGCGAGGCGCCGACTGTAGCGGATTCTCCGGTTCCGAGGGCTGCGAGCGGGAAGGCGGCAACGGCCCCGATAAGCGCGCCCAGAAACGACATCTGGAAGGTCTCAAGGAGGCCGGTGGCCGTAGCACGGAGGGTGGACGCCGAGAGATCGGGTGGAAACATCCCGAAGAGGAACTTCTCGACGGGCCGGGTGCTGGTAAAGAGCTCGGCGAGGTCGAACTTGGTCCCGGCGAAGCTCCAACCGGTCAGGCCGAGGACGACGAGGACGGCGAGGGTCGTCTTCCAGGAGAAGCGCGGGATCGCGCCGCCCATCCTCCTCGGATGCTCAGTGGGCGGAGATGCCATCGCGGCCCTCCATCAGCCGAACCGGGTCTTCTACGTGACGGCGCACGTTGTCTTGATCCTCGTAATCCTGCTCCGCCGCCGTGCCGTACGGATCTCCGGCGTAGATCCGGGAGAGCCTCTCTTCGGTCAGCTGTTCGGGGGAGCCGTCGAAGACGGTGCGGCCCTCTCGTAACGCTATGATGCGCGGAAAGCGGCGGGCTATGCTCACGTCGTGCAGGTTGACGAGAAGAGTCGCACCCTCGTCGTTCAGCTCGAAGAGGGTGCCTATGACTCGTTCGGTTGTGACGGGGTCCACGGCGGCGAAGGGCTCGTCGGCGAGGATCAGATCCGGGCGCTGCACCAGGAGGCGCGCCACGGCGACCCGCTGTTGCTGGCCGCCCGAGAGATCCGCCGTGCGAGTTCGGGCCCTGCCCGCGAGACCGACCCGGTCCAAGGTCTCCTCGATCCTTTGTGCGAGGGCGACGTCCGGCCCGGCGAGGAAGGTCCTCAAGGTCTTCAAGCTACTCATGCCGCCGACCTCTCCCAGAGCTGCGTTGACGCCTGCCGGAAGCTGCGGGACGAGGTTGTAAGCCTGATAAATGGTGCCGATGCGCCGCCGCACGCCTTTAAGCTCCTTTTTGGAGAGCGCATACAGGTCACGTTCGCCGACGGCGATGTGTCCTTTGGCGAGGGCTACGCTGCGGGTCAGTACGCGGAAGAGCGTGGACTTGCCCGCCCCCGAGGCTCCGATCACGGCGAGCCGCTCACCCGGCTCTACCTCGATGGTGAAGTCTTCGAGCGCCGGGCTCTTGCCGAAGCGCACCGTGACGTCCTCCAGGGCGAGCCTGCCCAGCGGCGTCTCCTTCTTACTGCGCGGTGAGGAGATCAAGCTCCCTCGCCTTCTCATCGACGTAGTCGTAGTCTTCGGCCTCGACCCTCTCGTAGCTCTCGGCGCGCAGAAGATCTAGAAGCGTCGGGTCTTCTAGATCGAGGAAGGCTTCGGCGATTTGCTCTTTGAGGTCGTCGGTGAGAGCGCCGCGAGCCACCCAGGGGTAGCCCTCTATGGGCTCGGATTCTTCGATGATACGGATGCTGCTCTCCTCGACATCACCCTTCTCTATCAGGTTATACAGGATACGGTCTTCGAGACCCCCCGCGTCTACACTCCCGTTCGCGACCGCCTGCGCCGTCGCGTCGTGGCCTCCCGTGTAGGTAAACTCTTCTAAATCCGTCCGGTAGTCTATCCCTTCATCCTCAAGCATGATCGCGGGGTACAACGAGCCCGACGTGGAGTTCGCGCTCCCGAACGCGAAGGTCTTGCCTTTTATGTCGTCGACCTCCTCGATCTCACTGTCGGGGGGGACGATGATGACGGAGCGGTACGTCGTATCGCCGGTCCTCGGGTTGACCTCCGTAACGAGGGGAGTGACCTCGCCTCGATCCCGGGCCTGTACGTAGGTGAGGCCGCCGAAGTACGCAAGGTCTAGCTCGTCGTTGACCATCGCCTCGACCACAGCAGTGTAGCCAGTCGGCACGGTAAGCTCGACCTCCCGTCCGAGCTGCTCCGAGAGGTAGTCGCCAAAGGGCTCGTACTGCGCCTCCACGCTCTCCGGGTTCTGGTTCGGGATCAGCCCGACCCTCAGCGGGTCCGGCTCGGCGGCCCCCGACTCGGCGCCACCGCCGCAACTGGAGAGGAGCATTAGCAAGGCTAGGACGAAGACCAACCGGAGTTTGTGGATCAAAGTTCGTTCCTCTCTATACACATTTGCACGAAAGCCTCGGCCGCCGGAGAGAGTGCGCGACCGCGTTCGACGACAAGTACGAAGGGGCGACGAATGCTCAGCCCTCGGACGCTGAGAGGCCGCACGGACGGCTGCGAGGCGACAAAGCGCGACGGGATGACGCCTATGCCCGCACCCTCCGCTACCGCCCCGGCGACCGCGATGTTGGAACCGAGCTCCATCGCCACCCGCGCCCCGATCCCGGCCTCCCGCAGCCCCGCCTCGACGGCCCGGCGGGTCGCGGAGCCCTCCTCTCGCATTACAAAAGGAATTCCGGCGAGGTCTTCAGCGGTCACGGAGCCTTCGCCGATACTGTCAGCCGCCGCGACTACCGGCACCAGTTCTTCCTCTTCGATCACGCGGCCGACGAGCCGCGGATGCTCTACCGTACATCCCACCACGGCTACCTCTACCTCCCGCGCGAGCAACGACGCTATAGTTACGTCCGTGTCGGCCATTCGGATGTCTAGCGCTACCTCGGGATACTTCGCCGAGAACCTAGCGGCGAGCCGTGGCAACAACAACTCCCCCGGTGTCGAAGACGTACCTATGATCAAGTGCCCGCGGGGCCCCGCATGCCGGGCCATCTCGTTTTCTAGCGCCGAGATCTCACCCAGAACCCGCTGCGCATGCTGCGCAAGGGACTCTCCCGCAGGCGTCGGTCGCAACCCGCCACCCCGTGTTAGCAAAGCTATCCCGAACCGCTCCTCCAGAGCGTGCAGATGGTTGGATACCGCAGGCTGCGTCATGCCCAACTCTCGTCCGGCGGCGGAGAGCGAACCTTGTTCTAGTATGGAGAGAAAGACGCGTAGACTCTGGATACTAAGCGACATTGCTCTAAGCTATCACGAGAAAGTTATGTAATCAATAAATTATTCGTGCGAGAGTAAGCCGCATGCTCAGGAGGGAGCGGCGGAGCCCTATCGGTGCTTGGCTCTATACATGTTTATGTCAGCGTCTCGTAATAGGTCTTCGGGTCTGCGGTGGGCTGCGGCATCAAAGGCTACGCCGGCGCTCGCAGTAACGTAGACCTCGCCGCCGGGGAGGGAGAACGGCTCCCGCAGTTCCTCCTCTATACGGTCAGCTACCAGCTGCGCCTCATCCGGCGCGTTCACGTTCTCGAGCAGGACGATGAACTCATCCCCGCCCAGCCGGGCGACCGTGTCACCCTGCCTCACGCCGTTCTCTAAGCGCCGGGCGACCTTGGTGAGCAGCACGTCGCCGGCCTCGTGCCCCAGGGTATCGTTAACGGACTTGAAGCTGTCGAGATACAGAAAGAGGACGGCGACGCTTCCTTCGCAGCGGTCGGCGCGAGCCAGGGCGTGGCCGAGGCGTTCGAGGAAGAGGGCTCTGTTTGGCAGGCCTGTGAGGGCGTCGTGGAACGCCTGGTACGCCAGCGGCTCTTCGAGGGTTTTGCGCTCCGTGACATCTGCTATCGTGCCCTCGTAGGCGGTGACCTGGCCTTCGGGGTCACGCAAGGCGCGGGCGTTGACCGAGACTTTGATTCTGATCCCGTCCTTGCGGCAGACTTCTACCTCGAAGCCCGAGACAGTGTCGTCACGCTGGATCAGGCGCGCGAACTCCGTGCTGCGCTCGGGGTCCGCGTAGAGTTCTTTGGAGCATGCTACCGAAGAGAGCATCTCTTCCGACGACTCGTAGCCGAAGATGCGCGCCATCGTCGGGTTTACCATCAGCAGGCAGCCGTCGAGCGAGCTCTGGAAGATTCCGTGGGCGGCGTTCTCGAAGATGGAGCGATACTTCTCCTCAGCCGTGCGCAGTGCCTCCTCGGTTCGTTTGCGTTCGGTTATATCGCGGGCGACCAGGATCAGGAGGGCGCGGCCGTTCGTTTGTAGCAGTTTTACGCCCACCTCCAGGTCTACGCGGCGGCCGCTCTTGTGGAGTATGACCGTCTCGACGCAATCTTCGCCGCCCTCGCCGCTCATGCGCCGGCGCAGCCTCTCTTGAGAGATCTCCCTTCTCTCCGGCGGGATCAGCGCGAAGAGCGATGGCAGTTCTGCGAGCTCGTCGGCGTTGTAGCCGCTGATCCGGTAGAAGGCTTCGTTTGCGTAGACCACGCGCCCCTCTTCGGCGATGACGAATCCCTCGCCCATGGCGCTCAAAGCTTCGAGTAGCGCCTCGTAGAGGTCCCTTTGCCGGATCAGATCTTCCTCAAGCTCGTCTTTCTGGTTCGGAGAGCTCTCCCCGGGCCCTATGGATATCGTCCTGAGCTGGGGACCTCACCAGCGCGACCCCCATGGGCCGGGTCTTTGACGGGTGAGCTTCCGCTCTCCTTTTTCGAGACCAGCTCTATCAGGGCGTCTACAGACTCTGGACAGAGCCTCGCGCCTTGGTCGGAGGGCATGATCGCGAGGACCTGATCTAGAGGCATCGCGGCCCGGTAGGGGCGTTCTTGTGAGAGGGCGTCGAAGACGTCCGCGACCGCCAGAATGCGCGAGGGAAGGTCGAGGTGCTCCTCCGACAGCTCTCGGGGGTAACCGCTGCCGTCAAGCCTCTCGTGATGGTTGGCCGCTATCTCTGCCACGTTGCCGAGAGGAGCTACGCGCGCCAGTATCTCGCC
>CADCVD010000131.1 GCA_902806055.1 uncultured Rubrobacteraceae bacterium
ACTCAGTCAGTGGTCAGGACCGGTAGTAGCGAGTCTAGGCTAGTCGCAAAAGCACCGGCTCTTCTTGCTTCTATTCACCTAGCTTCCGGTGTTATGGATTCTCAGAAGTTCGCAGAATCCAATATAGGCGAAGTTCGCAAAAAGTTTCAAAACTAGTTCATTTAGGGGATATGCCTGCCCCCGAGGAGGAGTATGATGTCTTTGTTACGTAACAGGGCGGAGGTTTGATACCCTTCTTCCTCCGCCCCTCTACAGGATGGTGGCTCTGTCCGGAGCGGCCCTGGCGCAGGCCAAGGGTGGCGGGGGGCCACGTCGAGGATGAGTTCCTTGGCATAACGTTCACCGGCGGCGCGGGCGGTAGCGACAAAGGCGGCGGTAGTGGGGGCCGCTTTTAAGCCTATACCCACCTGCTAATCTGCCGATACCGAGGGCCGGGACTGCTACAAGCCCCGGCACTTCTTCTTGCCCTTATTCACGAATGTCCTGGAAGACGTCTTCTCGGAAACTCATATCTACGGTCCTGCATAGATTCTTCTCGCACAGGCCATCACGTCGTCGTGAACGAGGTCATCACGAAAAAGAGCATCGCTATATATGGTAGGTCTGCATAAAGATCCAACGGGATGCGCCTCAGGAAAGAAACGTCTTGACGTTCACACAACCCTAACCCATCGTCTTCCGCTCAAAGCGAGCATCTCGCGTACCGTCGGTTAACAGGGCGCGGAACTTTAGCCCAAGCTGTTTTGTACTTTCAAAACGCGGTAAGCACCGCGTTCTCGGAGTACAAGAGTCGGAACCCTTCCGGGAGTTTATCGTCTCACGGCATCTCGTCCATTGTAGTTGGCGTCCGTGTCGTCGGTAACGGATAGTTCTGATCAGTGCTTCGGAAGAATAGGGAGCTATCATGGCCACGATAGAGTCTTCTAGACCAGGGCGAGCGGCAGCCGCGTTCTTTTGGGGATCGTCCGGCAAGGGTAAGTATCGTCGCCGGAGACTCACTAGTAGAGGAGGAAAGGTGTCTGATTCAATTCCAGGCAAGAGTGATACAGAGCTGTCGATTGAGGCGTTCGTAGACAGCATGATGGAGATTCACCCGGACCTCGACCGAGAGGCTTTCCGCGAGACGATAACCACGTGCGTACACGATGCCGTGGACTCCGCGAACGGCGGGGAGGAGTCTGAAGAAGGGGAGGAGCCTGACAACGACAAAGAGTAGCTTTACGGGTAGATCTCGTAGGTCAGGACGTTGCACGGGTAGCGCGACGCTTATCGTGAAACGTCGTTCCCAGGGAGGCCCTGCCCGTTGACCCCGAGCCACGCTGCGACCGTCGCGCCCGCGTCTGAGAAGGAGTCGCGGACGCCGAGGTTTTGAGGATCTCCACCTCCGACGACCAGGAGAGGGACGCGCTCGCGAGTATGGTCAGTGCCGAGATAAGTCGGGTCGTTGCCATGGTCGGCGGTGATAATTAGTAGATCCTCGTCGGTAAGGCTCTGAAGTAGCTCCGGTATGCGGGCGTCGAAGCGTTCAAGGTTCTCGGCCATGCCGTAAGGGTCGCGCCGGTGGCCGTACTTCGCGTCGAAATCCACCAGGTTCGCAAAGATCAGGCCGGACTCGACCCGTGCATGAGCTTGGAGGACGGCGTCTACTTTCGCGTCGTCGTCGGGCTGGCCGGGTAGGTGCTCGGTGATGCCTCTGCCGTCGAAGATGTCTTGTATCTTACCGATGGCGATGACCTCGCGGCCGGAGTCTCTGATGCGGTCCAGGTATGTTTCGCGGGGGGGGGTGATGCCGTAGTCGTGGCGGTTCTCGTGCTCACGCTCGTAGGCGCCCGGCTCGCCGTGGTAGGGACGGGCGATGACCCGCTCGACGAATATCTCACCCTCTCCTATAAGCATCTCGTGCGCTCTTTCGCAGGCTTCGTAGAGCTCTTTTAGCGGGATCACGCTGGTATGAGCCGCGACTTGAAAGACCGAGTCGGCCGAGGTGTAGACGATCCAGGCTCCCGATTTCTCCTGCTCCGGTCCGAGCTCCTCGATGATCTCTGTTCCAGAGGCCGGCCTGTTGCCGATGACTCTCCGTCCGGTCTCTCTCTCAAAGCGCGAGACGAAGGAATCCGGGAACCCGTCCGGGTACGTCGGCAGCCGTGCTTCAAGCACGATCCCCATCATCTCCCAGTGGCCGGCGAGGGTAGCTTTGGCTGCGGATCTCTCCTGCATGAGTCCGTAGGATGCTCTGGGCTCGGGGACCGGCGAGACGCCCTCGATCTCGACGAGATTTCCGAGCCCCAGAGCGCGCAGGTTCGGAAGCCTCAGTCCGCCTACCCGTCGGGCGGTGTTGCCCAGGGTATTCGAGCCCTCGTCGCCGAAGCATGCCGCGTCCGGGGCGCCGCCCGCCCCGACGCCGTCGAGGACCAGGATCAACGTCCTTCTCGCCATGTTACTCCTTTCGGTCCAGGAGCAGCCATTCTAGCGGCCCGAGCGCCTCCTCCGCCTCTCGACGAGGAGAGCGTGCCCTGAAGATTCCGGAGTCGGGGGCGTCAGTAGAGGGTAATATCCGCCCATGAACGAACCGGGGAAGGCTTTTGAACATTCGCCGGAGACCGTGCGCGAAGCGAGGGCGGGGGACGCCGAAGCTGTGTATGCCCTCGCGGGCGAGCTCGCTGAGGCACTAGGAGACCGGAAGCCCCGGTTGGAGGCCATCCGGGAGCGGCTGCGCGAGCTTCTGGAGGAGACACGTGCAAGGGTGCTGGTGGCGGAGGGTGAGGACGGCATAGTGGGGGCGGCTAGCCTGTGGATCAAACCGGATCTCGGACACGGCGATACCGTGATCGAGGTACCCATGCTCGTCGTCTCCGGGAGCGCCCGCCGCCGGGGCGTGGGTAGGCTCCTCGTCCAGGAGATACGCAGCGTGGCCGCCGCCGAGAACGTCTCTGTTATAGAGCTCGTCGCCACCCGCGAGAACCGGACCGCCCGCGACTTCTACCGCTCGTTGGGTTTCGTCGAGACCGACCATGTGGCTCTGGAGTACTTCGGCGAGATGGAGACGGCGTCGGAAGGGTAAGCACCCTCGGCCTTTTTCAGAGCTTGTTTGTGAATGACCGCTGGTGGCGCCGACAGACGATGTGCAAGCCAGCTGCGAGATAACCAAGCGAACCTCGGGGCGCGCCCCCGGCGGATGTGCAAACGACGGAACTGATTCAGACAGGGGCTGGTACGTTCCATACTCCTCGATCCACTCCCGCACCCGTTGTCGACGGCGAGCGCCCTAACTATCGATGAGAGACCGCTCGCTGAGGCAGCCAACGGTAACCCTGCCCGGGTCACCGCGCCCTTCTTTGCTGCAGGCCGAGTAACCCTCGCCGTCTCGCGTTTCGAACGCGACCACACGGCCGCGGCGGTCGGTCTCGATCTCGCAACAGTGTAGGATCATCGTTCGTAACCGAGCGCGACCGCGCTGCACGCGGGACTTCGTGCCCGCGACCGATAGGCCGAGCCGTTTGGCGGCGGCCGTCTGCGTAAGACCCTCGAACTCCGTAAGTTCTATGGCCTCCCGGTAGCCTTCGGGGAGCTGGCGGACCATCGAGGTTATACAGCGGGTTACATTGTCGCGCGCGTCTGTCGGCAGCTCGTCACCTTCACAACCGATGGCGCTCTCCTCCGCCTTAGCGGCTACCTCCCCAGAAGCCTCGCGCCGGTTGGCGGACCGATAGTAATCGGTGATGGCGTTGCGGGCGATTTGGAACGCCCAGGCATCCAGACGCTCGGCGGAGGAGAGCGCGCCGATATTGCGATGAATGCGCACGAAGATATCCTGGACTACGTCCTCGGCCTCCTGCGGGTTTCGGACGCGCCTCCCCACGAACCCGCAGAGCCGCCTCCGAAGCTCGCTCCAGCGATCTTCCTCGATGTCGCGTCTCATAGCTCTGTCCTCTCATCGAAGAAGGCCATCAACGGCATCCGCAGGAGGAGGAAGACGAGTCGCCGCAACAATTCGCCTTCTCCGTCGAACCGCAGCAGGTAGCTTGCTCTTCTGTGGAGCAGCACGAAAGAGTGGCCCACGATGCGCCGGCACCGGCGAAGAAGCGCTTCAGGTTTTCGGGTACCTTTGCGGCCGGTATCTCCTCGCCTCGCGTCTCTTTGCTTAGCGCGGCGCCCTTCCGTCCTATCTTGGCGAGGATCGCCTCCACGATCAGGCCGGCCGGTGCCTCGCGGTGCTGTTCGCCGCGGTAGTCCCACACCCGACAGCATAACTCGCCGTCACAACCGCACAGCTCGCCGCACTCAGAGCAGGAGCTCTGGATCAGCTCGCCGGCGATATCGTGGCCGTTCACGAGGATCGTGGGAGAACTGACGAATCGTAGTGCGCGCGCCTGCTCCTCGGTCTCCACGAGCGTCTTGCGGATCCTCAGGCTTACGTCAGCCAAGTCTAGCGCCGGCCGGAGTACCTCCGTCGCTGCGTCGAGGCTAGCGTCGGTGCCACGGCATCGAGAGCAGGTGGTGAGATCGAGGTACAAGAAGTCCACCTCGATGGTCTGCTCGGCCTCGATAGCGAGTTCTCTGGGCATCTTCGTAGTCATTTCGTTGCCTCCTTCAATGGCGCTCAGGACGTTTGTTGTAGCGAACGACTTACGTATAAAGACGGAGCGGTCGCAGAACGGATGCAAAGACGGGTGCGGCGCAACTAAGGCTCCCCAGAGCGAGACATGTAAAAGGCAACTCCGCCTTGACCGGTCAGCCTCGGAGCATAAAGTCTGCTCTCTCGGGCACTGCGCGATTCTTAACCCGTGTTCGACCATCCGCGCAGGGTTTCAGGTGATTCCGAAACAGGCTCTTAGCCTGACAGGATCGGGTAGACGGCGAAGAGGAGGAGGCCGGTGATGACGAGGCTAGAGAGGAAGGCCCGTCCAAAGGTGACCTCCTTGACCACCGCGAGCCCGACCGCGAGCAGCACGGCGCCGACGTAGGCTGACGCGAGCCAACGCACTACCGGCACCGCGGTGAGTGGCAAGAGGTATCCGAATGGATAGGCTAGCACGCGCCAGGAAACCACGTACCCGTACCGTCCGCCCCAAGAGGCGAGGTGGTACAGCCCGGCTATAAGGAGCGAGAGCGGCAACGGGAGTAAGAGCGCCATAAGCGCCGGATAGAGTCCCCCTCCAAAGAGCCACGTCAACGCTGCGAGAATGCTCGAAAAGGCCAGGAAGAGGCCCGGAGCGCGGGGATCCGGTACCTTCGGCAGCAGCTCGAAGAACCGTATGGGATGCACGAGCAGCTTATAGAGGAGCCGCAGGTAGCTCGAGAAGGGCCGCGAGACGTCCCAATCGCTCGCGCCGCCCCGGATAGTGTCCCTCGTGTAGCCGCGCTTCGCCACCCAGTAAGTATACTCCTCAGCCGGCCGAACCTTGCTAATAAGCTGGATGCCTAACACGTCGATATTGGTAGTCCTGGGTGCAGCCCTGAAAACAAAAGCAGTCGTCTAACTCGTCCGCTGTTCAGGCTGCCTACCTCGCGCGTATGTTGGCCTGCGCGCGGTAGGTGACTCGGGCTTTGAAAGATACTGGAGACGAAGTTACACGCTGCCTCAAGACCAGGGAAGAGCCAACCTGGTATCTCCATGTCTGGTACCGCTTCGGGGGCATGCGCAACCCGTTGCGGAAGAAAGGATACCGATCATCAGAACAAGAGCTTTCGCTGCTGCGCAACGACAGCGATCCTGATGACATGGCGAAGGTCACAACCGAACTCCTCCTCGTTTGAGTAATGGACGAGCGCTCCGCGCCAGACGTTAAAGCGCCCAGAATCATCTATAATTCAGCCTATATAGGCACACGAATGTCAGGGAAGAGGATGCAAGCATGGCTAATGATTCTTTCGGCTCGCGCAAGAGCCTGGAGACCGGCTCCGGCGAGGTAACTTACTATAGTCTCAAGACCCTGGACGAGCAGGTAGAAGGGGACGTTTTCTCGCTGCCGTTCTCGATTCGGGTGATGCTCGAGTCGTTGTTGCGGAACGCAGGCGGGAAGTTCGTAGCGCAGGAGGACGTAGAGGCGTTGGCGAGCTGGCCAGAGTCGGTCGGCGGGGAGCTGCCCTACCTGCCGGCCCGGGTCGTCATGCAGGACTTCACGGGCGTACCGGCGATAGTGGATCTCGCGGCGATGCGGAGCGCGATGCAGGCGGTCGGCGGAGACCCGAAGAAGATCAACCCTCTCGTTCCGACCGACCTTGTGATCGACCACTCGGTGCAGGTTGACGCGTTCGGCTCGGCCGCCGCGCTTCAGTTCAACGCCGAGCGCGAGTTCGAGCGCAATCATGAGCGTTACGAGTTCCTGAAGTGGGGCCAGCAGGCCTTCGATAACTTCTCAGTTGTGCCGCCCGCGACCGGCATTGTCCACCAGGTCAACCTAGAGTACCTGGCGAAGGGCGTCCTGGTCAAGGACGGTGTCGCGATGCCGGACACGCTCGTCGGCACCGACAGCCATACGACCATGATCAACGGTCTAGGCGTGCTTGGATGGGGTGTCGGCGGTATCGAGGCTGAGGCCGTCACCCTCGGCCAGCCCTACTACATGCTCGTCCCCGAGGTCATCGGATTCAAGTTGACCGGCGCCCTTCAGGAGGGCGTCACGGCGACCGACCTGGTGCTGACGGTCACGCAGATGCTCCGGGCGCACGGGGTCGTCGGGAAGTTCGTAGAGTTCTATGGTGAGGGGTTGTCCAAGCTTGCGCTGCCCGACCGGGCGACGATCGCGAACATGTCGCCGGAGTTTGGGGCGACGTGTACGTACTTCCCTGTGGATGCCGAGACGACTAAGTACCTTCGGGGCACGGGCCGCGACGAAGAGCTGATCGAGCTGGTCGAGGCGTACTACAAGGAGCAGGGGCTCTGGCGCACCGACGAGCAGCCGGAGCCACGTTTCTCTGAGGCGCTGGAACTTGACATGGACACCGTCGAGTCGAGCCTCGCAGGACCTAGAAGGCCGCAGGACCGGCTGGCCCTCGCGGACGTGAAGCCCGCCTTTCGGCAGGCTCTCGCGGAGATGGTAGGCCTGGATCATCCCCTGATCAGCAACGGTTCTTCCAACGGTCATGGAGACGCTGGCGATAGGGCAGACGATGAGGGGTTCGCGACCAGCGACGCCCCGGGCCAGGCCGGCAGGGCTCGCGGCGGATCCAGCGAGTCAGAGGGCAAGGAGGGCGGCGCCGTTTCGACGGGCGAGAGTCACGAGGCCGACGACACTGAGTCCTTCCCGACTAGCGACGCGCCCACGGGCTCCGCGGACGCGACTGGCGAGGGAGAGTCGGACCCGACCTCCGGCGGAGAGCCGGAGAGCGAAGAGCCGCAGGCCGAACCTTCGGGCAGCATCACGGTTACGGTGGACGGAGAGGAACTCTACCTCAAGCACGGCTCCGCTGTCATCGCCGCTATCACCAGCTGCACCAACACCTCCAACCCATCCGTAATGATGGGCGCCGGTCTGGTCGCCAAGAATGCCGTCGAGAAGGGGCTCTCGGTCGCTTCGCACGTCAAGACCAGCCTCGCGCCGGGATCGAAGGTCGTCACGGAGTACCTGCAGACCGCGGACCTGCTGCCGTACCTGGAGGAACTCAAGTTCGACGTGGTGGGCTACGGGTGCACTACCTGCATCGGGAACTCAGGACCTCTGGCGGAGGAGATCTCCCAAGCCGTCGAGGAGAACGACCTCGTGGTCGCCGCCGTCCTCTCCGGCAACCGCAACTTCGAGGGCCGCATCAACCCCGACGTGCAGGCCAACTACCTGGCCTCCCCGCCGCTCGTCGTCGCCTACGCGCTCGCCGGAACGGTGGACATAGACCTCGTGAACGAGCCGCTCGGTGAGGATAGTGACGGCAACCCCGTTTACCTCAAGGACATCTGGCCGTCACAGGAGGAGGTGGCACGCGCGATCGAGAACGCCCTCGACCCGGAGATCTACAAGAATCAGTACGCCAACGTCTACACCGGCAACGAGCAGTGGAACGAGGTGGACGTGCCGTCGGGCGACCTCTTCGAGTGGGACCCGGACTCGACTTACATTCAGGAGCCTAGCTTCTTCAAGGATCTCGACCCCGACGCCGCAGACCTGAACGACATCGAGGGCGCGCGCGTTCTCGTCAAGGTCGGGGACTCGGTGACGACGGACCACATCTCGCCGGCCGGTGCCATCCCGTCGAAGATGCCCGCCGGGAAGTACCTTCTCGAGAAGGACGTAGAGTCGCGTGAGTTCAACTCCTTCGGCTCCCGCCGCGGAAACCACGAGGTAATGGTGCGCGGCACCTTCGGCAACATCCGGCTGAGGAACCAGCTCGTGGAGAAGCAGGGCGGTTACACCATCCACCTCCCGGATGGCGAGGAGACCACGATCTACGAGGCGAGCCTGAAGTACGCAGAGGAAGGCGTGCCGCTCATGGTGCTGGCGGGCAAGGAGTACGGTTCAGGCTCCTCGCGCGACTGGGCGGCGAAGGGCTCTTTTCTGCTCGGCGTAAAGGCCGTAGTCGCGGAGAGCTTCGAGCGCATCCACCGCTCCAACCTCATCGGTATGGGCGTCCTCCCCGTGCAGTACGCCGAGGGCGAGAATGCCGAGTCTCTCGGTCTCACCGGGCATGAGTCTTTCGACATTACCGGCCTCGGAGACCTGGAGCCGGGCAAGGAGTTGACCGTCAAGGCTACGAGCGACGACGGTGATACGAAGGAGTTCAAGGTCAAGGCACGGGTGGACTCGCCGGTCGAGGTCGAGTACCTGCGTAACGGCGGCATCCTGCACACCGTCCTGCGTCAGATGCTCAAGGAGAGCGAGTAGAGCCCGGTAGAGGGGAAGAAGAGCCCGTGTCGCGAAGGGTACTCGTTACGCGCGAGATCCCCGAGGCCGGGCTCCGCCTCCTCGAAGACTTCGACGTAACTATCCTCTCCGAGAGGCCCCCGGAACGCGGCGAGTTGTTGGAGGCCGTCAAGGGGGCGTCCGGCATCCTCGCGACCCTAACCGAGCAGGTGGACGCCGAGCTCATGCAGGCTGCGGGCGAGGACCTGAAGATCATAGCCAACATGGCCGTCGGCTACGACAACGTGGACCTGGAGGCGGCGCGGGAGAGGGGCGTCGTGGTCACGAATACCCCTGAGGTTCTCGACGAGACTACCGCCGACACCGCCTTTATGCTGCTGCTCGCGGCGGCGAGGAGGCTCGGCGAGGGGGAGAGGATCGTGCGGTCCGGTGGGTGGGAGGCTTGGGGTCCGAAGATGCTCACCGGCCCCGACGTTTGGGGTAAGACTTTAGGAATCGTTGGTTTCGGGAGGATCGGGCAGGCGATGGCCCGCCGCGCGCGAGGCTTCGATATGGAGATCTTCTACACCGCCCGATCTCGTAAAGAGGATGCGGAGAACGAGCTCGGGGCGCGGTACGCAGAGCTCGACGAACTGCTTCAGACCTCGGACTTTGTCTCCCTGCATACCCCGCTCACGGAGGAGACCAAGCACCTCATAGGGGTTGAGGAACTGAAGAAGATGAGACCCGAGTCCGTGCTCGTCAATACCTCGCGCGGGCCCATCGTAGACGAAGGTGCTCTGGCCGATGCGCTCACGGAAGGGCGTATCTTTGCTGCCGGGCTCGACGTGTATGAGGAAGAGCCCGAGGTTCATCCGAGCCTGTTAGAACTGGAGAACGTAGTTCTGGCGCCGCACATCGGGAGCGCTTCCATAGAGACGCGCGATAAGATGGCGACGCTCGCTGCGGAGAATATTAGTGCCGTGTTACGGGGCGAGAAGCCGAAGACGCCGGTTTAAGGAGGGTGGGTATGGCGAGGCGCATGAGGATACGCGGGGAAGAGGTCGAGGTGACGGTAGAACTCGACGAGGGAGCGGTGGCAAGTGAGCTGTGGGAGCGTTTGCCCATGCAGACAAAGGCGAGGATCAGCGGTGGGGAGGTGCATTTCCCCGTCCTTGTACCGACCGGAGCCGAACCTGGCAATCAGACCGACGTAGAGGCTGGATATGTGGCCTACCATCCGCCGGAGAACGCCGTATGCCTCTTCTATGACAAGGCCTCCGAGCGTACCAACCTCACGCCACTGGGCAGAATTGTGGAGGGTCTCGAAGACTGCCGGCGCATAGACGCCAACGAAGACCTCCGCATCGAGCCCTTGGAGGGGTAGCGGATCGAGGTTAGCGAAGACAAACGCGTCGCGCTCGTCACTGGAGCCGCCCGCGGTATCGGCCGAAGGGTCGCCCTCACCCTTGCTGAGCGCGGCTACCGGATAGCCGCCAATGATCTACGTGAGCCAGAGGCTGTGTTGCAGGAGCTGCAACAGGTTGGAGCCGAAGCACTCCCGGTCCCCGGCGACGTCTCCGACGAAGCATCGGTGCGCGGTATGGTGGAGACGGTTATGGGAGAGTTTGGCCGAATCGATGTCCTCGTGAACAACGCGGGCATCAGCACTATCGTCCCCGCCGAGGAGACGACGCTCGGTGACTGGGAACGCACGCTCGCGATCAACCTCACCGGTCCGTTCCTTACCAGCCGGGAGTTCGGGAAAGAGATGCTCCGGCGGGGGGAGGGGAGCATCGTCAACATCAGCTCTGTAGCGGGGCTGCTCGGGATAGGGGACCGGGCAGCGTACAACGCGAGCAAGCACGGCCTTATTGGCCTTACTCGCACTTTAGCCGCCGAGTGGGGAGGTCGCGGCGTGCGCGTGAACGCTGTCTGCCCGGGCTGGGTGAAGACGGAGATGGACGATGAGGATCAGGCCGGGGGAGGCTATGCCGACGCAGACATCGAGGGGCGCGTTCCAATGGCCCGCTTCGCCACCCCCGAAGACATAGCTCAGGCGGTCGTCTTTCTCGCCAACCCTGAGCAGAGCGGCTTCGTCAATGGCCACACCCTCTCTGTGGATGGCGGCTGGTTCGGAGACGGGAGCTGGGAGAGCCTGCGGAGGAGCAAGCAAGGTTCGTAGCGCCGTACGAGGATGTCTCTCGCTTCGGGGGCGTCTATGCTGCTGTGAGTAGGGAGTATTTGGTCGTCTTGTAAGTCGCCGTTGTTGCTGAGGAAGAACCTGAGGTCGCGGGTGGTAGTCGCGGCTACCCGCTCGGTCTTGGGACCGCCGTAGGGCTTGTTACTCGCGCGTCTTTAGCCGGCGCCAAGCGAACCAGACAACTCCAACAGCCACGACCGCCAGCACCGCGTAGTGAACGAGCGAGGCGTATTGCTCGACGAGCGTCCAGTTAGACCCCAGAACCCACCCGAGAACGACGAAACCGGCGTTCCATACGGTGCTGCCGACGATGGTGTAGAACACGAAGCGGCCCCAGATCGGCATGTGTTTGATCCCGGCCGGTATCGAGATCAGGGCCCCCATCCCAGGGACGAGGTGGCCTACAAAGATCGCCTTCCCGCCGTGCCGCTCGAACATCCCGCCCGCCTTGTCCAGATCCGAGACGCGCAACAGCTTGAACCGCTCTATGCGCCCCACGAGCCGGCGCAGGTTCTCCTCTCCGATCCAGAATCCCAAGTAATAAAAGACTAACGAGACGGCTACCGCCGCCAACGTCGTCCACCCCATTACCGCAACGAACGAGAAGCTTCCCTGTCCGACCAGAAAGCCGGCTAGAGATAGCGTGATCTCCGTAGGCACCGGTAAATGCAGGTTTCCTAAAGCAACCAGGACGATCAGCCCTACGTAGCCGGAAGAGTAGACGAAGTCCGTTATCCATCCGACGACGTTCCCAATCAATTCACTCATCGCTTCATACTACCCCCGAGACGTTCTTGCCGCTTCTCCAGGTACACGAATAATTTCTCAAGCAGCTTCTCTCTCAACGCGTGTCCCCAGGCGCTCCAGAAGTGCACCGCCGGCGGTCGCTATTAGGGGAGGGGAGAGATCAAAGGAGGTAGGGAGTCATGGAGTTGCAAGATCTGGCTGGGAGGATTAGCGTCTTGGCTGGCGGCGCAGCATGGCGACGAAAGACTCGAAGAAGCCCACGAAAAACGGCGGGTTGGACGCTGACGCCCCTTAGCCTAGGCATAGGGCCACCTCGTTGAAGAGGTAGTACGCCGCCAGATCGAAAATCATCTTCTTCGACGGCGTTGCGCTCGAAGACGTACTACTCAGGCTCCGGGTCTCCCGCAACGCCTGCCGGTGCTGCTCCGACTCGCCAGGTAACAGACTGTTGCCGTACTGCCGAGTACGACGGCGAGTCTCCCGCCCCCCTCGGTCGCCCGTCGGTCCGAGAGAGGACGGGTCAGCAAACCGTGTAAGCCTTAGCTCTGATACTAGAAAAGGCGTCTCCGGGTAAGACTTCTCTGTGGACCAGAAGCGGCTGGTAAGGACGAGCAAGTTCCTCAGCAAATATCTCAGGCATCGGCCCGAGGGGCTTGGGCTTGCGCTCATGCCTGGCGGTTGGGTCGAGGTGGACGCTCTACTGGCCGCGAGCGCGCGGAAGGGGATGCCGATAAGTCGCGCCGAGCTTGAGGAGGTCGTCGCGCGCAACGACAAGAGGCGCTTCGCCTTCGACGAGACGGGCGGCTTGATCCGCGCCCAGCAGGGGCACAGCGCGCCTGTGGACCTTGAGCTCGAGCCGGCGGCGCCGCCCGCAACCCTCTATCACGGCACCCCGGAGTCTAACCTGCAGGCCATCCTAGAGGGCGGCCTGCTGAAGATGCGTCGGCACCACGTTCACCTCTCGCCTGATGAGGCGACTGCGAAGGCAGTCGGGGGCAGGCGAGGCCGGCCGGTGGTGTTGACCGTAAACGCGGGGGAGATGCACCGAGACGGCTCGGTCTTCTACCGCTCTGGCAACGGAGTCTGGTTAGTAGAAAGCGTCCCGCCACGCTACCTCTCACGCAGCTAGCGTGGCCGCTGTGAAAATCTCTCGCCGAGCTCTTGCGGCGGATGTTCATGCTGATTGGTATCTTCCTTCACCAACGAGCAGAACTGAATAAGGCTAGAATCGGGTAATAGGAACAAAGCTACGGTAGCCTAGAGGTATGCTACCGTGGATCTAAAACATAGGAGGAGTTAGTGGAGAACCTTTTCGCCGCCCGAGCAGTCTTCGGGATGTCTCTATCCTTCCACATAATGTTCGCGGCTTTGGGCGTGGTGATGCCGTTCTTCCTTCTCCTGTCGCAGGGGCTCTACCTCAAAAGAAAAAATCCCGTTTACCTGGCCCTCAACAAGAAGTGGACTACCGCCTTCGCCATCACCTACGCCATCGGGGCCGTCTCCGGGACGGTGCTGACCTTCGGGCTCGGGCTCTTCTGGCCGCGCTTCATGGACTTCGCCGGGCCCATGATCGGGGTGCCGCTCTCCATCGAGGTGATGTTCTTCTTGCTCGAAGCCATCTTCTTGGGTATCTATCTCTTCGGCAGAGATAAGCTCTCGCCCTGGCTGCACTGGGCTAGCGCCATCCCGCTGTTCATCGGGGGGTTCGCGTCAATGATCGTGGTGATCCTCGCTAACTCCTGGATGAACACGCCGGTCGGGTTCGAGGTCAACGCGGCGGGGGAGGTGATCGACGTCGCCGTCTTCGAGGCGATGTTCTCGCCGTCATGGTATGCGGAGACGAGCCACATGTCCGTCGCCGCCTTCGAGGCCGTCGCCTTCGCCTTCGCCGCCGTCTACGCCTTTGGCATGCTGCGCGGCAGACGCGACGAATACCATAAAAAGGGGCTGTTTCTAGGTATGATGATCGCGACTCTGGCCGCGCCGCTCATGATCTTCTCGGGTGACCATACCGCTCGCCAACTCGCCGTCAACGAGCCCGCCAAGCTGGCCGCCATAGAGCCGCTCTTCGAGACTCAGGAAGGAGCGGGGCTCAGTATTGGCGGCTACCCGGACGTCGAGGCCGAGGAGGTCATCTACGATATCGAGATCCCCACGCTTCTCTCGGTGCTCTCCCTCGACGACCCGAACGCTACCATCCTGGGCCTCAACGAGTTCCCGGAGGACGAGAGGCCGGACCCGCGCGCGGTCTGGTGGGCCTATGACGCGATGACCGGGATAGGCTTCTTCCTCGCTACCATCATCCCGGTTTTCTGGATTTTCTACTGGCGTAGCCGCGGGGTTCCTACGAACAAGTTTCTCCTGGCCGCGCTGACCCTCTCGGGCTTTTTAGGTTTCCTCGCAATAGAGCTCGGTTGGATCGTCACCGAGGAAGGACGACAGCCTTGGGTGGCCCAGGGCATCATGCGGATCGACGAGGGCTTCTCTCTCGCTCCGGGCATAGGCGTCGCCTTTATCGGGTTCGCACTGCTCTACGTCTTCCTCGCCTCGACTCTCATCTGGCTCTTAAAGCGAATAGCGACCGGCGCGCCAGACGAGGAGGAGCTTGAAGAGGAACAGAAGCAGGAGGAGTCGGAGGGCGCGTATGCCCTTTGATGTGATCCTGGCCGGCGCTCTCGGGGCGTCTATCCTCCTCTTCGCCCTCGCGGGCGGGGCGGACTTCGGGGCGGGGTTCTGGTCGCTTCTCGCGCGGAGGGGGGAGCGGGCCACGGAGCAGCAGCAGCTCATCGAGCGTTCCATAGGACCGCTCTGGGAGGCTAACGAGCTGTGGATCGTGGTCTCCGCCGTAATCTTATGGAGCGCGTTCACGCCCGCGTTCGCAGCGTACGGAACCGCGCTGTTTATACCCTTCGTGCTCGCCATTGCAGGGGTTCTACTACGAGGGGCGTTCCTCGCCTTTCGTATCGAGGCGCAGGAGGAGGCGCCGGGGGCCTACAGGTTCTTCGGCGAGATCTTTGGGAGCATGAGCATCATCACGCCGTTCTTTTTGGGCACGGCTGCGGGGGCGATCGCCTCGGGCCGGCTCCGGTTGAACGAGAATGAGCTGCCGGTCGATGGTTTCTTCCAGCCTTGGCTGGGTCCTTTCCCGATCATCGTCGGCGTCTTGGGTGTCGTGACGTGCACATACCTCTCGGCGATCTACCTGACGCTCGACGCAGCTGACAACGAGCCGCTGCAGGAAGACTTTCGCCTACGCGGGATCATATCCGGCGTGGCCCTGGGCATCCTGGGCGTGGCTGCCATACCGATTACCCGCTTCGACGCTCCCCATATGTGGGAGGGACTCGCCCCGGGGAAGCCCGCCTCCGTCCTCATGATCGTCGCGGCGGCGTTCCTGGTAGCCTCGGTCGTCCTACTCATCCTCCGGCGCTACTGGTTTGCCAGGACCGCTGCGATCCTCCAGGTGGTGAGCGTCTTCTGCGCGTGGGCCTTGGCCCAGTACCCCTATCTGCTCGTCCCCGACATAGCCATTCAGGATGCTGCCTCGCCCAGATCGGTGCTGGTCGCCATGTCTGTACTTATAATCGCCTATGTCGTCGTACTCGGTCCGGCCCTCTATCTTCTCTTCAGGCTCTTCAAGAGCAGCCCTTCGGGGAAAGAAGAAGAGTACTAGGTCTTAAAAGGAGGAGAAGCTTTGCCGACGCTGGACAAAAAAATCCTCCCGGAGAACGATGCGGTAATGGACGATTTTACCGGGCAGTTCCTCAGATGGGCGGGCGCTGCCCTGATCTTCCTCGTAGGCGGCGCGCATCTGCTCATAGCGGGCGAGCACTTCCTGGCCGCGACTTACCTGGGGATACTTTTTCTCGCGAACTTCGCAGGGGCAGCCGTGGCGGCGTTCGCCCTCTACTGGAGCCCGCGCGCGTGGGGATGGCTGCTCGGGGGTCTGGTCGCAGGCGGAGCGTTCCTGGGGTTTATCGTGAGCCGGTTCTTCGGGCTGCCGGGCGCCCCGGAGTTCGAGGGACAATGGCTCAGCATCGCGGGGCTGCTCACTCTGATGATCGAAGGCGCTTTCCTGACGCTCGCCCTCTTGGCTATAACTTCCCAGGGTAGGTCGCTGTTGCGGGCGGAGCAGCAGAGGGTCGAGCGGGAAGAGTTCCCTCCTGCTATGCAAGAGACGCCAGCACAATTTGCGCATATAGAGCAGGAGATGGCCGAGATCAGGAGCCGTGCCGCCCCGGATATCGTAGATCTTCGGCGACACGTGGAGCCGCAGATGATGAAAGATCAAGTGCGGCAGGATGCGCTGGAGTACCTTCGTAGCATACGCGGCGCGCTCGCCTCCGCCTCGGAGAGCCGCCAGCCTGGACCGCTCGCGGCCATAGCAATTCTTCTAGCCGTAGTAGTGCTGGTATTACGCAGGATGGGCGGAAGAGACGAATAAGGGTGGACTCGCTGGCGCCTTCGGCAGCACGCGTCACAGCCTTCCTAGTTATATCGTGGCTAGCATTTGGTTCTGTACTTCGATCATGTGTTTGTAGAGGCCGTTTTGTTCGAGGAGCTCTGCATGGGTGCCGCGCTCGACTATTCGTCCTCTCTCTAGCACCAGGATCTCATTCATCCGCTCCATCTGGACGAGGCGGTGGGTGATGATCAGAGTGCCTCGCTCCGGCGAGTTTTTATAGATCGTTGCGAGAAGTTCTTGCTCGGCGGCGGGGTCGAGGTTAGCGGTTGGCTCGTCGAGGATGAGCAGGGGTGCGTTCTCCAGCAGCGCCCGTGCGATCGCTACCCGCTGGCGCTCGCCCCCCGAGAGACGCAAACCCTGTTCGCCGAGGGGGGTCTCCAGCCCTTGGGGCAGTCGGCTTACAAACTCCTCTAGCCTGGCTCGCTCGAGGGCGGACCATAGCTCGGCGTCGGTCGCGGCCGGCCGAGCGAGGAGCAGGTTCTCCCGCAGTGTCTCGTTGAAGAGATGAGTGTCCTGGGAGACTACGCCGATCGACCCGCGCAGGTCCTCTTCGGCGTAGTCCCGAAGGTCGTGACCTCCCAGCCGGACCTCGCCCTCCGCCGGGTCCCAGAAGCGGAGGGTGAGGCTTGCTATCGTGCTCTTGCCCGAGCCACTGGGACCGACTATCGCGACCCGGCTGCCCGGCTCTACCTTGAACGAGACGTCTCTCAGCACGGCCGGCCCTTTCTCCTCGTAGCGGAAGCCGACGCGGTCGAACTCAAGCTTGTACGCCGCGGGAGGCGGGAGGGGAGCTTCAGGCTCGACGACCCGGGGCTCGGCGTCTATGACTTCGAAGAGTCGTTCCCCGGCGCTCAAGGAACGGCCGAGGAAGCGAAAGGCCGTCCCTAGCGGCTGGACGGCCTCGAAGCTACCCAGGGTGAGGAGCGCCAGGAAAGCAAGATAGACGCCCCCGATACGGCCCTCCTGCACGGACGGTATCGCCAGGATGAGCACGGTTAGCATAGCCAAGTTGGAGACTAGATCTTGCAGCGTATCCTGCAGGCCGGCGACGGAGGCCATGCTCTTCTGCACCCTGCCGAGCCTGCCGTCGAGGTCGGAGACCTTTCTCTGCTGGTCACCGGCCCGGCCGAGGGCGAGCAGGTCTTGCACCCCCTGAACGCCGTCCACCACCGCAACGTTTAGCTCGGCCCTGAGCTTGAGTTCCCGCCGGCCCAGCCCCCGCACCAGGATACCAACGAGCAGCGGAACTCCGACGCCGGCGAGCACCAGGAAGCCTAGAGCTACGAAGGCGAGCGCGGGATCGAACGAGTAGAGCAGAGTGAAAATTAGGGCGGAGACGGCTGCCGCGACGACGACGGGCGAGAGCGCCCGCAGGTAGACGTTCTCGAGCTCCTCGACGTCCTTGACTATGCGGGAGAGCAGGTCGCCGCTTCGGTACTCGAGGAGGCGGGCGGGGGCTAAGGGTTCGAGGCGGCCGTAGAACCAGGTTCGCATGTCGGCGAGCAGTTTGAAGGTCAAGCCGTGGGAGACGAGGCGCTCCAGGTAGCGCAGGGAGGCGCGCAGGATACCGAAGATCTGGACGAGGAACATCGAGAGGGTGAGCTGGCTCAGGCCGTACTGCAACGCCGAGGCCGCGATAAGGTAGGCCGCTACGGAGATGAGCCCGACGTTGCTCGCCATCGTTCCTACCGCGAGCGCGACGGCGAGCGCGACCCGCCACCGATGAGCGCTCAGAAGCTTTAACAGGCGTAGAAGAACCCTCATACGAGCGTCCTTCTGTAGACGTCTACCAGACTGGCATAGGGACCAGAGCGTTCGAGCAACCCGTCGTGCTTGCCGACCTCCGCGAGACGACCGTTCTCCAGCACGGCGATCCTGTCTGCTTTGTAGACGGTGTTCAGCCGGTGAGCGACGACGAGCACGGTGCGGTCGCGCATGAGGCGTTCGAGCGCTTCCCCGATCAGGCGCTCGCTCTCCGGGTCCAGGCTCGACGTAGGCTCGTCCATGATCAGGAGCGGGGCATCTTTGAGGAAAGCACGGGCGATGGCCAGCCTCTGGGCCTCACCGCCGCTCAATCGTACGCCGCGCTCCCCGATCTGTGAATCGTAGCCTCCCGGCAGCCGGGCGATGAACTCCTCAACACCCGCCAGCCGGGCCGCCTCCTCGGCTTCCTCGCGGGTCGCTCCGGGACGGGCCATGCGGATATTCTCAAGCACGGTCCCGTAGAATAGGTGGGGGCGTTGCGGCACCAGCGCGAGGTTCTCTCGCCAGATCTCGACGGGGAGGCCGGACACGGGTACGCCGTTCGCGAGGATACGGCCGCTATCCGGATCCAGAAAGCGCGCGAGCAGGTTGACCAGCGTGCTCTTACCCGAGCCGCTGCGTCCCACGAGTGCGGTGCACGTGCCAGAAGGTAGCGTGAGGCTGATGTCGGAGAGGGCCGGCTGCGTGCTCCCCGGATAGATGTAGCCCATCTCTTCGAGCTCGATGGTCAGCAGACCCGAGGGTTTGATGAGATCAGTGGAACCTTCTCTTAACGGTGTCGGGGTTTTGAGGATCTCGAAGATGCGGTCGGCGGCGGCCTTGCCCTCCATCCCGTCGTGGCGGTGGACGCCGAGCTCGCGAAGCGGGCGGAAGAATTCGGGGGCAAGGAGCAACACCAGGAAGGCTGGCTCGAAGGGGATGCTTCCCATCAGGAGCCGCACCCCTAGCGCCACGGCGACCAGCGCGATCGAGAGTGTCGCCACGAACTCGAGTACGAACCCGGAGAGGAAGGCGTAGCGTAGCACCACCAGCGTCCTCTCCCTGAAGTCCTCGCCGATCCTGGCTACCCTCTCGCGTTCCGCCGCGCTCCGGCCGAAGACCTTGAGCGTGGGGAGCCCCTGCAATACGTCCAGGAAATGGGCGCTCATGCGGGAGAGGGCGGACCACTGACCTCGCATGCGCTTCTCGGCGTGGCTGCCAACGAGGACCATCAGGACCGGTATCGCCGGCGCGGTCGCCAGCAGCAGCACCGCGCTGATCGGGTCCTGCGGCAGTATGTAAGCAAAGATGAGGACCGGCACCAGCACGCTCAGGGCGACCTGCGGCAGGTAACGCCCTACGTATGCGTCGAGCCTCTCTACCCCCTCAACGGCGGTCGCCGCCAGCTCTCCGGTACGCTCACCCTTCGTATAGCCCGGCCCGAGGCTCATGAGGTGGGCGAAGAGGCGCTCACGCAGCTCGCCTTTCACGCGGATGGCTCCGCGCTGCGCGGCTACCTCGCGCAGCCACAGTAACCCCGAGCGCAGGACCATTGCGCCGACCAACAGAAGCAGCAGAGACCGTGTACCTTCAAGCCCCTCGCCGCCCAGAAATACCCGGTCGATCACCTTGCTCAGCAGGACCATCTGGGCGATCGTAGCGACGGCGCCCAGAACCCCCAGGACGACCGCGCAGCCCAGAGAGATCCTGACGCTTTTCACCTGCCGCAAAAGGTTGCGATTCACCCTGCTTATTCTAGAGGCTATGCGTAGGACTATCGGGTTCTCGTGTATCACTACTCACACAAAGGATAGACATGCCGAAGCAACTACGTCGAGACGCCATCAGCGCGACACACTCTATGAGCGTAGAATACAGAAGCCGAGAGAGGTGCGTGCTGCCCGCGGCCTATGCGAGATCTCGCAACTTCATACGGCCTCTCCACATCTTGCGGTCGCGGTCAGTGATCTTATAGGTATCAATGGGCCTGAAGGGCGACTATTCCTCGGCTACATCCGGTATCTCGAGTACGAGCTTCTGAAATTGCATCTCCTAGGAGGTCGTGTGAATAAGCCACGTTCTGTATCTTCTATCCCGCACGGAGTTCGCGTCGGAACTCACGAGATCGCACTGTCTCGAAGGCGGCCAGCGTGCACACTAGCACCGCGAGGATGGCAAGCGTGATGAGCGAAGGGACCGACATCGCCAGAGGGATGAGCGCGCAGCAGAGGAGCGTCACCACCAACCTGGGAACGCTTACGCTGCCGACGTCGCGTAGCCTGAAGGCGTTGTGCCCAAGCAGGTAGAGGGCGACGCCGCCGCACAGCGCGACAGCCGGGATGGTCCCGAGCGGATCCTCGACGTGGGCCAAGGTTGTCTTGATGCCCAGAGCGACCAGGACGATGCCGGCTACCATCGGCAGGTGCAGGTAGCTGTAAGCGTCTCGTGCCAGCCTCGCTCTCTCCTCCCCCTTCGTCGTAGAAATCCTCCGCCCGGCAACCAGCATGACAAGGTCGAAGTAGGCCCACCACATGCCGGCGGCGAGTGCGATACCTAGTACGGCGGCGACGGCGACTCCAGCCCCGATCGCCTCTCCCGATGCCCCGACCCCGATCGCCACAATTGACTCGCCCAGGGCTATGATGACTATGAGGCCGTAGCGCTCCACGAAATGCTCCGCGTGAACCCGGAAGCCCGACACACCACGTACTAACGACACGCCCAAGTCGATCGTGATCGCCATGGCCCAGAGGGCGCCCTGGGCGAAGCCGTCCAGGAACCCGGCCACGACGAGCAGCACCGGGGCAATCAGAAAGCCTGGCGTGAGGCGAAGGATGGCCTGGTGAGTCTCTGGCGTGTTACCGGTGGCGAACACAAATAGGACCACGTGCAAGAGCCGCACGACGAAGTAAGCTAGGCCGAAGAGCACTCCGTACTCGCCGAAGGCGTCGGGGACGGCGAGTGAGGCCACGAGCATGGCCGCCATCGCGGTTAGGATCACCAACCGCGCAGGGATCACCTCCTCGGCCGGCACGGCGTTGGTCAGCCACGAGTATCCACCCCAGGCCCACCACAACACCACTAGCAGCGCAGCACCCTGCAGCATTCCTGTCCACGTGAGGTGGTCGGCGAGGAAGGCGGTTACCTGCGTGAGGGCGAAGACGAAGACTAGGTCGAAGAACAGTTCGAGAGGGGTGACACGCTGCTCGGCGAGATCTCCGCGTTCAGTTGCCGTACCCACTGTGCTCATCCGATGCCCTCCTATCCTCGTGCTGACTTTACGCCGACGAGCGTATTCTGGCATCAGAGGTAAAACTTTTATATCGGTCGAACGGGCAGGTTCTGCAGAATATCTTAGGGGTTCCAGCGAGCTGGCAGCCGGGAGTTTCCGAGAACCCTGTACACCGGAAGCTGCTGGTTTCCGAGAAGACCTCTTAGCGGCAACCCGGTGATAGGGGATAGAAAGAAGAGCCGGAGCCCCTAAAGTTAGGCCCCATCCCAGTCTGCTCGGCGTGGTACGGGAATACCTAGAAGCAACATGCCCCCGCCGGCCAATACTGGAGTACCGGGCGGGGTGGCTAGGGTTATCCCGGAGGCACGAAGAGCCGGACCGCTAGGCCACGATCCCCAGCCGAGTGCTGCCCTCTGGCCTCAGAGTAGCCCGGAAGGTTAGGCTAGGTGTTGTCCTATTGTGCGCAGGCCTCTGCCTACGATGCCGCGGGCAGCTCCCACCAGGGCCTCTCTGCGCTCAAGAATCACGGCCTCGCCAGCCTGCGGCCGAGCGGGGTGAGGGATTCTGACGTAGATCGTTCGGAGGGTAGAGGCAATGGGCCGCCCCCCTCATCCTGGAGGCGCTGGGAGAAGAAGGTTGCTCCGGTCTGGCTACCAGAGACGGTAACGTCCTCGGATAGTGAATGTGGCCGGTACGGTTCTCCACTGCGTAAATAAGCACCAATAACCCCCAATAACCCCCCTAAATCGGACGAACGCCCGATAGTCCTGGGGAGTGGTCAGCCTGTAGGTTCTCTTCGACGTTAGCCGCATTTGATGCTGAAGGGCTCGTTTATGAGCTCCATGTGTCCATCCTGCTACTATTGATCGGGTATCTATGATGGATAATTCTAGAGAAAATCGGAACCCTGACGCCGCTCCCGACCAGCCGGGCGCGGTAGAGAGAGACCTGGAACCCGCTACCGAAGATTACGCGCGAGAGATTCCGGAGCGGAGGGCGAGCGACCCTGGTCCCATCTCGCCGCTCTTCGGCCGTAGCGCTACCCTTGCCCTGCTCGTATGGGGCTTTTTGGTCTTAGTGTGTACGAGTTTAGTAGCGGGAGCAGGCGTCACGACGCTGTGGCCCCTGCTGCTGATCGTGGGCGCGGCTGTCCCTCTGGTACTCATGTTCTTGGCGGTCCAGCATGACAAGAACCAGAGAGAGGCTTTGCGGGGAGACAAGATACAAGCGGTCCTCCTCTCCGACGATAGTGCCGAGCGTGAAATGCTCGGCGCTCTGCTGCAGAGCAACGGGCTGACCCCTGCGGCCGCGGCGGCACGCACCAGCCTGAGTGTGACCCAGGCAACCGAGGTCCTGGAGAGGCTTGCCAGTAACGGTCATCTGGACGTAACCGCAGTAGAAGGTAGTCTGGTCTACGCTCTGCGAAACAGCGGCCGACCGCTGCCGACCGCCACCTCCGTGGGTAGCGTCGAATCATTGGACGAAAATCGCCAAGAGATCTCGCCGCCAGCTGAGCCCCTGGACGAGCCGTTAAGCGAGAGGGAGATCGAGGTTATGAGGCTGCTCGCGTCAGGGAGGACTAACCGCGAGATCTCCCACGAACTCTATATCTCCCACGGTACGGTAAAGGCCCATGCCGCCAACATCTATCGCAAGCTTGACGTCCACAACCGCGCGGAGATGGTCAACAGGGCCAAGGCTCTAGGCCTTCTAGATTAGTCTACTTACCTTAGGCCACCACGACCCGCGCCGCACCCATCTTCTCTGGGTTCCCCTCGCGCAGTGAACAGCCTGATATTCCCCTCCACTATATAAATAAGCACCAATAACCCTCGATAACCCTCCTAAATCGGATGAACGCCCGATGGTTTGGGGGAGTGGTCGGCCTGTACGTTCTCTTAGACGTGAACCATGTTCGAGAGGAGAAACGTGAGGCCGGAAGATCCAAAGATCCCGCAACATGAGGTGCGAGGCACCGGCAAACACTACCGCAGGGGGCTCTGGGGCATGCGCGGGACAAAACTACGGCTTGGCCCCGCCCTCCTTGGGTTTGTGGGGATCGACGGAGTCCTCCGGGCCGTGCTCGCCACCGTGGCCTCGGCCTTTCTAACCACCGTGCTGGTTATGGCGCTCCTCGTGGGGCACGTGCCTCTGGACCTGGGTGCGCTGTGGCAGACACTCGCCCCGCCGGGCCGAGTACTAGTCTTCTTCGAGGGCTCCGAAGCTTGGGGGCCCCTGGTATTCTTCTCGGTCCAGGCTATCCGAGTCGTGGTCCCGTTCGTTCCTGCCGGTCCCTTGATAATGGTTGGCGTGGCCGTCTTTGGCCCATGGTGGGGGTTCGCCCTGAGCCTCCTCGGAGGTTTCGGTGGTTCGGTCTCGGTATTCTTGTTGGCTCGGCGCTTCGGCCGTCCTATGGTCGTGCGGCTAGTCGGGGAGAAGACCCTGGAAAAGTACGTTGGCAAGATGGGCGCCGACGGTCGGTGGATGCTGAGCGCGCTGATGATGCCTCTCCCAGCCGCCGGGGATGCGGTCTGCGCCCTAGCAGGACTCTCGGAGATTTCTCTGGGACGCTTCGCTGTCCTGAACCTTTTGGGTCGTATCCCGTACACTGCGCTCACGGTCCTCTTGGCCTCCGGCCTCAACACGAGCTCCGGCAGCCTTCAGACCGGTGGTGGCATCGCAGCTGCACTTCTCGCAGGCGCGGCCTTTCTCTACACATGGCGTCTGCGATCACAGCGAATGCAATCCGAGGCACGTCTGGAGGATACAAGAGCCAGGACGGCTCCGGAAGACGCTCTTCATCCTCAACCACGTAAGCGACGAGTCTTGCTACCAGCATATTGAAGCGAACGTGAGACCCTGAACTGCGGTCCAACTGTGATCCGTCAACGCCGGAGACTGCCCGTGTCCTCTACGGCCATGAGCGAGTTGATGGGCGCCACCCAATTCCTGCAGTCCGACGGAAGTAGGCTTCTGAGGTGCAAGTCGGAGGTGCGGAAGCCGCTGTCCTCGGAGAGGGGGATGGTGAGCTGAGCGTCTATCGCTGCTGCTATCACATCATTATTTTCGCAATAGCTAAAGATTAGTTTGAGGGATGCCAGGCGAGGACCGTGCACCACGTTCAAACCATCGCTGCCCGGAGAAAGGGCCGATACCCACGTGTTCTTCGCACCAGCGACGTCGACACCGAGGTAGATTGGCCTCTCTTCTTTTCGTCCGATCGCTTCTCCGTAATAAAGCATTGTTTACATCACATCAATTGTGTGTAGACCAGGAGTATAGCCAAACCTACATTCGCCTCCATGGCAGCGGAGGAGTTAACCTGACGATTCGGGGAGTTAGTGCGGCGACTCCGCTTGGAGAAAGGAATGTCTCAGGAGCGCTTAGCGGAGTTGTGCAGCATGCACCGTAACTACCTCGGTGCCGTCGAGCGTGCGGAGAGGACGCCTTCCATCGTCGCAGCCCAAAAGATAGCGACGGCACTCGATACCACGTTAGGAGTTATTTGCGGAGCTGGAGTGGGAGCCGGTGGCTAAACGGCAGTCGGTTCGAAGGCTGGTATAAAGGCGGCCAAGGGACCGAGAGGAAAGGATGAGGCGATGGAGGCATCCAGCAGCACTCCCTGCCCACAGTGCCGGCGCGGCAACTCGCCGGATAACCGCTTCTGCGGAGCTTGCGGCGCCGCTTTTGAGAGCGGCGAGCAACTCGTCCGCTGGACGGAGGAGAGACCGATCACAGCGAGGCGCGCCCTGCTGCCCGCTGAGCTCAAGCCCGTCGGCAGGGCGCTGGCAGTGGGCCTAGCAACTCTGGCAGCTGAGGCTGGTCTGGCCTGGCTGCGCCGTCGAGCCGAGGGCTCCGACCGAGCGTCGCTGCCCGTTGCCAGGGGAACCAAGTCCGTGATCCCCGAGCCTCCGATTTATCAGAGCTTCGAGGAGGTGCACGCCTGGGTACTAAAGGGGGACTTCGAGAGCCGGATCTTCGCGCAGCGGGCCGTCGTCAGATCGATCCGTACTACAAACCCAACCGACGGGCAAAGGTAGTGTCTGGAGGTCCCTCCTCAAGTGCTGCGAGCCGGACCCGAATCTTAGTGAGGCGAAAGCTGATCCACTAGGGGAGGTGGGCGCTCGCGTAAGGGGGCAACCCCACCGCCTCTAGCGGAGGAGACCACGGCGTGCACAAAAGGGGGCTTGGCCCTCCTGCTACTCGTCGTCTTCCTGCCCGTTTCTCCGCGCTGGGATACCCGTGTAGAGACTGAAGAAGAGGTTCATGTTGCGCCGGTACTGCTCCAAAGCCTCAGCCCAGAGCCCCAGGTACGCCTCGCCCGCGTCCGTGATCGTGTACACCCGCCGTGCCGGTCCCTCACCGCTGGACGTGTCCCACTCGGACTCACACAGGCCGTCCTTCTCCATGTGCCGCAAGGTCCGGTAGTACGTGCCCGGGTTCATCGCCCCGAACCCGAACTTGGCCGTTTGTTCCATAAGCTTGTAGCCGTAGGTGGTACTCTCCCTGA
>CADCVD010000132.1 GCA_902806055.1 uncultured Rubrobacteraceae bacterium
AACTAACATAGAAGACGAGTCGAGGTCGCTGCTGCGGAGCGTACGTTGCCTCTACGAACGGCGGGAGAGGAGAGCGGCCTGCTTACCCTCGGGCATTTCTGGGTAAGCAGTCCTGCTCGTTGGTGCGTAGAGGACGGCTCAGGCGCGGCGCCTGGAAGCTACGGTGTTAGCCGTGGGTGGTATCGAGCGCGATATCGAACGTTCCCGCGTAGCCTTCTCCAGCCGGGGTAAGTTGGAGCGTCAGCTCGTTGCCGCCGCCCCCGTAGATACCGTCATCGCTGTTACGGCGGTCACGCTCTCCTTTCTCGGCGTACGGTTGCTGCGAGTGGACCTCGTCGGTTAGGGCATCGTCGAAATAGAGCTGCGAGGTGAACTCGTAACCCTGGTCGGACTCGGGGCTGTCACGAATCTTGAAGTGGATGTGGACGGCCCTGCCCTGATACCAGCCGGGGTAGACGGTCGTAAACTGAGCGGTCCCGCTCTGGTCCGTTACCTGGTATCCGCGCAGGAACTTCTTCCCTACGTTGCCTTCCACGTCTGAGTACTGGCCCAGGGCATCGCATTGCCAGATATCTACCAACGCGCCGGCCAGAGGAACACAGGAGCTGCCGTCGGACCGGGAGACTTTGAACGTCAAGTCTAACGGCACGCCTTCGCTTACCGAGCCGTCCGAGGATTCTATTCGAATGTCGGAACGGTTCAGCATCTCGTCCACGAAGTACGGGCCCTCCGTCTGCTCGGGCCTGACCGTGCACGAGGCGGCCGTCTCCGCGGTCGTCTCGCCCGTTGCCACCGTAGCCGCCCCGCCCGTTGTAGACCCGGATCCGGATTGCTCCGGCCCGCAACCCACAAATACTATAGCGGCGGCAGCAGATCCCATGAGGCCGAGCATCTCGCGCCGGCTGAGGTTGCGGCCTGCTTCGACCTTCTGTTCAGGGTCTCGTTTCATACGTCTGACTCCTTGCTGACTGGTTGTATTTTCCTCGCCGTATGTAGATCTTGCATTTCAACTCTCCGTTTGGGCAGCCTCGTCGTTCGGAGCCGTAACTCCTCTCTACGACGCAAAGGCGCACGCAGCGAGTCCCACACAGCCCGCCTCGACCATGAGAGAGGCCAGACCTGGAGGCTCCGTAACGGCTACCAGGGAGGAAGCCCCAAGGTCCGGCTCTCGACATACGCCGGGAACACGCCGTCGGCCATCAAGAGCCCGAGCATCCAACCCCGTTTCTCCCCCTGATAAATACGACCGCAGATGCCATCGCCCCGGCGAAGTTAGCGAAGACCAGCAGCCCCGGGTAAGCGGCGAACCCGTAGTACTCGGGAGTTACGAGCAAGTAGATCAAGCCGGCCAGGATGATCAAACCTACCCCGGCGGTACGGGGGAGTCCATCCGAGTTCCGCAAACCTCTATATGAAGTTCTGCTCGCGGTTCTGCTCATCTTGCGTTACCCTCCGTTTTTCTCACATCGCTCTCTATCCTGCGTCTTTGATCTATGGACTGCCTTTGAGAAGGCTACGAGTTTCCATAGATCTCGACCGCCGTTCGTAGAAACCCGGCTCCTGTCGCTCGTGAAGTCTTAGGGGCTGATAGCTATACAAGAAGCAACGTAGACCAGGACCGCCGCGAAGATCGGAGTAAATACGCGTGCCGCCCCTGCCTCTGGCGCCCGAGAGCGAATCATTTGAGGGCGATGGAAGCTATGCCGCCCGAAGAGCAACACGCCGGTTGGTGCGAGGCGGTAAAGGAGCGTTCGCAGGGTGGCACGGGCCAGCGCCAGCGGTACGGTGAACCAGACCAGGCGCGAACGGGCCTTGCGGAAGAGTTGCGCGAAGCCAGCGCCGTAGCGGAGTGGTCGGTGCTAGAGATAATCGAATCTCCTTGAAGCATCCGGTGGCCAGCTTGCTCGTCAGGCTGCGGCTCATTCTTGTTCTCGCCCGGTTCCCTGACGGCTCACGCTTTCAGGAGCCTAGGGCAAGATCTTATGCAGAGGCTTTGGAGGAGCTATGAGTTTTCATAGAGAGCATCGTGAGGATCGCTAATCTATTAGCGGTTGTACTACTATGTAGATTGTGACGCGAATATTGATCATAGAGGACGAAGAGAAGATGGCCCGGATGATCGCCCGGGTCTTGCGCGAGGAAGGGTATATCGCCGAGACGGCCGGAGACGGCCGCACCGGTCTCTCCCGCGCCCTGGACGACTCCTTCGACCTTCTGGTAGTTGACTGGATGCTCCCCGAACGAAGCGGGGTTCAGATCGTGCGCGGTTTGCGGGCGGCGGAGGTGAACACTCCGGTCTTGATGCTGACCGCCCGCGACCAGGTAGAAGATCGGGTCGAGGGCCTGGATGCTGGAGCCGACGACTACCTTCCGAAACCCTTCGCTCTCCCGGAGCTCCTAGCCCGCGTGAGGGCTTTGACCAGAAGGAGCAAAGGGGGAACAGTTCCGGCCGAGGCGGCGATCAGGGCCGGCGACGTTACGCTAGACCCCTCGCGACACGTGGTGCGCCTTAGAGGAGAGACGGTGGACCTTACGGCCAAGGAGTTCGCGCTCCTGGCGACCTTGATGCAGCGCCCTGGACAGGTCTTCTCACGCTCCGTCCTGCTCGACACCGTCTGGGGCGTCCCCGGCGAGGTAAGCACCAGCGTGGTCGAACTCTACGTCTCGTACCTGCGTAGAAAGCTCGACCGTAAGGGCGAACCCTCGCGCATACGCACTGTTCGCGGCGTCGGCTATACATTCGAGCCGCAGCCCTAGGGTCACCTGTAAAGACATGTTCGAACGTATCCGCAGACGCCTTACTTTGAGTTACGTTGTTATCCTCGCGCTGATACTTTTGTTGGTCGGCATCGTCGCGGTGGCGAGTTTCTCGCGTCAGGTACATGATCAGCAAGACGAGTTGCTCAAGCAGAAGGCAAAAGGCGACGCCGATTTCGTACGTGACGCCTTACTGCGTCGGTATGAGGATGGAGAGTATTCCGGCGCCCGGGACGATGAAGGCGGGCGCGGCCACGGCCCCATCGGTCCCTTCCGGTCGGCTACGAGCTCGGATATCGGGATGGTCGCTCTAGTGCCACCCGGCGAGACCGGCGGTGATGAGGGCACGGTTCTCGACTCGACATCCTCGGCCTCTTACTTCGGGCTCCCGTTTGAGGAGCCGGCGATAAGAGCTACGCAAGAAGGAGAGACGGTCTTCGAGACGGTCGAAGGGGCCGGGGACGAGAAGGTGCGGGTGGCGAGCGTCCCCGTGACCGGGCGCGACGGGGCGAAGGCGGTCGTCCAGGCCGCGCAGTCAAGCAAGGTAGTCGGAGAGATGGTGCGAAGCCTGATCCTGGTCCTGGTCCCCGTCGGGCTCCTGGGTCTCCTGCTGGCGGGGTTCGGCGGCCTCTTCCTATCGCGCCGGGCGATGCAGCCGGTGAGAGACGCCTTTCAGCGGCAGCGCACCTTTATCGCCGACGCCTCCCACGAGCTAAAGACCCCTCTGGCGCTCGTCAAGATCAACGCCGAGGTGATGCAGCGAAACCTTTCCGACCCCGACAACCGAGAGGTCATCGAAGACCAACTCTCCGAGATCGACCGGATGGACGCCCTGCTCTCGGACCTGCTCACTCTGGCCCGTCTCGACTCTGGCAGGCTCGAGGTGGAGGACAAGCCCTTTGATCTCTCTGTCGTCGCGGCAGAGACGGCTGGACGTTTCCTCAAGCGAGCGGCGAGCGAGAATATTCGGCTCGAGATAGAGGTTCCAGACGAGCTCCCCGCACGCGGCGACCCGGAGAGAGCGGCACAGATCCTGACCGCGTTGCTCGACAACGCCATGCGCTATGCGCCGAAGGAGGGCAGCGTCACCGTCTCCGGGCATTCACTCGACGGCTGTACGGAGGCGAGCGTAACCGACAACGGTCCAGGGATCCCACAACAACACCTTTCACGTATCTTCGACCGCTTCTACCGGACCGAGGAGGCGCGGACGCGCGCGGGCGGAGGCACAGGGCTCGGTCTCTCCATCGCCCGCGCCCTCGCCCGCGCTCAGGGCGGCGATCTCACAGCCGAGAACGCTGACGGCGGCGGGGCGGTCTTCCGCCTGCAACTCTCCGGGCAATAAGACCGGTCGCGTACAGGCGAATGGTCTCTTGTAGATTAAACTCTGACTACGGTAGCGGCAGGGAGCCAGGGCATCTGCCGAAGGATCGGACGCAAACCTTTGGTCCGAGCAAGATCACCGGTTGCCGTTTTTGATCCGCGGGCTAAGACCCTGCGAACCTCCCGCCGCGATCTATCTAGTGGCAAGCACGTGCTCAGAAACCACCTACTCAACGAAGCTCGACTACGCCGTGTCGCGCGGCGAAAATCAGCGCCTGCAGCCTCGAATGCACCCCGAGCTTGGCCAGGATGCTGGCTACATGGTTGCGTTCGGTTGTAGCGCTGATCCTCAGACGCTGGGCGATCTCCTTGCTATCGAGACCCTCGGCGACGGCCTGGAGCACCTCCTTCTCGCGAGGGGTGAGTTGTGCTATGGCCTGGTGTGCCTCTTGCTCTTGCTCCCTTTGTGATCCGGCGAACCTCAGCAACTCTACGACCTCTTCTAGAGGTAGCAGCGTCTCCCCCGCCCGAACTCGTCGCACGGCCTCCATCACCTCGTCCATATCGGCCGACTTGTGCAAAACTCCCGCAGCTCCCGCTTCGACCGCTCGCGCTACCTCTGCCCGGTCAAGGGTGGCGCTTAAGACGAGGGCTTGCGCGCGCGGATAGACCGCGCGCAACTCCTTGATCAGATCTCCGCCAGAGCCATCAGGCAAGGTCAGGTCTACCAGCGCGACATCTGCCTCAACCTCCCCGTCCACGATCGTCTTTCTAGCCCCGGCGATCGAGCCAGCCTGCCCCACTACCTCAAACCCCGGCTCCTGCTCGAAGACGGCGGCTGCTGCTTCTCTGAAGGAGGCGTGATCCTCTACAAGCAGGATGCGAATCGCTTCTTCTGGTTGCGCCTCCTTACCGTCCGTAGATAGAGCCATCTCAAAGCGTACCCTGGTACCTTTTCCCGGTTCGCCCTCGATCTTTAGACTTCCCCCGAGGGCGTGGGCTCTCTCGCGCATACCCCTGGTCCCCATCCCGGCAGGAGTCTCCGGGCCGAACCCTCGTCCGTCGTCCTCGACCTCGGCCCACAGCTTGCCTCCAGAAGCACCAACGGTCATCGAGACACGGCTCGCCCCCGAGTGGCGCCGCACGTTCGTCAGGGCCTCCTGCAAGACGCGCTGAAGCTCCACCTCCGTCTTCCTGCCCAGCGTTCGGGGGAGATCCCCCTCGATGGAGAACTCTATCTCGCGGTCCGGCGAATTCTTGCGGTTCAACTTCACGAGAGACTCGATCTGTTCGACGAAATCTCCGCCCTCTTCTCCTCCCGCCAGCGGCAGGTCAAAGATGACGGCACGCAGACCCGCAATAGAATGTCGGAGGGCGTCCGCGGCTTCCTCGAGCCCTGCACCTTGTCCGCCGGTTTCGGGCCGCTGACGGCGTGTATCGATCTCCTTGAGGGCATGGATAACATCCTGCAGAACTTCGTCATGAATGTCACGCGCTATTCGGCTACGTTCGGCCTCCCTGACTTGGATAAACGCCTCCTCTGCTCTCTTCCGCCCGATCGCCGCTGCTAGTACGTTGGCGACGGCCTGCAGGAAGTTCACGTCGTCCCTGCTAAAGGTTCGGGGCTCAGCAGTATGTACGTCCAGCACCCCGAAAGGCTCGTCGCGGCCCTGCACCACGACGCTCACACCGCTTATCACCCCATGCTCGTGCAGAAGGGGGGGCCCGCTGAACCTATTCTCCGTAAGCAGGTCCTCGACGACAACCGGCTCGTTGGAGAGCAGAGTGTAGCCGGCCTGGGAGTCGAGGTCCGCGCTCACCGTGGTGTTTCCCACTAGCCCTTCCTTCCAGCCCACGCCCGCCAGCAACAGCAGCTCGTTACCGTCAGCAAGGCGCTCCAAGACTTTGCAATACTTAGTATCCAGGGTCCGGGCAACGAGGCTGACAGCCTCGTTCATCAGGACGGAGAGGTTCGTATCCGCCAGAGCCCTCATCCCGAGCTCGGCGACGACCGCCTGCTGACGGCTTCGCGCTTCTACCTCCACTTCCGCGCGCTTGCGCTCGGTTATATCGTGCGCGATGCCCATGACGCCCATCACCTCCCCCTGACTGTCCCGGTAGGGAGCCTTGGTCGTGAGGAAGGTCCGCATTCCTCCCGCCATAGGCACCTCCTCCTCGTAGACACCGACCTCGCCGGTGGTCATGATGAGGCGGTCGAGCTCCATAAGTTGGCGGGCGGCCTCAGGCGGGAGTAAGTCCGAGTCGACCTTGCCGAGAATCTCTTCCTTTGGCCTCCCCAATACGTTTGCGCAGGCGGAGTTGACCATCAGGTAGCGGCCCTGTCTATCTTTTAGAAAGACGGCATCGTTTGCTCCTTCAACGATGGAATGAAGCAGGATATGACTCTCGCGTAGCTCCTCTTCCGATTGTTTGCGCTCGGTAACATCGCGGAAGATGTTGATCGCCAAGCGTACCCGCCCCTCCTCATCGAAGATCGGCCTCGCCTTGATCACCGCCCACCGCTCCTCGTCCGTCGCCTCACGGAGGCACAACAGCTTCTCGGGGCTTCGCTCACCCCGCAGTGCCAGATGGCCCGGCAGTTCTTCAGGCTGGAAGGGTCGGCCGGACTCGTCCGTGATTTCGAACCTCTGCAATATCTCCTGAGGCGGTACCTGGAGCATCTCTTGAACCGTCGGGTAGCCGGAGATCCTTGCGGCTGCCTCGTTCGCGTAGACCAACCGCCCGGTAGAATCTTGGGCGGTTATGGCATCGTCCACACTACCAAGAATGGCCTCTAACTCGTCCCTGGAGCCGTGCATCTCTCTGTAGAGCCTGGCGTTGTCGACCGCCAGAGCCGCCCGCCGCGAGAGTTCCTCGGCGAACCTCAGGTCCGCCTCCTCGTACCTCCGCCCCGACTCGGCTGAAACCAGGGTAATCGTTCCTAACGTCTTCCCTCGTGCAATCATCGGCACGATGATTACCGAGCTAAAGCCGATCCTGAGCAGGAGCTCGAGGTGTTCCTCGTCACGCGCGACAGCCGTGAGCATCTCCTCGGTCACCTCGGGGTAAAACTCCGCTCGGCCCGTGCGCAGTACGCCGGGTACGCCGTGCGGTGCATCGGAGTCCGGCGGATAGCGACGTTGTATCTCTTGGGCCCGAGAGACCTTGTTCTGGTCCTGGTGAGCTACGGCTAATCGTCGAACGAGCCCGTCTTCAGCGACTATATCTACGGCACACCAGTCCGCTAGGCGTGGCACCGCCAAGCTTGCCACGCTGCTCAAGGTCACCTCGTAGTCTAGCGAAGAGGAGAGAACCTCACCGGCCTCAGCCATGAAGCGCAGCCCATTCTCCGCCTGTATGTGAGCGGTAATATCCTGAATCACCGCAACCGCCCTTAGAGGCTGCTCCATTTCGTCACGAACGATCGTCGTGTTCACCGCCGCCCAAACGACCTGCCCGTCCTTGCGCGCGTAACGCTCTTCGGCTTCGTACTCGGGTATCTCACCGCGTACGGTCTGCTGGAAGCCTTCGAGGTTCTTTTGGCGGTCCTCGGGGTGCACGAGCTCAGCTAGAGTCATATTGAGCAGTTCCTCTTCTGAGTAACCGGTGATCTCGCACAGCTTCGGAGTGACGCGTAGAAGCCGGCCCGTGGCGGGGTCGGCGTGTGCCGTCCCGACCACCGCTAGGCTGAGCACGGCAGGGTATTCCTCTTCTCGCTGGTGCGTAGCCGGGTTGTCTGCTGCGGGTCACTCTCATACATCCGTGTCGGAGGGCCTCCCTGCCAGCCGAAGGACGCGGCCCAAAATAGAGGATCGGCAGCAGGCCCCTGAGAGCATAAGCTTAGAGGATAAGAGGGTGTTTCGAGCTTGTCGAGAACCACTTCTGCCAGACTTTCCCCAGAGTCATCAAAAGCCTTTCGGGGGAGTCGTGTTCCCCTTCTTTTCAGCATACCATCTCTAGTAGAAGCGTGGTCATTCCGTCCAGATACTATGATCAATTTTAACTAGATAAAGTCAGTGTGTATGCGTCATGACAGGCTCTTTCTCACGGTTGACAATACTGCTCGATAAACGAAGCGTACCGGAAGGGACGGAGGAAGCTCAAAACGATGCTAACCACTATCGAGCGGACCGAGGGGCACTACGAGGTGCAGGAGGTGGAATTCGGCAGGGTCTACCGATGGTGCCCCGAACGCGTCAAGTTGGAGTGTGTTTGCGGCGAGAGTCTGACCCTTACCGCTTCCTCCACGGCTATCTGCCCTCGGTGCGGGACGAACCACGCGTCCGCCCTCCGAGAGGAGACAACCTCTGAGCGGTTAGAGGACCAGGCTCTTCATCCCTGGCGCTACGATACCAAAGATCTCGAAGACGTCGGCCTACCTTGCTGAGTCGGTAGATAATGGAAGCTACCAAGAAACCGCGTGAAGACCGCATAGAGCGCGACGAGGGGAATCGTCACGCTCTATGCCCGGTACTCCTACGTTATGCGATAGCCAGGCAAGGGGACAAGGACCCGCAGCTACTCCACGTACCTCTAGGGTTCGGCGAGGAAGCACTGGTTATGTTCTCTTCTCAGGAGAAGGCTCAGAGGTATCACCTTTCGCGCAGACATTTCCTCTACGAGGTTTTTAGCGAGGAGTGGCACACGCGATCCTACTCTGCTGGCGAGTTGATCTCGTTGCTCCTCGGACTATGCAAGGGCACCAAGTGGGTGTTGCTAGACCCCGAGCCAGGAGTACGCTTCGTGGCGTCGGAGATGCAGGAGGCGGACTTCATGAGCCGCGCCCGCTTCGTGGACCAGCTCTTTGAATACTGTGCTTCCGGTACTCAAGCGGGACCGACCATTCTTTCGCTCGCTTCTCAAGCGGGCTCCTACGTTCAAGACAAAGCTCACGTTGAGTAAGAATCGATCTGAGCAAGGAGGAACGCGGTGAACCCTACGCGCCCGACCGACTCAACCCCGTATGCGAGTGAGCCGGTTCTAAAAAACCAGGCTTCCTTCTCTACCGGTTCCCAGGTGAGCCAAATAGTGGACGCCGAAGAGACCAGAACGCAGGAAGATTGGCTGTGTGTGGCGGCGCCCGACCCGGCCTGCTGGCTCACAGAGGTCGATCATTAACGAGAAGCGAACCGCGCCAAGAGCGAGCCGAGGGAAGGCAGCGTCTATCCAGGAGCACTCTCCAGAAAGCAGGAGCTCAATCTCCGCGAGAAAGCGCTCCGGGAGGAGAAGAGTAAGACGCGCGTTCTAATAGCCATCGAAGACGAATACCGTGTTTACCGGGACGCGATCACGAGATCCATCAGGGTACGCCGTCCGAGCGTCGAGGTGACGGTCGCCGAGTTGGACGAACTTGGAGACGAAGTGGCACGCCTGGATCCACACCTGGTCGTGTGCAGCCGGCCCGATAACGTGGAGCGCAACAGTAGACCCGCTTGGTTCGCGCTCTCTCTTAACCCCAACCATCCGGCCGAGATTTGCCTCGACGGGGAGCGCTCGGAGGCGAGCAACCCCACGCTGGAGGATCTGCTCTGGGTCGTCGACGAAACAGAGAGGCTGGCCCGGACGAAACAGCACCTCGGGAACTGCTAGAAGCGAGATACTAAGCCTCCGATAGCAGTGAGGCGACGAGCGCGCTCGATCTGCTGGTCCGCTGATCACGTGCCGTAACCGTGGCGCCGCAGGATTTTTTGCACAGGGTCAAGCTATTGCTCTTCTCTGCCTCGCCCTGCACTGCACTTCGATATATATGCAAGGCTGAAGCCCAGGCCTTGCTTCTTCCTCGGAGGAGAGGGGCAGTTCAGGCGTCTCTATGCAATGGACTATCTCTGGTCTCTCTGAAACCTGACTTCGGCAATTAGCGAGCGGAAGGTGGAACAGGCGAAGTGTTGTACCCTGAGAGGGTGGAATTGGAACACGCTGGCATTCACTTCACGGTTGCGGTCTTCGTGGTTTGGGAGAGCAAAGTGCTCTTGCATCTGCACCGCAAGCTCGGCATGTGGTTGCCGCCCGGGGGGCATATAGAACGAGAGGAACTTCCCGACGATGCGGCCGTGCGTGAGGTACTTGAGGAGACCGGCCTACGGGTAGAGCTCGTCGGGGAGAAGCGCGAGGACGTTTCGGACCCCGTGCAGCTTTACCGACCCGCGGGGGTACAGCTCGAAAATATCGGGCCGGGACACCAGCACATAGATTTGATCTACTTCGCCAGACCTGCAGGCCCTACTGACATAGAAGAGAGTTTTGGAGAAAAGAAGGTCGGCTGGTACGGCCCCGAAGAATGGGACGAGCTGCCGTTGAACGACGAGGTGCGGGGCTGGTGCGAGAGAGCTCTAGTCGCCCTTCCTGAATAAGAGGTTATAGTCGCACTTGCTCTAGAGGGTCCGCAACGTACTTCCGCCGCCGATAAGCTAACCTCAGCCTCGACGTGCTTAGAAGCTGTCTCATAAATAGGAAGCAAGGAGCTTACCGCAGTTGGTCAGGCGCTACGAGTGGCGGTCTTTTCGCATTTTAAGGGCGATTCGCCTTGGGTGTGTAGCCACCACATCGCTCGACTGGTATTTATGAGATGACTTCTAGAGATTACCTAAGGTCAGTCGGTGCGATCCGCTAACGAAGGCATAGCAGGCGGAAGCGCGATATCTATGTCCAGGCATTGCAAAGCCAAGCTAGTGAGCCGGAAGCAACGCCTATTCTGATTCTGCCAGAGCCTCGAGGGCACGTCCCGCAAGCGAGCCGGTAACCGTTATGGTATTGAGGTCTGGCCGTTCGAGGATAACGAGCCAGCTTAGATAGAAACTCCGCCAACAGGCCAAAGCCTAGGCGGTGCGCCTTACCTGAACTTATCGTTCTTGATGACTTGCAGAACCCTGTAAGCTTCTTCGACGTGCTTCTCAGCATTAAGTTGTGAGGAGAAGACGTGCCTCACAATACCTTCTTTGTCTAAAACGTAAGTAACTCGGCCGGGAAACAGCCCCCAGGTGTTCGGAACGCCATAGAGCCTCCTCACCTTCCTGCCCTCGTCGCTTAAGAGGAGATAGGGTATGTTGTGCTTCTCGGCGAACCTTCTGTGGGAATCTACGGAGTCTGAGCTTATACCTATTACTTCGGCATCGAGCTTCCCGAACTCCTCATAATCATCCCTGAAAGCACAAGCCTCCTTGGTGCAGCCGGGAGTATCGTCTTTAGGGTAGAAGAAAAGGACCACGGGCTTCTCTCCAAGAAAATCCTTGAGGTTCACCAGCTGTCCTGACTGGGAGGGAAGCTTGAAGTCAGGAGCCATAGAACCTACCTCCACTTTACTCTCTTTTAGCCGAAAGCCCATTTCATCTCCTTGGTGTAGTGTGCCATCTCGTCTAATCTGACTGTAAGGCATATCCAAGCGGAAGAGCGTGAAGGCGCAACGCGTATAGAAGAAGTTGTAAACGGCGTTCAAGCAGCTTCTCTCGGGCTTTTTACTATCCTTGCGTATGTTATCCGGGCCATGCAGGAGGCGTAAGCTCGGGTGATGCCGATCTCTAGAAGACGGAAACGTCAGCTATAGCCGTAGGCGATTAGCCAAACCTCTTGAGACCCATTCCACGAGACAGGTTCTCCTGAGCGCCTCCTGTCAGCGGCCTCCACCGTAAGTGACAGGGACCTCAACTCCTTCGAAGGAGCCATCACGCGGGCTCTCACTGCCAACTTGAAGAGTTGCCCGCCCGCTGAAGGCCGGCAGCTCCAATGATGCCTCGAAGTACCCCCAGGTCTCGGCCCAGTCGTTGGACAAGATAGTACTCTGAGTGAGAACGTTGCCGCTTGCGTCTCTTAGCACGATGGTATTCGAGGCCTCGAAGTTGCGGGAGTAGCCGCTCACCCTTAGCGGGCTGATTATGGCTTCCTCCGCACGCGGTTGGAAGAGGACCGTATTCCTGGCTTGAGTTGGGATCGGGAAACTTAGGTCAACGCTCGCGGGGCGGTAGTCAATCGCAAGACGTCCTGGTTCGGCGAGTTCTATCACCCGATATTGAAACGCATCCGTAGCGAACACATCCACGAACATACCTCCGCTTGGAGCTCTGACCACATAGAAGTTGTCTATGATCGAACCACTAAATACCCCATCGGAGACCTTAGTAGTATCGACCCCCGGAAAGATGATCCGCGCATATCCCTCGCCGGTGGGACTGCTCAGAGACCAGATTGGAACCCCGGAAGTGGTAGTGCCATCTGAACCGAAGGCGATGACCATGCGTTCGTAGCCCTCGTGCTGACCGAAACTTACCTCCAGGATACTGTCCGCTCCTCCCTCGACGCCCCCGCTCATCTCGGGAGCCGCGGTGAACGGCGTCTCTGACCCTTCCTCGACTCTGGAGATGGCCCCGCCGCCGGTGCTTTCCTCTCCTCCAGGTAGTGTTCGCAACGTCTCTTCGTAAGCCGCCTCCTGCTGAGCACGGTCCTCCGGCGTGGTAGACAAACTCTCTTTCGATTCGGGTTCCTCTTCTTGCGGGCTGCCTTGGCCACAACCCGTGGCAAGAATAGCTATCAGCAGAACAACAAAGATCGTACCCTTGTAAAGCCTCAAGCTTTGGGGCCGCCGACCTGCATCTTCTAGTCGAGAGCTTAGCGGGAAGATGCTAAGCATTACCCTTTCTCCAAACCTCGCGGCGGTCTCCTAGCATGAGTTCCTCCGAAGTTATCACGGGCAGGGGAGCTACACGAGGCCAGAGTAGTATCTATAGTACTTCACGTACCTCATATACCTGGGCCAGTCCCAGTAGTAGCCGGGATCACTGTGGGTAGAGCCAGGGACTTCATTGTGCCCGATAATATGATACCGGTTGATCGGAATACGATACCTCTTGCAGAGGACGGCCGAGAGGTAGGCTGAGGAGCTGTACATGGTATCAGTGAACCACTTCGGATCGGAGACGTAACCCTCGTGCTCAATGCCTATACTGGTTTGATTGTAGCTCCAGTTGCCCGCATGCCAGGCAATATTCCTCCACCAACACGTCTTGGCTCTATAGCCGTCCCGAGACCGAATAACGTAGTGTGCTGACACCCCGGCATACGGATTCTTAAACCAGTTGATGGCGCTTGCCCACGACCCTTGCGTGACGTGAATGATGATCTTGTTGACCCGATTGGAGTACGGGCGGTTGGCCGCCGTGTAGTTGTAAGGGCTCGCAAAATAGTGGCTCATGAGAGGCCTCCCACGCTTTCTTCTTCCCGGTCCTCCAGCGCTTCCTCCTGCATCTCCAGCGCCTCCTCAAGCTCCTCGTCTAGCTGCTCAAGAGCCTCTTCCAGATCTTCTAGCGCCTCCTCCTGTGCCTCTAGCGTGATCTGTTCGCCGTCGAGCGTGACCTCAGATGATCCTTCACCGAGCGCCCTAAAGATCTCACCAGCGAAGGCCTCGCCGGCCCCGATCCCGGCCACCGCTTGGAAGACTCTACCGTTGCCTCCCCTACCGTCGACGGCGCCGAACCACTCACGCAAAGAAGCGGGTCTCTCCTCTCCCTGGGACTCGGCTAGAAGCGCCGCTCCGCCGAGAATATTAGCCCTGCGGTCGGTTATGAGCTCCTCCTCTGGGATGCCGGTCAACCTCGAAGCTTCACCCAGAGTATCTGCGGTATCGTTCTGAACGAGCTGCATAATCCCGTAGGCGCCCCGGCCGTGAGGATCGTCAGGCTCGTGAGAACTGGCCTCTGCTGGCGGCATCTCCCAGCGAGTGTTTACGTAGCCGATAGCGAGCAAGAGCTCCGACGGGACGTCATACTCCTCGGCCGCCTCCTCGAACTCTTCCAGGAGCGATGAGTAGTACTGCAGATCCTGAGCCGGAGCATCCCAAGAGAACATCAGCGCTAGCAGTGCTGCGCCCGCCACACCGGCTCCGCTCAACTTGAGAAAGTCACGACGACTCATCCTCACGGGCGGACCCGTGGAATCTCTAGAATACATTCCCCCCTCCTGGGAATAGCCTTCTCAACTTGTTTGTAACCTATTATTGCCTAATTCGGAGAATAAGTTAAGTATTTTTGGCCGAGCTTCGAAAGAATTAAGAAAATCTCTTGGTCTAGCTCTCCTCTTGCTAGTAGGAAGAGCGTCCGCCTTCCCTACTGGCAGGGAGAGTTCAACAGCTCCATCGTACCTGAGTTGTCATATTTATAGGATGAATTCTAACAAGGATTTTAGCGCGGTACCGAGAGTCATTACGCTGGGCCGCCGCTCACGCGCCAACGTACTCTGCTCGATCTACGAGCGAGAATACTAGTGGTTCGCCAAGAGCCTGCGACCGACAGCGCCTCGGTGGTTCGAGTCTACGAAGGATGATCTGCGTTTAAGCGGGGCTATGTGCGAGCACCGGCGCTCGCCGGATACACCATGGCGGGATGCTCTCTTACAGACCTGCTCGCGTGCGAGTCGGTCTGTAAGAGAGCCTGAGGTTAGAAAACCTGCATACTACCTTACGCGCCCATGTCATCCGGAAGCCTAGCAGGTGCAATCCCTACCGCAGGACGAGGGTTATCCTACGCTGCAGTCTCACGCCCCAACGCCGTGCGGAACAGGATCTCCTCAAGATGCTCCAAGCCGTCGGTGCGGCTGTTTTCGTGGTAGACGCCTGCACAATGCTCGCGAGCCCATTGCTCTATCGTTCGTTCGGGGTCGTACCCAGGCAGATCCCGCTCGGATAAGATCCATCGTACGACCTCATGAACACGCTCTTCGGGCTCTCGATAGAACGCCCTTCGGCACGCCTCCCGATCTACAGAGAGGATATCAGCGACGCGGTCGGCGACCTTCCAACGCTCGTTCTCGATCGCTTTTGTCACAGTCTTGCCTCCATCTGCTTCCATGCTTAGACGGTTATACGGGCAGTACCGGCAGATAACGAGGCGCTGTTTCAATCTGCGCCTAATTTCGTGTGTAGTTTCAGGCAACCTCACGACCGGCAGATATAGCAAGCGCTAACTGAGAACCCGCTCAGACCTCGAAAGCCTTTAGGGGCCGAAACGATGCAGTAGGAGGAGCGAGGATACCTGAAGAAGCAGCCGTTGCAAACCAGGGCACAACCTGTCAAGCTCAGGCCCGCGCGGGATCTTGACGGGCTCTTATTAGGAGGGCTAGCCTTCCCGGCATGTCCGTCAAATTCCTGCTGACGTCGCTCGTCGTGGTCCTTATACCAGGCACCGGGGTGGTCTACACGGTCTCAAGTTCGGTCGGTGGCGGCTGGCGGCGCGGGTTGTTAGCGGCCGTGGGCTGCACCTTTGGTATCGTTCCCCACATGCTGGCGGCCATGCTCGGTCTGTCCGGAATAATGCAGGCCGGGTCGGCCATGTTCGAGGTGGTTCGATGGGCGGGGGTTGCCTACCTCCTCTTCATGGGCGCCTCGATGATCCGCGACGCCGGCGCCGTGCAGTTGGATGGCGGGGACGCCCCGAACGATCCCGCGAGATCGGCCATGAGCCCGGTCGTGCGACGCGCGATCCTTCTTAACGTCCTCAACCCTAAGCTGACCCTGTTCTTCTTCGCCTTCCTCCCGCAGTTCCTCGACGCCTCGCCAGGTCCGCTCGATCCGAAGCTGATCATGCTCGGCGGGGTCTTCATGCTCATGACCCTCGCCGTGTTCACCATCTACGCTTTAGCTAGCGCCGCCGCTCGTGACCTCGTACTCGCGGCGCCTATCGCCCGCCGGTAGGCAGAACGGGCGCTCGGGGCGTTCCTGATCGGGTTCGCCGCTAAACTCGCGTTCACGAGCCGGTGAGCGCGAGCTCGTCGCCCTGTTCGCCTACGACAACGTGATCGCCGAACAGTACCCGACGAACCACGCCGGGGTCATCCACCCAACGAGGCTGGCCGACGAGTACTCTCCCACTTTCGCTGCTGCCCTCGGTCGCCCCGCTCTCACGGAAGATACTAAGAGCAGCAGCTCGGGAACGGGCTCGCAACGACCGCCTTCATGCACTTGCCAGTGTTTACACGAGTTCGGATGTCTAGGATCTCGGACCGTTTTAGTTGCCGGGTAGTCCTCAACGTTCCCGCCGTTCTTAGAGTTTTCACGTTCTTCTACGCAGTCGCTCTTCGCCAGCTTCGGACGGTTTCCCTCTTACGCATCTTCGCTACTAAGACCAGGGGAGGATCATGAGAACACCCCCCTGGCCATAGCTCTGGAGACAGGAGGCAGACCTCGCCGCTAATTGCCCGGTACGGGGGTAAAATTGGGCTGGCAGAAAACGCCGACCTGCGAGAGGATGGTGGCAGCCCTCCGCGGCCGTCCGAAGAACGACGCCTGCTGGAACCGCGCGTCGGACAGTGACCCGATTCATTCCCTCAGGCGAGACTTCTCGACCGAAGAGACCTGCGAGACGACCACGACGCTCCGCCTGGAAAGGTTCCCCTCGCCCGCCTCGAACAGAACGTTCCCCGGCCAGTTCGCCCGGCGCAGGTTCGACGTCAGTGCGCACACGATCACGGTCGTGATGCGCGAATGGTTGAAGACGTCGTCCTGAACCACCACGTGGGGATGGGGGTGGCCCGGGACGTGTCCTCGCGAGTCATCTGGCCCTATCCAGAACACGTCACCGCGGTTGATCCTCGCCGAACCACTCCTCGCTCGATCATCCCCTGCCGTTGGACCGCCGACCATAGCTGATGGCACCTCCGACTGCCATACTAGCAGCACGCTTGCGCCGGGGGCATTAATGGCGGGGTCTGCAGGAGGAGTGCTCTCCGCAGCCGGCGCCGCTCATTGTGAGAATCGCTACAGGCACCTAGATCAACACGCGCCGATCGTATACCTCACGATAAAGGCAGCTATTGACGAGCGGCTCGGTCAACCCTGATCGTACTCGAAGAAACCTCGCCCGCTCTTGCGCCCGAGCCGACCGGCGGCAACGTACCTCTTTAAAAGCGGGCAGGGCCGGTACTTGGTATCACCAAAGCCCTCGTGCAAAACCTCCATAACGTGCAGGCAGGTGTCCAGGCCGATCAGGTCGGCGAGCTCCAGTGGTCCCATCGGTTGGTTCGTACCGAGCTTCATCGCGGTGTCCACGTCCTCGGGCTCGGCCACGCCCTCCATAACGCAGTAGACCGCCTCGTTGATCATAGGCAGCAGAACACGGTTCACCGCGAAACCGGGGAAGTCTTGCACCTCCACGGGCGTCTTCTCCAGCCGCTCGGTAACACCTCTGACCGCCTCGTAGGTCTCGTCGCTGGTCTCGATGCCTCGGATGATCTCGACGAGCTTCAGAGCCGGTACCGGGTTGAAGAAGTGCATTCCTATAAACTTCTCGGGCCGGTTCGTTTGCGCCCCGAGCTTGGTAATGGAGAGCGAGGAAGTGTTCGACGCGAGGATCGCCCCTTCCTTGAGTTGCTCGTCCAGAGCCCGGAAGACCTCCGTCTTGATCTCCATCGTCTCGGGGGCGGCTTCTATCGCCAGATCCGCATCCGGAGCGTACTCCGTTCCCGACTCGATCCGCCCCATGGCCGCGTCCATCTCTTCCTGGGAGATACGCTCTTTTTCAACGGATCTGAAGAGGTTCTTCTTTATCGTATCGAGACCCTTATCTATCATCTCTTGTTTCACGTCTGTCAGACGTACCGCGAGACCGGCCTGAATCGCGACCTGAGCGATGCCGCTCCCCATCTGTCCTGCCCCTACGACCTGTATCTTCTCTATCGCCAAAATCCACTCCTCTAATAGATAACCGGGGCGGTCACCCCAACTCGCCGCATCTTCTGCGAGCTAGCTTCTATAGCCGTCCCCTAGCTCGGTCAGACTTCTCGCTTCTCCAATGCGTATGATAGGTTGTGAGGGTAAAGAGGGCGAGCCCAGCCACGTACACTCTTCTGCGGCCAAAGAGATCTCCGCCCTGCCGTCGAGCCGATCGCGATCCTTCACTAAGTTGATCCAGCGAGTAGGAGCTTCACGACCACTGCGTGATCGGGTGCTCGAGCCTCTCGTCGTCTACGTAGATGTCGGCCCGCTCGTTGAAGAAGCAGACCAGCCCGCGTATCTGGGGGTTGTCGGGCAACGGCTCGGGATAGCTCCAGGCGACATCGTCGTAGACTTCGCCGCCCAGGTTGGCCGACCAGTAGGATGCCTCCCCTTTGTAAGCGCACAAAGTCCTGGTCTCGCTCGGAGCCAGTAGGTCCATCCGAACATCTTCAGGCGTCAGATAATAGCGGGTGGGATGTCCCGTCTCGAAGATCAGCCAGGGCCTGTGAGTATCGGCGATGGTCTCACCACCCAACATCACCCGCACGTGGCGCGAGCTCTGTCGGGTGTCGACGCGGTGATAAGGGTCGCGCGGGTGACCGAGAATTCGTTCTTCCTCCTCATACCAGGCATCCATCGCCCTCCAGCGGAGGGCAACGTATTCTTCGAGCCATTCACCGGCGAGGAGCGGGACGGACGAGTAGGTCCAGGCGGCGTTCTCTATTACTCGCCCGTCGAGCTTTAGCGCCCAGTAGGAGGCAAGCTCGTGATAGTCTTCGGGCAAAGGATGCTTGCTCGGACGCAAGAGATCGACGCGAACGTCGTCGCGCGGGAAGAAGTAAACGGGAAGGACTTTACCTTCTTGCCAAAGCAGAAGGACACGCTTGCTGTCGGCCACCATGACATCTCCGACTTTGGCGCGTATCCAACGCGGGCTCGACTCGAGAACGAGCGGGCCTATCTTGATCTGGGACGTTACAGCGGGCGTAGTCACGATAGAATCCTTCTGCGGCGACCGTGAGAGCGGGCGGCCTGTTCGTTCATTTTGCCCCCAACCTACCAACCAAAAATACCGAGCTACGGTGCTGAATCTCTCTGAGCGAGGGTATCACATCCGGAGAGTAGCGTTCTAAGAAAGCCCGCGCCCGGAGCCTACGCAAGGACGTAGAAGTCGTAGCCCGGCGATCCGTCGGGCGCCTCCGCGAGACGGCGAGGTATGAGGGTGCGGGCCTTCTCGTCGGCCTCAATAAGGACGAAAGCACGAGCACCACCATCGGACGCGTTCTGCTCCAAAACCGCCCGACCCGTAGTACCGCTACCTGCGAAAGGATCGAAGACCAGGGCCTCTCGGTCGGTAACCGTCCACAGTATTCGCCGTAGTAGCTTGACTGATTTTGGGATAAAGGTGTACGCAGCGCCGGGGTCACGCGGCTCCACCTCGACCTCATAAGTATCACCGGCCTCCGCCGTGTTCCAGATAGTCGGTATTTTGCCGGCAGAGGGGTTGGGACGCCAGGCTCCCGAGTCCTTCGCGTAGAAGATCAGGTGGGTATGAGCTTCCAAGAAATTAGAAGCTAAGTCCTCGGGGGTTCGGGGCTTCTCCCAGATCGCGTTCGCCAGAAAGTTTTCTGCTCCGAAGATCTCATCCAGCAGGACCTTAGCGTGGTGGACCTCGTGATCATCGAGGGTCACCACGAGCGTGCCGCTCCTTGCGAGCAGAGTGCGCAGCACCACGAAGCGCGGGTACATCATCGATAGCCACTTGTCGTGTCGCAGAGGGTCTTCGCCTTCCGCGCCGACCACGGTCCCGTACCAGTCGCGCACCCGGTCGGGGTAGACCCAACGCTCCCGAGTCGCGTTGTAAGGCGGGTCGAGGAAGGCGAGGTTCACGCGACCGCGCAGGGTCGGAGCCAACTCCGTCATCGCCTGGAGATTGTCACCCTGGATCACGGCGTTCCCGAAAGCACCGATGCCCGAGGAGAGTTCAGGTATTCTCCAGAGAGTTTTTTGCGGCTGTGATTCTACAAGCCGCATGGTGTCCTCCCTGCCGACCCAATCCAGTCGTACCAAGCGTGAACCGGGTCAGAATCCGTAGTTACCGAGACGCTCTATCAACCCGAACTCGCCGACGCCCCTGAAGCACGGGTGCGAATCCCCGGATTCACAACTTGCTCCAACCTCCGCCCACGCACGAATCGACTGATGCAGTCGTCGTAGCCGAGACTACTCGCTCTCGTTCCCTGTTTCGAAGCATACCGGACGCGCGCCGGGCAACGTATGCCGTCGGCATCTCTTTACGGTGTTCGCCTCTCAGGCCGCTCTTCGCCCGGTGGCGGGTCTTCCCGTGGGGTGTTAGCCGAAGGAGGCGTCCCCCGCCTTTCGGGTCGCTCCTCGCCTGGCGGCGGCTCCTCCCGCGGCGCCTGCTCGGGTGTCGCCTCGTCTTCACCCTCTGCCGGGGCGTCGGGCGGAACACCTGTCGTCTCTGCGATGAGGTCTTCGTCCGGGAGCGGAACCGTACTCTGCTGTACGCCTGGCACGAGGGTCATCGGAAGCGCTTCCTCAGCGTCCACGTCAGTCTCGTCCGCCGGGGCGTCAGCCTGACGTTCAGTATCTGTCGAGCGCGACGAGGCATCTTCTAGCCTCGATGGGGTAGTAGTTTCCTTCTGCACATCTTCCGGGGGAGCTTGTGACGGCGTACCCAAGGGAGCCTCTTCCGCCCTCGGGGGCGGGACCTCTTCCGCCGTCGGGATCTCTCCCGCCCTTTCTGGCGGAATCTCTTCCGGCGCCGGTGGCACCTCTCCTGCCCTCGGCGGCGCCTCTCCCCTTACCGGCTCCGTTCCTGGAAAATCATTGGACGGCACTGGCCTCGACAGCACAACTTCTTCGGTCGTTGCTATCGGCTCTTCCGTCGTTGGCCTGGCCTCCCCCGTTCCAGGCGTAACACCAGTAGGCTCCGTCCTCGGTGAGCCCTCTGCCGTTGTTGAAGGTACTCCTTCTCCTGCCCTTATAGACGGCAGCTCTTCCGCCGCCCCCGGTGGGGGGCTTGAAGGCTCGGTTCTAGCCGAGACGGCTGCCTCGTCCTCAGCCGTCGAGGTGGTATCTTCAGCCCGCTCGGCGGCAGGTGTCTTGTCTATGCTCTTCACCGCATCGAACGCTCTCTCGACCTTCTCGTGCGCAGGCCCTCGGCTTCTTTGCAACAAGTAAAGAATTAACGCGCCTATACCTAGAGCGCTGATCATTCGCCACAAAGGGTTGCCATAAGCTCTTCCGCTGCGCCCGGGTCTTCTTCGCATGGTCTCCTCCTCATAAACTTCTTTCCTCGCCACATTGTAGTGCAAGCGCACATCGGAAGGACGGTTAGGGTGTAGGACCTAGTAGGCACGCGCGAGATATTGTCCACTGCCCCTGCGCGGGGCCACTGCAGCCCGTCTCCTAAATCGGATCGACCTCCTGCTTTAGACGCTCCGGTCCCAGATCTACACGTCCGAGAATACAGGAAGCGTGCCTTATACGAGGCCTTCGCAGGCTTGCGTAGCCCCCAAGTTGTCCGTCCTCGACGGCTAAATGCGACTTCACCCAAAACAAAGAGCCAGCGAGCGGGCTCGAACCGCTGATCTGCTCATTACGAACGCGGTTCTCACCCGTCGTTGCAGCGTGTTGTCTACAGGCTGGAGCCAAACTTGGGTCAGGTGGCGGCCGCCGAACTGCGTTCCGGTTAGTCGAGAAGAACCCGAAATCTTTGCTAGTACCTAGCTTAGATCAAGGAGAGGTGCTCTCGTTCGCGCCAGGATCGAACACCGCATAGCGGGCCTTGCCGGTATCCTTAGCACGGTACATCGCGGCGTCGGCGCGGCGCATTATCTCCTCTGGCGCTTCCCAACCGGAGATGCTCAAAGCTATACCGATACTCGCCGTTATGTGGCGCTCGAGTCCTTCTATGTCGAAGGGGCTTTGCAAGACTTCCTCGATCCAATGGGCAACCCGTACCGCGTCGCCTGCGCTCGCGACGTCTTCGAGCAGTACGGCGAATTGGTCCCCGCCGAAGTGTGCGGTCGTCCCCCGGGATCCCACAGTGTTCTCCAGACGTTCGGCGACCGCCAACAGCATGCGGTCCCCGGCTTCGTAGCCCAGAGAGTCGTTGACGGCTTTGAAGTTATCCAGGTCTAGGAGCAGCACCGCGACCTTGCCTCCCCTCTCAAGGAAGCCTGTCGAGGAGAGTTCGACACGATCCAAGAACAGTGAGCGGTTAGGCAGCCCGGTCAAGGGGTCGTGAAACGCTTGATGCGCCAACTGCTCCTCGAGCTCCCGGCGCTCGGCGATCTCTCGTTCTAACCGCGCGTTGGTCTCGGCGAGTCTCGCGGTCCGCTGTCTGACGCGCTCGTCGAGCTCCGCGTGCGCGCGCCTTAGCTCCTCCTCAGCCCGCTTGCGATCCGTGACGTCGTTCTGCACCCCGACGAAGTTGACGAGCCGCCCCCGTTCGTCGTGCACCGGCGAGAGCCGCAGCTCGTTCCAGAACAAGGTGCCGTCCTTCCGGTAATTGCGCAGGAGAACCTGGCAATCGCGTCCTTCTTGGAGGGCGGCGCGTACCTCTAGCAGAGCAGGCTGGTTACCGTCGGTACCTTGCAAGAAGCGGCAGTTGCGACCGAGCACCTCCTCGGAGGAGTAACCGGTCATGAGTTCGAAGCTGCGATTTACGTAGATGAGAGGCTCATCGGGCAGGTTCGTGTCGCTGATGGTGATACCGTTGCTGCTGGCAGCCACAGCCCTGTAGAGCAGGCGCAGCTCCTGCTCCGTCCGCCAGCGTTCGCCGTCCCCTTTACTCGGCACCTCTACAGTATAGCGAGTACTGCCGAACTCGGGCGCTCAATCTCCTAAAAGGAGCGAAGATGATTCGACAGTCGGCTCTGCGGTCAACGTCGAGTAAGGCTCCTTGGTCGAGACCCCGCAGCTTCCGGTGTTTTCTTCCGGGTACATCACGTCAGGGGCAGCCTCCGCCGCCGAAGCAGACGGCTCTTCTAGCCGTCGTACTGCCCGCGCAAAGTCGTCGTGGTCCGGCAGGTCTTCGCGCACCAGGCTCAGCACCCAGTAGGTCGTGACCCAGCTCGTGGCGGCGAGGTTCCGAACGGCGTGTGTTAACGAGGGCTCCAGGGTTATAATCTCGTGTCGTGGGGAGAAGCGACGGGTTTCGGGCAAGGAGAGCGCTCCTCGGAGTCCTAGCCTGTATGACAGTCTTTTTGGTAACCGGCTGCTCGGGTACTACCCCAGCTCAGGAAGAGACGAGTGCTCTTACCCCCCCCAACATAATCTTCCTCCTCATGGACGACCTAAACTTTGCCACCGTTCAGCGGATGCCTGAGTTGCGCTCCTCGGTGATCGAAGAGGGTGCCTCTCTCCGGAACACCTTTATAAGCTACCCGCTGTGTTGCCCCTCGCGGGCTACCATCCTCACTGGCCTTTACGCTCACAACCACGACGTAAGGGGGAACGCGCCGCCGGAGGGAGGCTTCCAGAAGTTCCGCTCCGAGGGGTATGAGGAGAGCACGATCGCTGTCCGGCTACAAAGGGGCGGCTACACAACCGGGTTGTTCGGCGAGTACCTCAACTATTACCTCGACGGAGATCCAACCCACGTCCCGCCTGGTTGGGACGAGTGGCACGCCAGGGGCGACATCGCATACTACGATTACGAGCTCAACGAGAACGGCGAGATCGTATCCTACGGGAACGACCCCGAGGACTACTTCACCGACGTCCTCTCCCGCAAGGCGACGGACTTCGTTCGGCGCGCGTCGTCCGACTCTCAGCCTTTCTTTCTATATCTTGCCCCGGCGGCACCCCACGAGCCTGCGACCCCCGCCGAGCGCCACGTGGGCGCCTTTGCTGACGAGAAGGCCCCTCGCCCCCCGTCGTTCGACGAGGAAGACGTTTCGGACAAACCGTCCTGGATCCAGGCAATAGACCGCCTCTCTGACGAGCAGGTATCCGAGATCGACGACCGCTACCGAAACTGGCTGGCCAGCATGCTGGCCGTCGACGAGATGGTCGCCTCGCTGGTTCAGGAACTGGAGACTGCCGGGGAGCTCGACAACACCTTCATATTCTTCACCTCCGACAACGGCTACCACCAGGGCGAACATCTCATAGATTACGGAAAGAACACCCCCTACGAGGAGGCCGCCCGGGTGCCCCTCTTCGTCCGGGGGCCGGGAGTGCCCGCCGAATCCAAGATAGAAAGGCTCGTCCTGAACACCGACTTCGCCCCGACCTTCGCGGATCTGGCGGGCATCGATTTCTCAGCCGACGGTCGCTCGCTAGCCCCGCTGCTCCGCGGCGAAGACCCTGCGTGGCGTTCGGCCGTCCTGCTCGAAGGATTTTCCGGTGGGAATCCGCCCAGCTACGAGGCCGTCAGGACCGAGACCCACAAATACGTCGAGTACGACAACGGTGAGACAGAGCTCTACGACCTCGAAGCCGACCCCTACGAGCTGGAGAATCTCCCCAAGATTACCGACCCCTCCCTCGTCGCTGATCTAAACACGAAACTGAACGCTCTCAGAAGCTGCGCCGGAGACGAGTGCAAGAAAGCCGAGGACGCCCCATAAAACGCTACCATGTGTTTAGGCGGCCGCTACATATAGCCCCAGCAGATGAGTGCCAGCCGTTTGGGCCTTCCAGATAAAATCTCGCGCCCCGCTCTGAGCGTACAACCCGGCTCAGCAAGGAGCGTAGGCCGCCTGGGCATTACAGAAGCCCCCCGGCTCCATTCACGGGATGCTCGAAGCCACCGGCGGGATCTCGCCACCACAGCAGCGCAGGCGAAGATGTGCACTCACCCCACCCCAGCGGGAGGAGATCTCCCGAGGACTCGCTACCGGAGAATCTCTTCGTGCAATCGCCACTCGGCTGGGCTGCTGTGCCTCCACCGTGTGCCGGGAGGTAAACCGCAACGGCGGCCGCAGAAACTACCGGGCTACAAAGGCGGACGAGAGGGCGTGGGAGAGAGCCCGCCGCCCCAAGAGATGTCTGCTTGCAACAAACCACTTCTTGCGCGATGTGGTAGCAAGGAAGCTACGGGAAGACTGGTCGCCCGAGCAGATCTCCGGCTGGCTAAAAAGACAGTATCCTGAGGATGAAACCATGCGCATCTCCCACGAGACCATCTACCGCACCCTGTTCGTGCAAGCCAGGGGCGCACTCAAGAGGGAACTGCTCGCTCATCTGCGTTCCAGACGTATGATGCGCAAGGGTCGCCACGCCTCCACCGCCGGTCAACCGCGCGGGCAGATCAAAGAAGCCGTCTCCATCCGCGAGCGTCCGCCTGAGGTCGAGGATAGGGCGGTGCCCGGACACTGGGAGGGGGGATCTGCTGGCCGGGTCGCGCAACACCCACGTTGCCACCCTGGTCGAACGTAGCTCGAGGTTTGTGATGCTGGTGCGGGTCGGTGGCAAGGATACCGAGAGCGTGGTTACGGCCCTTGGCGAGCAGATAAGGCGGCTGCCCAAGACCATGATGACCACTCTCACCTGGGATAGGGGCCCGGAGATGGCCGCCCATAAGAGCTTCACGGTAGCAACCGACGTCTCCGTCTACTTCTGCGATCCGAGGAGCCCCTGGCAGCGTGGAACGAGTGAGAACACTAACAGACTCTTGCGGCAGTACTTGTCCAGAAGGACCGACCTTTCAGTGTACGATCAAGATGACCTCGACCTGATCGCGCTGAAGCTCAACGCGAGGCCCCGCAAGACCTTAGGCTACGGCACACCGGCTGCTACACTGGCCAGGGCCGTTGCGCTCACCCGTTGAACCGACCAACCATAACTTTCGGGACGTTGACCTTTCTCTAACTGGT
>CADCVD010000133.1 GCA_902806055.1 uncultured Rubrobacteraceae bacterium
TATTTTGAACAGCAGTGTACAGTGGGGAACGCAGCGGTTGGGACTTCTAATCCGCAGGTCGTAGGTTCGAATCCTACCGGGCGCGCTCCTTGATTCTGCATAGGTAAGCCAAATAGAAAGAACACAGCAGAGCCCTGGCACCCTGACCGGGGCTCCAGTACAGTAGTTTTACAGTAGTTGAGTGCTGCTATTGTAGGGCAGCCTCCATGGCTACCGCGGCCTGATCCCCCATGTCCGGGAGGACGTGCGAGTAGATGTTGAGCGTCAGGCTCACGTCGCTGTGCCCCAGGAGCTCCTGCACGAACTTCGGGTTGACGTGCTGTCTCGAAAGGATCGTGGCGCAGGTGTGCCGGAGATCGTGATAACGGAAGCTTGGTGGCAGTCCCGCCCGCTTCAGGTGTCGCTTGTACGAGCGAATGAGGTTACGCCCTCCGAGCGGCGTTCCGACGCGGGAGGAGACGAGTTCGTTTTCCTGCCAAAGACCAGCCAGCTTCATCCTCTCCTCGAGTTGGCGCTTGCGATGTCCCTTGAGGGCGCCGATGGCCCGCGGGGCAAGGCGGATGTTCCGGTCCTTGCCGCCCTTGGGGGGCTCGAAGAGGCGCCCGCTGCGGGCCTCAGAGAGGATTCTGCGGACCTCTAACCTCCCAGCGTTCAGGTCCACATTCTCCCACTTCAGCCCGAGCCATTCGCCCTGTCTCAGTCCGGTGCTGACGGCCAGGATGTACAGGGGCGGTGCGGGACACGTTCGTCCTCCCGAGGTCGCGAGCGGCATCTTTGCCTGCGATGGTAGCCGTGCGACGCCGGAAGACACGAGCATCCCCCGTTTGCAACATGGTTTCTAAGCTAGAAACGAACTCTTTAAGCCGCAAACTATCCCTTCGTAATTGCATAACGTTTCGGAAAATCCCTCATTTGGGGGATGCGAGGGGCGTTGGCCGGGCCGTAAGGTCTACCTATGATTTAACACGCATTTAACGCAGCAATACGGCGGTAGAGGTCGTCGAGGCACGCAATTCGTGGTTCGACCGACGGTCCGGCGAAAGGCAAGGAGTAGACGTTGAGAAGTATCACGAGCACGCGACCTACCATCCTGCAGCTTGGCGATCCTGCCTGCTCCGACCCCAAGCAGGTCGGCGGTAAGGCTGTCAACCTTAGCCTTCTGGCCGCCGGGTACCGGGTCCCTTCGGGCTTCTGCCTGACCGCGGCCGCCTACGACCCGGCGCACGTCCCCGGTGCCCCGCTGGCGGCGGTACTAACGACGCAGGTCGCCGAGGCCTATCAGGCGCTCTCTCTCGATCTTGGTGTTCCGGACGTTCCGGTCGCGGTGCGCTCCTCGGCGCTCGACGAGGACGGAGACCTCGCCTCGTTTGCCGGCCAGCACGAAACCGAGTTGAACCTGGAGGGGATCGATGCCGTGCTCGGCGCCGTCGCCCGTTGCTGGGCTTCCGCTCGCAACGAGCGGGTGCTTGCTTACCGCGAGCAGCAGGGGCTGGAGATCGAAGAGGTAAGGCTCGCGGTGCTGGTCCAGCAGCTGATTTTGGCTGACACCTCCGCGGTGGTCTTCAGCGCGAACCCGATAACCGGGAACCGCGACGAGGTAGTTGTGACGGCGAGCTGGGGGCTCGGAGAGAGCGTGGTCTCGGGGACGGTGACGCCCGATACCTGGGTCGTGCGCAAGGCAGACCTTGCGGTGAAAGAAGAGCGGATAGGGGCGAAGGATCGGATGACGGTCGCGGTGCCCGGAGGGACGCGGGAGGTGGCCGTGCCGCGGATCTTGAGGGAGCGAGCATCCCTGAACAGGGCTCAGGTTGCGGAGCTGGCGGAGCTCGCGGTCGGTCTGGAAGCAGAGATGGGCAGGCCGGTAGACATCGAGACGGCCTTTGCCGGGAAGCTTCTGTACCTGCTTCAGTGCCGGCCGATCACCACGCTCGGCGGGCCGGACACGACGATCTCCGACACCACCTAGAGATTCGAAGCCCATTAGGGACGACGAGGAGGGCACTATATGCAGCAGCAAGGCTTGATCCCCACGCCGCCGGACTTCCCGATCGTTTGGGAGAACCCCGACGACGAACGCCTTTTCTGGACGCGGGACGCGATGCATTTTCCGGAAGCGGTGAACGAGCTGGAGGACGAATTTTCCATCCGCCTGGCCCAAGAGAACGGGTTCGCCAGGGCGTGCGAAGCGTACGATCTACCTATCCGCCTTCGCCCGATCCGCATCAACCACTACCTCTACACGGCGGTCGCGCCGGTCATGGCGCCGCCGGAAGAGTTGGAGGCCATGGGGGAACGCTCCCGGGAGAAGATCGGGGAAGCGATAGCACGGCTGGGCGAGAGGTGGTCCGGCGAGTTCTTGCCAGAGATCAAGCAGTATTTGGAAGACTGGGACCGCTTCGACCTGCGTAGCGCTTCGATGCCGGAGCTTCTGGCCCACCTCGACGAGACCGTGGCCAAGTTCCGCAGATTGTGGGAGATCCACTTCACCTTAGCCTTCCCGATGCTGATGTCGATGAGCACGTTCGAGGAGTTCTACCAAGACCTGTTCGGCTCCGTCGGAGCCTTCGACGCCTACCGCTTGCTGCAAGGGCTGGACAACAAGACGGTCGAGACCGGCCGGGAGCTCTGGCGGCTGAGCCGCCAGGCGCAGGAGATGCCAGAGGTGCGCAAGGTTCTGGAGGAGGAGGCCGCCGACGACGTCGTGTCCACGCTCGAAGGCTCGGCAGAAGGCCGAGCTTTTTTGACGGGGCTAGACGCCTACCTCGACGAGTATGGCCAACGGGGCGACATGTGGGGGGTAAGCTACCCGACCTGGGCCGAGGACCCGACGCCCGTGATCAAGATGCTAAAGGACTACGTATCTCAATCGGGCGGCGGCCCCGAGGAGGAGCTGGCATCCCTTAGCGCTGAGCGGGAGCAACTGCTGGCCCAGACGCGCGAGCATCTGAGAGGCTACCCCCAGGCGGTACGCGACGAGTTTGAGTTTCTCCTCAAGGCGGCCCAGGAGGGTATGGTCCTGAGCGAGGACCACGGGTTCTGGATCGACTTCAGCTCCACCGCCAGGGTGCGCAAGGTCGTTATGGAGTTCGGCCGCCGCTTCGCCGAGGCCGGCATCATCGATAGGGCAGACCACGTTTTCCACCTGAACCTCGACGAGCTATGCGAGACGGCGTCCGAGCTCCCGAACCTCGACCGAAAAGACCTCGTCGCCCACCGCAAGGCTGAGCTGGAGCGGTTCGCGAGGGTACAGCCGCCCGCGGCTTTGGGAACCCCGCCGCCGGGTCCGCCCCCCGACAACCCCTTCAACCGGGCGATGATGAAGTTCTTCGGAGGTCCTCCCCAGCCGTCGGAAGAGCGCGGCGTTCTGAGGGGCAACTCCGGCTCGCCCGGTATGGTTCGGGGCCGCGCCAGGGTGCTCCGGTCTCTCTCGGAGGCGGAGGGTCTCCGGGAGGGCGAGGTTCTGGTGGCCGAGACAACGGCCCCGGCGTGGACGCCGCTCTTCGCCACGGCCGCGGCGGTCGTGACAGATACCGGCGGCATCCTCAGCCACTGCGCCGTGGTGGCCCGCGAGTACCGCATCCCCGCCGTGGTTGGAACCGGGGGGGCAACGGCGGCGATAAAGAGCGGACAGATGATCGAGGTGGACGGCGACGCGGGCATCGTCCGTATACTCTCCAAAAACGAGAGCTGAGCCGCAATGATAAGGACGTGAAGAGTGCTCCCTTAGGAAGGTCACTCTCCGAGAGCATGGTGCTCGCCCCCGTCGCGCTGGGCACCATGCTCGCCCCGCTCAACTCGACCATGATCGCCGTGGCGATCCCCTCACTGCTGGGTGACTTCGATCGGTCCCTCGCCTGGGGCTCCTGGATCGTGACCTCCTACCTGGTCGCCATGGCCGCAGTCCAGCCGCTTGGCGGCGCGCTGGGGGACCGCTACGGCCGGCGGAGGCTCTTCCTTATAGGACTCACGCTCTTTCTGGTGGCGACGGTCGTCGCCGCGTTCTCGTGGCGCATCGAGGTCCTGCTCGTCGCCCGGACCGTACAGGCCATCTCCGGCGCGGCCGCCATCCCGAACGGCACGGCGCTGGTCCGATCCCTGGTCCCCCCCGAACGGCGAGGCCGTGCCTTCGGTAACATAGGGGCTGCCATCGCGGTTGCGGCCGGACTTGGCCCTCCAATCGGCGGTATCCTGACTGCCGCTCTGGGATGGCGCTGGATCTTCGCCGCCAACCTCCTGCTGCTGGCGCCCGCCCTGGTTCTGGGATGGAAGCTGCCGGCCGATTCCCCGGCCCCTCAAGCGGGAAGGTTCGACCTGCGCGGCGCGGCGCTCCTTACCTTTGGTCTAGTCTCCCTAGTGCTCTCCTTAACTACTTGGAGGCTGCCGAACGCGCCGCTCTTCTTGGCGCCAGCTCTCGGTCTCTTTGCCGCCGGGACGCTTTTGGCGCTCGTCCGACACTCCGCGCGGGCCTTGAATCCCGTGCTGAACCTCGCGTTACTCCGGGCGCGCGGGTTCACACCCGCCGTCGCCAACGTCCTGCTGAGTAATCTGGCCATGTACACTCTGCTGCTCTCCCTTCCGCTGTTCCTGGCAGGCTGGAGCACCTGGGGCAATGCTCAGGTCGGTCTCCTTCTAGCCGGACTCTCGCTGCCGACGATCATCTTCTCGCCGCTTGGCGGTCGGCTCTCCGACCGCGTCGGGGGCCGCACCCCGGTAGTTGTGGGGGCGTGCCTTATGTCACTCGGCATCCTCCCCTTTTTGGCCATAGATCCGACCTGGTCTTGGCCTCTTTACTTACTCCCGCTAATCCTCGTCGGGGCTGGCCTCGGACTGTCGATGGCCCCTGTACAGGCGACGGCAATAGAGACGGCACACTCTAGTCAAACCGGGCAAGCGTCCGGTCTCTTCTCGACGATGCGTTACTTGGGGAGCATCCTCGGCTCGTCGATCATGGCGGCGGTTTTGATCGGGCAGACCCCGCCAGTCGAAAATTTTCGGATTCTGTACGCTGCTCTGTTCCTCTCGGCTTGCGGAGCGATTTTTGCCAGCCGGCGCCTGCCAGTGTGGATCGAGAGAAGCGGCGATCATGAAGCCGAATCCTCGCTCCCTCACGAACAGTCACGCAGATAGCGCTCTTGCCATACCGGCATCGAACCTCCCGGTTGTTCAGACTCTGAAAGATCTAAGACTCTGAAAGATCTAAGAGGCTTCGCCAATAGACTAGTAGCGCATATGACAAGAAGCGGTAGAAGTGCTGACGAATCAATCCGAGAGCTACGGGGTACGAAAAGTCGTCAACCCTTGGCGGAAACACCAAGTACCACATATTGCCGAGTCTATGTTCCCGCTGTAGATGCCGCACGGAGAATGATCCCTTTCTTCAGGCGTACCCCGATGGTCTATCGTCTCAATCTGGCCTCTCAGGCGCGGAGGATGGCCTGACGCGGCCGTGCCGTCGGACTACTGTTTTGCCGTTTTGCGCTCCTTGATAGTCCAAGTGTTCGGGCACGATACGATGTTTCCCAAAGCTTGCAACCGCGTTCTCACGTTCGAGAAGAGGCTCACCGTCGCGACAGACCGAGCATCGTGGAAGCAGTAGGGCAGCAGTAGCTTTGACGCCTTGCCTATTTCGCTCCTGGGTGGGCGCCATCCCTGGTCTAGGTCGCTGACGCAATCCAGGCTATCGTTGTGCTGGATAACCGCCGCTATCCCGCATGCCGGAGCAGCCGGATCAGGACAAGATAGGGGAAGTATGGAGCCATGTGACCGAGTACCGATGCTGCCGGCACTTATAGCGTTTGCCGTGCACCGGAGGTCATCGTCTCTAGGTATCGGCGATGGTTCTCGCCGACCCGTACCAGTCGAACTCCTGATCCGTCTGAAGGAGCCCTCGGACGACGTTTCCAAGACGTCGAGAAGCGCTCCATCTTCGTCGGGTGTCACCCGGTACGAAACCTACGAAGTTGCGCAAGCGCCCGGAAAGTCAACGATACAGGCGAGGCATCGTGAATGTCTATCCTTCGCGGCGACCTTGCAGACACTTGTTGCCACATTTGTATTGGATTGCGCTATACGCAACGATGCAAGATATTTGCAACAGGTTGCGTTATACGCTACAGTGCCAAAATCTTTCGCGGGAGGGTTGAGGAAATGGTTGGGAACGGAAGGTAAACAATGCGAGGACCGGCTAGTTCAAGAATAGGTCCTACCGTGTTTTGGGTCGCGGTGGTTCTCCCGGCGCTGTTTGTGGCGTGGGTCGTGTTCTTCGCGGAGAAACTGACCGCCGTCTTCGACGCGGCCCTGCTCAATTTACTGGTGCCCAGCTTCGGCCTGGGCGCCGTTCGTGGGGACGTTCATAGCCCGCATCTCCCGGGGCCGTACCATTCGTGAGTTCGTCGTCGGCGTGATCCTGGTCCCCAGCGTGGTCAGCTT
>CADCVD010000134.1 GCA_902806055.1 uncultured Rubrobacteraceae bacterium
CGTCTGGATACCTCCTTATTGCGGTGTAGAGAGCGTTGAAGTATCCCATGTCGTTGTGCGAAAGCATGCCCCCCGTCACCCGCACGTCGGGGTCGGCGTCCTTCGCCCCAAGATACCCGGCCCTCAGGAGCGCCGCGTACTCCGCGGGGTCGGGGCCCGACGGCCAGAACTTCAGGTGATTTGGTTCGTTCCACATCTCGTAGCGCGCCACCCGCGTGCCGTAGCGTTCTACCAGGTCGTGCGAGAAATCGCGCCAGGCCGCCAGGTCCGAGGAGCCCCGAGGCGGTCCCCATACCCCCTCCGGCGCCACCCACTTCGGGGCGGCCGTCAGCTGCATGGTGACCTTCAGTCCCCGCGCCCTGGCCTCGTTCACGAAGCGGTCCATGAAGGCCCACTCGTAGTCGTTGTCGTAGGAAGGCTCGAGATGGTCCCAGGGAGCCTGCGTGTGGACGCCGCTAACGCCAGCGTTCTTGGCTTTGTCGAGCAGGGCGCTTAGCTGAGTGTCGCTCATGTACTTGGTGTGGGGAACCGGCAACCACGCCCCGACCTCCCCCGCTGTCTGGGCCTCGGCTCCACTATCAGAGGCCAGCAGAAGGGCGCAACACAAGGCGACTAAGAGTACGTTAGATATACGACGCATCATCTTGTTCGCCCCATCGTCTTTCCCCCTCCCGTTCGAAAACTGCGATGCCATCCGCTCGTTGGTTCTCGCTGCACCGGTGAACCATTTAGGCTAGCCCAGCGAGTCGCCCGCTTTCGAGGCTGGTGTGTTTCGAAGCATCGGGTTGCGATTGTAACAGCATATCTCCGTCCAGACGCCGCATATCTTTCGGACCTTCCTCGCCGACTTCCGAGAACGCCCCTCCGAAACTGTCCGACAAATCCTGGAGGGGTTGGTCTCCGAGAGCCTCAAGGTCCCGGCCCGCGTCTGGCGCGGCTACTACGAGGGGGTGGTGCTCCCGACCGACGACACGGCCCGCCTCGGCGAGATCGGTGCACCGACGTTGCTCTTGTGGGGCGAGCAGGACGCCGTGTTGGCGCGAGGAACAAGAGCGGCGCGCGGCGGTGATCCCCGATGCCACCTTGAGGGTGTAGCCCGACACCGGTCACTTGGTGCACTGGGAGCGGCTCGAGTGGGTCGTGCGGGACCTAGAGGCCTTCATCGAGTACAAGCGGCGCGCCTAGACCTTCCTCACAGACTCCAGCGTGAACTTCTCAGAACCCCCTCAGTCCGAAGTTCGGAGAACAACCCTTCCACGCACTCCGGTGAATAAGCCTGTCCTCGCAAGGGCTCGGCCTCTTGGGCGGTCTACCCTCCTACGATCTCGCACCAAACCAGCGCCGTCGCCTTATTGGAGCCGAGAGTCGAGCAGATCCTAGCGGACCGTAGACCATCAATAGTCCAACGTGCGCCAGCGACATCAGCACGTCGAACAAATACATCTTGTCCTTAAGGATCTCGCGGGCGTTCACCGCGGCGACGCCACCGAGGAAGACCGCCTGGCCAACGACCGTAGCGAACCAGAACATGCCACGAAACCGGAGAGCCAGCAAGCCGAGCACGCCGAACGCGAGGTGCGCGACAGCCAGCTCAGAGAGCACCCTATCTGCCGCAGGTTGACCCTCACCTTCGGCGCTTCTCCTTCTGCGAAGGTGACCCACGAACCAGAGGGTCTCCAAGACCCCGAGGTTGAGCGGCAGCGACCAGCCGAGCACGGTCTCGGCGACTTTGCGCTTGGTGAGCGGCTCGGTCCTGCTGCTAGCCAGAAGCTGGATTACGGAGCCGAACACGACGGCAAGCTGGTTGAGGACCGCCATGCGTTGCAACATAAAAAGCCTCCTTACGACTCGAAGTTCCAAGAGGGTACACCACAAAATCGGCAAACACACTCGACGCAGACACTCGACGCAGGGCCGGAGGGCGAGCCAGAGGGGCGCCGGGGGGCCAGGACGAGCTCTGCTAACATGTAGGAGGTTGGAGAGGCGGCAGAGCGGCTAATGCGGCGGCTCATCGAGAGTCGTCACGCCGACATCCCGGGCGTATAGGGGCAAGATGGAGCTAAGGATCCGCGGTTTCTCGCGCAGTCTGGCACGCGTAACCTAGACTAAATGGCGGCCCCGAGAGCGGACGCCCTCCCCTCCGCGAAGCGTCCGTCCAGGCGGGCCTTGAAAGCGTCGATCTCCTCGACCTTACTCAGCGCAATGGCGGCGACCTCGTCGGCGGATAACGCTAGGTCCCCTTCGAAATCCAGTTCCGTCTGCCTGAGCGCCTCTTTAGCCGCTTCTTTTTGTCCCTGAGCGGCTTTCTCCGCCTCGGTCAGGCCTCGGACCTCTTCCTGCAGCTTGGAGAGCTGCTTTCCAAGCTCGGAGGCTCCGCTGTCCTCTACGGCGGCGTCCACGGTACCCGTCTTGATCTCCTGTTTGCGACGGCGGATCACCTCGAGCTCCTCCTCGGCCTCCGCGAGCCGTCGACGAGCTTCTTCGTAAACCGCGACTGCGGGCCCTACCTTTCTGGGGGCCTGCGTGATCTCGCGGATTCGGGCCTCGAAATAGAGGTCGAGGATGCCAAGGACCGCAGCCTCGAGCTCCTCGATAGAGCTCTCGCTGCCTGTTCTCTCATGCATCGAGGCTTCCCCCTTAATGCTGTCGAGTTAACGGCCGGGTAAGGCTACCGTCGCATGAAGGAGGGCACCAGATTACTCACGTGCCGACCCTATTGTGCAGGGTAAAGGATAGCAGTTCGATCGGGAAACATTTTCGCGAGCGAGCAGTTCTAACTTCGGAGAACCCCCTCGGGCCGAAGTTCGCAGAACAACCCTTCTACGAGATTGGCTGAACAGGCTTCTGCCATGCGCAGCGCTTTTCCGCCAAGTGGCCTCTGCTACCTTCGTAGAGAAAACCCTTTCCCTCTAGCGGTCCCTGGCGCCGAATAGGCGCCCCCATAGGCTCTTGGATCGCTTAGAAAAGGCGTGCCGTTCTTCCATCCCTTCCAGTTCCTCGACCAGCTGCCCAACCTCTAGCCGCAAGCGCTCGACCTCTCGCTGGTCCTCTGAACGCGCGAGGCGTTCTTCTTCCAGCTCCTCCGCCAGGCGTTGTCGCTCGCGGTGGTTGTGCAGGCGCCCCTCTCGCTCCAGCTCCAGCTCTTCGGTGACGCGTTGGAGCTCCCGCTCGAGCTCTAGGTGCGGGTGTTCTCTCGTAAGCTGCTCTACCCTACGTTGTGCTTGCAGCCGTTCTCGGCGCTCCAGCTCTAGCTCCTCGATGAGCGTCTTGCGCTCTTCGCGCAGCAGCTCCGTACGCTCGGCTTGATCGCGCAGCAGCTCGTGTCGGCTTTCGCCCCCTTCCTCGGCCCTGCGCGCGCTCCGTAGCGCACCTAAGGCGACGAGGAGGGTGGCAGCCCCGAGGGTAACGAGGACTAGGAAGGGAAGCGTCTGCGTCACTGTGTCTGGTAGCAACGGTCCTCCAGGAAGCTAAACCGCCTTGGTGCGGTAGCCCGCACACAAGCTTCACAGTGTAGCGAGAACCAAGCCGCATTGTTAGCCTTTGGCACCTTCCGAGGTTAGAACTTCTTAGAACCTCTTACCCGGGGTCCCGATAAGGCGGCTTCCGCGAGTTTTGTCCAGCAGAGAAGCGGAGGCCTCGAAAAGGACTCTCGCCACGCGGGAGCGGCCGGCCGGCACCGGACCCAAGAGCTGCTACGCCGGTCGGCAGGTGCATGCGACTCAACCCGTAATCGACGGCTCCAGCCGGATCTGCAGGCTACCATCGCGCAATACGGCACAGAACGTCAGTCTGTAGGTCATTGCACGACGAGGCATATCTATGCACCATCTCCACCGATCGTGGCCAATCCTCCCTCATCGATAGGTCGCGAGCTGTAGGCATGATGACACACGTCGGATTTTGGCACTTGCTCAAGGGTGCGAAGGGACAGCTTCGGAGAACCCGCGTCCTACGTGGTTGGGTGTATGGACCTTTGTTGGATGCGCCAGAAACTCGAACCCCCGAGTTCCCGGCGCTGCCGTCGATACTAGACGGACTCCTTGAAGGCCTTGCCCGCCTTGAAAGCCGGAGCCTTGCTGGCCCCTATCTGCATTGTCTCCCCGGTCTGCGGATTCCTGCCCTCCCTGGCCTTCTGCTCCCGGACGTAGAACTTCCCGAAGCCCGGCTGCTGGACCTCCTCGCCCGCCTTGAGCGCTTCCGAGACGGCGGCCGTGAAAGCTTCCAGGTGTCTTTCGGCTTCGGCCTTGGGCGAGCCGGCGTGCTCGACGATCCGCTCGATCAGCTGCTTTTTGTTCATGGCTGCTTTGCTCCTTGCTTGCGTGGTGTGTCGACCTTTGTATCCTACCCGTTCCTCTTGCTAGCCTTCCAGCAGCAGCGTCGTCGCCTGCCAGGCGAGCTTCCTGGGCCAGCGCCGCCCCGCATGCAAGCAGCAGCGTCAAGGCCATCGAGGTCAGCAGCAGAACGGTTCTTCTCGTCTTCACGTTGCCCTTCTATGGCGCGCCGGAGCGCCACGGACATCCCGCGTACGGGACGCATAAGTCGTCCGGTATCAGGCGGACTCCTCGTGCTCCAGCATCTCGCGGATCCTCCGCCCGTCGCGGTGGCCCCGGTAGTACGCCAGCCTCTCCCGGTGGCCCTCCCATCCCGAGTGGTTCGGGTTCTCTAGGAACAACTGTGGCGGCCCGAACCGGCCGTCCTCCCAACCGTTCCTGTAAGCCGGGTCCTCCCTCCGGACGCCAAGATCCTCGATCACTCGCTGCTCCCGGATCATCTCCGCTCCTTCTAACGTTCGCATAACCGAACTTTGGCCGTTAGAAGGGACAAAAACGGCCCTTTCTCGGACAATGCATACCATAGACGCTCAAAGAGTGCTGCGGCGCATGCCGAGTATCAGTACTCACGGTCAGCCCCTTTGGTAACGGAGGCGGTGGCGCGAGCTGAGGGCCCGAAAAGTTCCGCAACTCGACGCGGTGGTCGATGCGCGCATGAAAGTCGCAGCATACACCCTCTACAGTATCCTACGGGCGGAGATAGAGGTCGATTGCAGCGACCGTCAGACCTGGTAACCGTATTCCTGAGAAGGGTTGGCGGGTAAACTGCACGGAACCCCGCAGGGAGAAGTTCAGGGATGGCCTCTTCCGCGCGTTCTGGTGAATAGCGCGACGAGTGGGGGTTAGCCTCCACCTTATTCCTATTCGTGCCCCCTTACCTTGGCGCCCGCATCGCCTCCAGCCCACCCGCTCGCAAAGAACCGGTCGCCTCGCAACCCGGGCACCGGGCAAGCTTGCCGCCCTCCCTGGTCGACATCACGATCGGGTAGCGGTGTTCGCATCGCCAGATCGCCGACCTCACTCGAGTTTGCATCCCGCTCCTCCTCGATCGGGTTCGCTTGACCTCTCGCGCGCACTCGGTCGAATACTTCGTGGGGCGGGGGTCGGATAGGGACTCGCCCCCACCTCGCGCGAAAGTGGCGGGCGTAGCCTAGGTCACGAGGGATACTAGACGTGTCGCCCAAAAGGGTTAAGGATGGCTCGACTTCGGAGGCCGAGGCAGAACTGCGCATAAGGTTTCACGCCAGAGTTCGGAGAAAGCCCCTACTTCGAACGCCGCCGCCTTTCTCCCTCACCGTCTCACCATACGTGTACAGGCGAACATCTCCAGACGATCATGCCCATATGGTGAATTGCCACCGAGAAGATTCAGAACCTCCTTACCGATTTGCAGAAACGCCCGCATGCACGCGGCCCAGTGAGCAGAGCACGAGTGCATAATTGCTAGACCAACCCCAGCTTGGCCTTAGGCTCCGCGCCTACAGTGACCCTGAAGCGGAGCTGGGGGTTCGTCGCAAGCGAACACGACGTGCTCACATTGGGACAAACCACAACGCACGAGCTGCCTCAGCCTCACCGCCACGGCGGGCGAGAAGCCGGGGGTTGCGCCGGCGCTCGTGTAGCGACTACGCGCTCGTCTCTGCTTTACCGTGTGAATCCGGTCGTCTAGAGAAACGCTACCACGATGTCTGCGCCCTAGTGATCGGTAACGAGTGTCTGCAGATCGCGATTAGCGCTCGGGTGATGCGACAGATCGTCGGCGCTACGTCGCTACTCACTGGTCCAGCAGGTAGAAAAGATGCGCCGTGAAACCCCTGCTCCGGCAAGCTAGCCTTCCATGTGGATGGCCACCGCGGACAGTAGCAGGCCAGTAAGCGTGAAAAGCGCAGCGAGATCTCCTCTGCCCGCGAAGGCCGCGGCGATCTGCGCGGAGACGGAGGCGACCAACACGTAGAATAGCAGCGGGCGTCTGCTCCTCCGGCCGGCCGCGATCGCCGTTCGCCTGCGGGACACCCGTC
>CADCVD010000135.1 GCA_902806055.1 uncultured Rubrobacteraceae bacterium
CGTCGGGGTTCTCCTCCAGCACCTCGCTGCGGACCACCGGGGCGGGATAGTAGAACGGCCAGATCTTCTTCTCGTCCTCCAACACCGTGAGCTCCTCGGAGGTGAGCTGACCGTCGGTCAGGAAGCCGACCCCTACATCGGCCTCGCCGTTCTCGACGCCCTGGTAGCGCAGGCCCAAATCGTTCGCCACGACGGTCTCCTTGAAGTCGAGCCCGGGGTAGTTGTCGAGCATGTTCGGGTAGCCATCCTCCCGATCCTGGAACTCGGAGAACGTCGCGAAGGTCAGCCCGCTGGAGGCTCCCGCGAGATCGTCCAGGGCGCGGAGGTTCTGCTGCTCTGCTATCTCGCGCCGGACGAAGATGCCGTAGTTGTTGTTGAAGTCGGCGGGGGTGAGCATCGTGTCGGCCGGGTCGCGCTCGGCATAGCGCGTCCTCGCCTCCTCGTAGGTCTCCTCCGGGGTCGCAGGGTTCTCGCCGTCGTAGCCGAGGAGGTTGACCAAGGCAGTCCCGGTGTACTCGGGGTAGAAGTCGATATCGCCGGCCTGGAGCGCCTCGTCGGCGAGCTGCTCAGAGCCGAGGTTGAGCGAGCGCTCTGCCGTGTAGCCGTTCGCCTCCAGCGCCTGGGCGTAGAGTTCCCCGAGGATGAACTGCTCGGTGAAGTTCTTCGAGCCTACGGTTATGGTCGGCCCGCCCTCCCCGCCGCTGCCCTGTCCGCCGCCTCCGCCTGCGTTGCCGCATCCCGCCACCGCGAGCGCCAGGACGGCGAACATCAGCGCGTAAAGGATCTTTCTCGGCCTCATTCCGATCTCCTTCTCTCTAACTTTCAAGTTCTCTATTTGCCGCGGCGCCGACGCGCCACCATCAGGCCCTTCGGGGTGAAGGCTCTCTCCATGATACCGAAGCCAACCTCCGTGATGATCGCCAGGACCGCGACGGCTAAAGAACCGCCTATCTGAACGGCCAGATCGTTGCGCTGGAACCCCAGGACTATAAGCTCGCCGAGGCCTCCGCCGCCGATAAACGTCGCGAGCGTCGCGCTCGCAACGACCTGCACCGCGGAGGTGCGAATGCCAGCAAAGATCACGGGCATGGCGATGGGAAGTTGTATGCTCCTGAGGATCTGGCCACCCGACAACCCCATACCTCTCGCGGCGTCTATCACCTGGGGGCTGACCTGCCGGATGCCGGTAGACGTGTTGATCAGGATAGGCGGTATCGCGAGCAGCATAAGCGCCACGAGCGACGGCGCGAACCCGAACCCCAACAGTGGGAAGACGAGCGCCAGTATCGCCAGCGACGGTACGGCTCGGCCCGTGTTGGCTATGTTTATAACTACGGCCGAGGCGAAGGCCGAGCTGCTGACAGCGAGCGCGGCGGGGAGGGCGATAGCAATCGCGATCAGAAGCGCCGCCGCCGAGAGCTCCACGTGTACGACTAGCTGCGTTATAAAGTCCGGCCTCTGGAATACCTCGAACAGGCTACCCATGTTATGCCCTACGCACCCGCGCCCAGGGCCTCAGGTATCGCTCGACGGCGAGCAGCGAGAGGTCCACGAGGACCGCGAGCAGCGTTGCGAGCACCGCGCCGACGATTACGCGGGTCGGGAAGTTGCGACTGATGCCCGTGAAGATCAACTCTCCCAGCCCTCCGCCGTTTATGTACGCGCCGATGGCCGCGATCCCGATAATCGTCACGGTCGCTATTCTGACACCGGCCACGATCACCGGCAGCGCCAGCGGCAGCTCGACCCTGAAGAGGATCTGGCGGGTGGTGAGGCCCATGCCGCGGGCGGCGTCCTTCGTCTCCTCCGGAACCGAGTCGATACCCGCCACGACGTTGCGGATCAAGACGAGCAGCGAGTAGGCGACGAGCGCGATGATTACCGGTACCGGACCCAGGCCCACGCCCGGCAAGGCGACTAGGAGCATGAAAGCTGCCAGGCTCGGTATAGAGAAGAGCAGGCCGGTAATGAAAGTAACGGGCGGGTAAGCCTTGCGGTAGCGCGAGACGAGGATACCCGTGGGGAGCGAGATCACCAGGGCTATCGCCACCGAAGTGAGCGAGAGGAAGATGTGCCCCTGCAAAGCCGGTAGTATCTCGTCGCTGAAGTTGTTCGAGATCCAGGTCCAGTCCAGGACCTTCGGCCCGAGGTCTTGAAGAGCCAGGCTAGGCACTGTGTTGCCCGGCCTGTGCCTGGTAGGAGAGGTTCTTGAGCTTCTGTATCGAGATGGTCCCGCGCACGTCGTTCTGGTGCGAGACGACGAGGCCTCGCTCGACGCCTGCCCCGATCATCTCGGAGAGTGCATCCTTGAGGTTGGTCCGTTCGTCTATGCGAGGCAGGTCGCTCGCCCCGTTCGCGGGCTCCAGCTCCAGCTCCGAGACGCGCGTGAGCGAGAGCCTCTTCAGGACCCGGTCGGTGCCGACGAACGAGGAGACGAACTCGGAGTTCGGGGCGGCCAGAATGTTCTCTGGCGTGTCGTATTGGGCGAGGATGCCGCCTTCCTTTAGGATCGCGATCTTATCGCCCATCTTTATAGCCTCGTCTATGTCGTGAGTAACGAACACGATAGTCTTCTTTATCTCTTGCTGGATACGCAGGAACTCATCCTGCAAACGGTTCCGTGTTATAGGATCAACCGCCCCGAACGGCTCGTCCATGAGCATGATAGGGGGATCCGCAGCCATCGCCCGCGCCACCCCGACGCGCTGCTGCTGGCCTCCGGAGAGCTCGGCGGGATAACGGTCTCTGTACTGCTCGGGGTCCAGCCCAACGAGCTCCAACAGCTCGTTCACGCGAGCCGTAATGCGGTCCTTCTCCCAGCCCACGAGCCCCGGCACCGTAGCGATGTTGCCGGCGATAGTACGGTGGGGAAAGAGGCCTATCTGCTGGATCGCATACCCGATGCGACGCCGCAACTGCGTCGCGCTCGTCGCGGTGTTCGGCTCACCGTCTATGAGGATCTCGCCGCTTGATGGCTCGATCAGGCGGTTTACCATTCGCATGCTTGTCGTCTTGCCGCAACCCGACGGGCCCACGAGAACACAGATCTCTCCGTCGAGTACCTTGAAGGAGAGATCCCTGACCACCGGCCTATGCGATCCGGTATAAGTCTTGCTTACATCTCTAAACTCGATCATTGCATCTCCTGTGGCCCACGGTTGATGCCTCTCTAATCCAAATTCGTTGGCCTTTGCAGGCTCGACCCAGCTGCTGGCGTCACCGTTGCACGCTGAGCTTGCTACGCTACTTATCTAACCAGTATAGAGTATCTTTCCGGCCCCACCTATGCTTGAATCCCCCCAAGCTCTTGAGATGCGCGAGACGCCTAAACCTCCGAACCCTTGCGCCGCAGACCGTCCGCTCCGAGTAAGGCCATGCGGCTGAGAAATCCCGCTTAGATACGCGTGCTTCGTCTGCGAGTTCGAGCTCTAGTACAGGATTCCGGCGTCCTCAACGCCGCCCCAGCTATAGCTGAGAGGTTGAGACCTATCTGCGTCCTATGCCGAGGAGCAGAAAGAGTATGAAGTAGCCTCCTATAGCGGCGAAGCCGATAAAATAAAGGCCGCGCTCTGCGATGCTCTGCTGTTGCTCGGCGGAGGTTTGTAGAGACTCGATGACTACCTGAGCTGGGATCTCCAGGAGACGTCCGAGGCCGTAGATGCTGCTCGTCAAGCCGTTCAGATTTTCGTCGATACCCGCGTATACGAGCCCCAGATGGGCCAGTATTACAACGATGACGAACGTAATTATCGTGCGTAGCAGCGCCATCGCATGCCTCCCTTTGTGCTTGCTCCTGAGCTCTTCGCGTCTGCTCCGATACTAAGCGTTGCAACCAACGCTAGGGGATCTTACGGTACTCCCAGGCTTTCATCCAACCGGAGAATCGGCGCTTCACCTTCTCTGAGAGAGTCGGCTGGTCGACGCTCTCTGACTTCGTCCTAACGCTCCTGAGCGGTCTCTTAGAGCCGCGGTGCTCCAGGGCTATAGCGACCCCGGCGACGATGAAGCAGAACGCGCCGATAGAGAAGGTGACGGGATCTCTCATGAGCAGACCGCCGGCCGCAGCGACGGCCGGGACCCACCACAGGGCAAAGAAGGCTCCAGGTTCGCGCGTGCGCACGTCGAGCGCCATAAAACAGCCAATCGCGATCCCCGCGAGCGATAGAAGCAACAGTAGCGTCCCCAGGGCTGTTAGAAGAAAGCTCATCAGACCAATAGTATCGGACGTCGACCTCGTTTTACAGCCTGTTTATCGCCGGCTCATCTCCCGCCTGTATTCCTTCATAGCCGAGAGAAACGACTCCCAGGGGCGCACGGGAGACTCTAGGCGGTTGTTGTACAGGGAGAGTTTGTGGACGAACTCGTGTACGGCCGACTCCGTATCGGAGACGCAGCGCGGGTGGGCGACGAGGAGAACTTCCCAGTCCTCCTCCTCTTTTATGTTGTTGATCGCCGCCTTGAGACCGGGCCGATGGTAGAGGAGCAGACCGGGCGCGTTCAGGTCTTCGTAGTGCGCCACGACCTCGTGTCCCTCTTCTTCGGCGAACGCTCGAAGGGTCTCGTGCTGATCTTCCGCAGAGGGCAACTCGCCCTCGGGATCTGTCCTGATGTACGTAGCGGCCCGTGCCACGCTGGCGATGATAGCACGAGCTACCGCGTGCTATCATTTCGATGATGCGTCGGGACGTGGCGCAGTCAGGTAGCGCACTCGGCTGGGGGCCGAGTGGTCGCCGGTTCGAATCCGGCCGTCCCGACTCTTAATTAGTGGTGTTTGCCCCGCCGATGAACATACGAAAGGTCTGGATCTTCTTGGACACAATCTACCTTCTGATCAGCATTGTAGGGTTCCTGGCGATTATCGCCGGCTTCTTCTTCGGTGGATACGTGCTCCTGGACTTTCTCTTCAGCCGCTTGGGAGGGGATCGCTAGAGAGCCGAAGACCCGGCCTCTCTCTTGGCAACCTTCCCTCTAGCGCATGATACCCGCGTTGGGCCGCCTCCAACTCGTCGAACTATCACGGCTCTTCCTTCATGAGGCCCACGACCTAGCCCGCCTGGGCCGCGTACAAGACGACATACGGCGAGAAGGCGTGCAGCGTAACCCGGTCATCGTCGCCCCCTGCGAAGGTCTCTACTTAGTGCTCGACCGCGCTCATCGGGTCCACGCTCTGCGGAAGCTCAACGTTCACTTTGCGCTCGTTCAACGCGTCGATCCCCCCGAGAAGGCCGCAAGCTGGGGCCATGTTCTCGATGCCGCAAGCCTCGAAGCGGTGCTTGGTTCCGCCGAAGGGATCGAGGTATCGGAGATTCTGCCCGAACGCATCCCGTTGGCCGAGGCGTATTTCCACGAAGGCCGAAGGTTGTTCATCACGAGCCTTCAAGAGGATCTGGCCTCACAGGTCCGCGCGCTGTGGATGTTGCAAGCGGCTTACCTGCCGGGTGAGGTGGTGTGTCGTATCGATCCCGGCAGGCGTGTTGAACCCCTACCCGGAGAGGCGATCCTTTTCTACCGATCCTTCACGCCGGGAGAGCTCGTCGAGACCGTCTCCAGGGATGAGGTATTGCCAGCCGGGATTACACGCTTCGTTGTCGAGGAGCGTGTTTTGAACGTCCGCTACCCTCTAGAGCTCCTGGCGGAAGGTGACTCTGCCGCTCGCAACGCCGAGCTGGGAAGTTTCGTCGAAGGAGCCTGGAGCCGTAACCGCGTTCGCCGCTATACGGAGCCTGTGGTGCTCTTCGAGTAGAGATCTTGAGTCGAGCGGTGCGCGGGAGTGGAGCATAAACTATGCTGCCGACGGTACGGGAGTCATTCGCGGGAAGAGGGGACATGGGGAGAAGAAGGGTGCGGCGCGCCGGTATCAGCCGTCGGGAGTTCCTCAAGCTGGGCGGGGCGGGACTCGCCGGGGCGGCTATGCTCGGTGCCACCGGCTGCGGGGGAGGTGAGAGCGAGGGCGATAAGATCGTCTTCACCTTCGGCCCGGACAACTCAGGGGGCTTGCAGACGCTCATCGACAGGTTCAACGAGCAGAACACGGGGAGCGTTCAGGTCGAGTGGCGCGAGACGCCGGCGGCTAGCGATGAGTACTTTGAGCAGATGTTCTCGGAGCTTCAGTCCGGGAAGTCTACGGTAGACGTGATCGGGGGCGACGTGGTCTGGCCGGCCCAGTTCGCCGCGAACGGCTTTCTCGTCGATCTCTCCGACCGTTTTACCGATGAGATGAAAGCGGACCACCTCGACGGACCTTTGCAGCCGATAACCTACGAAGGCAAGACCTACGGGGTCCCCTGGTTTACGGACGCCGGGATGTTCTATTACCGCAAGGACCTGCTGGAAGGGAGCGGCTTCT
>CADCVD010000136.1 GCA_902806055.1 uncultured Rubrobacteraceae bacterium
GGTTTGGAGACCGTGGAGATCTCCGCCAGAAGATATGCTCGCGGGTTCAACTCAACCTCGGCCAAAGAGAACGCCGCCGAGGTCCCCGTGGAGGTCTCGAACGAGGCGAGCGTGGAGATCTCCTCGGGCGGCGGCGAAGGTACCGGCGTGGACTACGATCTCGAAGTCCCAACAGGGAGCGCGGTTGAAGTCGAATCGAAGGCAGGCGACGTGGAGGTCTCGGGCCTTGACGGCGACGTGACCGTCCGCGGCGAGAGCGGCGATATAAGCCTGCAAGACCTACAGGGCTCCGCTTCGATACAGGCGGCTCAGGGAGATATCTCGGTCGAGACGGTAAATACCAAGACCGGTAGCGCGGAGATCACCGTCGGTTCCGGTGACGTAAACCTCAAAGATTTGGTGATCGGTATCCTCGAAGCTCGCGTCGAGACCGGGGACGTGGCTCTCTCGGGGCGCTTCTCAGGAAGCGGTAGCGTCCTCGTAGAGACGGGTGGTATAGACGTCCGTCTCCCCTTTGAAGACGTCAAGGACCTCGACCTCGAGACCCGCGTCGGCGAGGTCGTCCGCTCCGACAAGCAGGAGGCAGAGTAGCGTGTTGCGCGGGCGGGGCGGCCCCTCTAGGGACTTCTACTCGCCTGAGGGTCTCCGGGATGTCGTGCGCGAGGTCTGGCTGGCGCCAGGCCGCTTCTTTAGCAGGCTCGACCCGGACGGCGGTCTGGTGAGACCGGCGCTCTTCGCCGCCGCCGTACTCTATATAAACCTGCTCCTCGGTGAGCTTCTGAGGGAGGTCTGGAACCTGGAGTTCAACTACGCCCTTCTCTACGCCGCCCTTCCCGGCCTCGTCGTGGCGCTAATCCTCGGTCCCCTGCTAGTCGCGGGTCTCGCTGCGCTAGTTCTCACCGTCCTCGACGGTGCACCCTCGCGCCGCAAGCTCGGACCCGTCTTCCGTGGTTTGGGCTACGCCTCGGCGATATGTATAGTGCTCTGGATCCCTTTCGCCCCTCTTATAGCCCTACCCTACGGACTTTACGTCGCCACGGTAGCCGTCAAAGAGGTGCTCTTTATAAGCTGGCGACGCGCCGCCGCAGCGGCGCTATTGCCTCTAGGCGCTGTGCTCCTGATCTTGCTGCTACTGACCGGTTTAGAGGAGGCGACACAACTCCTCGTCAACCCGCCAGGGGAATAGAGCAGTTACTCCGACAGCGACTCTAGCGCTAGTGCCGCGAGCAGAGCGGCACCTTGTGGCAATATCTCCTCGTCGAAGGCGAACCGCGGGGTGTGCAGGCCCGAGACGTCCCCGGTGCCAAGCCAGACGTAGGCACCGGGCAACTCCTCCAAAAAGAATGCGAAGTCCTCGCCGCCCATCGAAGGATTCTCTACCTCGACAGCGCAATCCTCGCCGAAGAGTTCTTTAGCCACGTTGAGGGCGAGATCGGCGGCTCCGGCATCGTTGCGGGTTACGGGGTAGGAGAAGCGGTAGTTCAACTCGGCGTCGCCGCGCATGCCGCGCGCTACGCCGCGAGCCAGTTCCTCGATGCGCTCCGGCATCCTTTGGCGCAGGTCGGCGTTTACGGTGCGGACGGTCCCTCCGAGGCGAGCCGTCTCCGGGATGATGTTGAACGCGGTGCCGGCCTCTATCTCGCCGACGGTCAGCACCGCTGGCTCGACCGGGTTCACCTCGCGCGCAACTACCGTCTGCAGCGCCGTCACGACCTGGGCGGCGATGGCGACGGCGTCGGCTGTCATGTGCGGCATCGCGCCGTGGCCGCCCTTGCCCTTGATCTCCATCTCGAACGCATCGGCGGCGGCCATTATCGGCCCGGCTTTCGTCGCCGCCTTCCCGAACTCAAGCCCGGGCCAAAGGTGCAGCGCGAAGATGGAGTCGACGCCATCAGCGACCCCTTCTTCGACCATGACCCGACCGCCCCCGCCACCCTCCTCGGCGGGCTGAAAGACGAACTTCACCGTGCCGTTGAGACGCTCGCGCAGGTGGTCCTGGCAGAGAGCGCGGGCCGCGCCGACCAGCATGCTAGTGTGACCGTCGTGGCCGCAGGCATGCATCTTCCCGTCGGTCTCCGAGGCGAACGGAAGCCCCGTCTCCTCGTGGATAGGGAGCGCGTCCATGTCGGCCCGCAGGGCGACCGTCGGACCTTCACCTCCGCCCTTCAGGGTAGCGACGATGCCGTTCTCAGCGACGCCGGTCTGAATCTCCAGTGGCAGCCCGTCGAGAGCGGCGAGCACCTTCTCGGCCGTCTTTATAGTATCGAAGCCGAGCTCGGGCTCCCTGTGGATCTCACGCCTCAGGGAGACTATGTCTTCCCCAAAGCTCTCCCGAACTTCTTCTTTTAGACCTTCAAACCTCTGAGCTACGTCCACAGCTCCTCCTAACTCTTTACAACAGGCCGTAAACTCTCCTTATTTTAGCGGGTAAATGCGCCCGACCCCGATACCCTGCTCGGACCAGGTTTCTTCGGTTAGAGAACGCGGGGATGCTAGGATCAAAAGTATCCGGTAATGCTAGTACCAGAGCGAACGGGCGCCGCTCAAGCCCGAACTAAGCAGCACGCAGCGCTGCCGCCAGGCTACAAGCCTGATGAAAGGGTAATCACAGCGGAACAAAGGTACCGCTTACTGCTGTCTGTTGCAGCGAGGTAGGCCATCTGTGCAGGTAGTTGGGCCGTCGGCTGCGCGTCGGAAATCGCGAGCATTTCGGTTACAAGCGCTTAGCGCTCCCAAGCTGTCTGGCATCTCCAACAGAGGTACAGCTTCGCCAGTAAACAACGCGACCGGGAAGTACGCGGTCGCTCCCTATATGTGTTCGAACAGATATCGAAACAGCCTCTCTGCACAGCCTCTCTGCAGTGCGTTCTCATACTGCGGGAAAGTACGTCTACAGCGTACCGAAAAGGAGGAAAACCCTGTGGAGAGAACACCTCTTGTATTGAGCTGTTCGCCGCAACGTCAGGCGAGGCCGCAGGTAAGAGGCTGCAAGGCGCTGATGCTCCTGTAATAGAGCTGCTGCTACAAAACCCAGACTCTGCCCGGTGATTCTTCGGGCAGTGAGCTCAGGATCACGTCGCGCACACCATCTCGCCAGAGCTCTCGGGCGACCACGGAGGCGCGCGCCATTCTCGGACCGGGCTCGACATCGACCAAAAGCGCCGCGCGGCGGGCGTTCTCCGGGGCGTTACGGAGCCCGGCGAGGAGCGCTCGGGCGAAGGCAGGAGCCTCTATGGTATGACCCGGCCCTACACCGGTAATCTTCGAAAAGACCTCTGGGCGGTGAACGTGCTCCTCGTCCACGGGCTGGCCGAGACCTCGCAGGCCGCCAACGGCGACCACGAGCATCGTACCCTCGGGGAGGAGCGGCTCATGCTCAGCGGTGCCTTTGACGGGACGCCGGCGAGCTCCATCAGCCTCCACGAGCGTCACCCCCCGCTCAGGCGCCAGAGACGGCATCCACGCGGGCTCGACGCCCCTTATCCTCTTCTTGGAGAGCATCGCGCTCCCGGCGACGACGGCTCCCCCGTTGGCTAAGGCCTCCGCAACATCCACGCTCAACTTCTCCATATCCTCGGAGATCAGGATCGATCCCACCCTCTCGGCCTCGCCCAAGAACATCTTCGTGGTCGGGGCGACGAGAACCGGCAACCCAGTACGCAATAGCTCGTCGGCTATCTGGAGAATCGCACTGGACTTGCCACCAGCCCCCACAAAGGCCACCACGTCACCGACCTCTATCCCCAAAGCCTTGTAGAGTTCCAGCTCTCCTCCCGAACGCTCGTCCTCCCCGGACAAAAAGCGCCGGGTACGAACATCTATAGTACACCAGTACAATACTTTAAGTGCTTTATGCTATCTTATGTTATCTTGAGTATAGGAGAAGATTACAGGGGTAGATGTAAGGGTATTATGGTGGCGGATATCGCGGGTTTGAGAGGAAGGGCAGGCTCATGGCGCAGCAGCAAGAACGCGTAGAGAGGTTCTCCAATGAACTGAGAGAGGGGCCACCAGCCTCCGAGCGAAGTATCAAGGAGATACTGGATACCCTCCGGCCCCAAGTACAGGAGCTCGTCAACAAGCAGATGGAGTTGGCTCGTGCGGAACTTACCCCGGTCGGCAGGAAGGCCGGCATCGCGGTGGGCCTTCTCGCGGTCGGGGCTCTGTTCATGCTTCTGTTTCTGGTCTTTTTCTTGCTAACCGGGATGTACATCATGTGGTACGCGGGCTTCCCTTTGTGGGCCGCCGCCGGGATCATCACTGTTATACTGCTGTTGATCGGAGGTCTCCTTGCGGGGCTGGGAGCGGGTAGGTTGCGGACGCTCAACCCAAAGCCCGAACGGACTCTGGCTGCCCTCCAGCAAAACATAGATTGGTTGAGGGGGCAGCTTAGACCGTGAGCGAGAGACCGGAACGCATAGAACGGGAGATGTTCGAGATCCGGAGCCGCATGTCTCCGGATATGACTGACCTGCGCAGGCACATAGAGCCTCAGGTCGTCGCCGAGCAGGTAAAGCGTACGATCAGGCAACGTATCCAGGACGCCGTGGAGCGGGTCAAGGCGAACCTCAGGGCCAAACAGCAAGAGTTCGTCGATTCGGCGAAGAGCCAGCTCGACCTGGCTCGCAAGGCCGGTAAGAACAGGGACGCCGCCCCGCTCACCGACGCCGTGAAGAGCGACCCTCGCCCCCTCGTCCTCTTCTCCGTCCTCCTCGCCGTGACGCTGTTCATGGCCCGCAAGATCACCGGCGGACGGGACAACGACCGAGGCTAGAGCGCCGGCTCACTTACACTTCCAACCCGTCGGCGGCACCGCTGGCGACATGACTCTCGCGGCACTGGTCGCGGCGGGCGCTCCCCTGGAAGAGATCTCGTGTCAACTGGAAGCGCTGGACGTACCGTTTACGCTCCGGATAGACAACGTAGAGGTCAGCGGAGTGCGGGCGCTCCGCGTTACGGTCGAGCATCCCGAACAGCATGTCCACCGCAGCTTTGCCGACGTTCAACGGCTAGTGGAGAGCGCCGGCCTCTCGGAGCGGGCTACGCAGAGGGCTATAGCGGCCTTCCATCTGCTTGCCAGAGCCGAGGGCATGGTGCACGGCCGTCCGCCAGAGGAAGTTACCTTCCACGAGGTAGGGGCGGTGGACTCGATCGTCGACGTAGTCGGGAGTTGCGTGGCGCTCGAACTACTCGGTGTGGACAGTGTAAGCTGCGGACCTTTACCCATGGGGAGCGGCATCATACCCTCGACCCACGGCCCCCTGCCCGTCCCAGCCCCCGCGACGTTGGAGTTGCTGAAGGGCTCGCGCATACGCTGGACCGAAGAGACTACCGAGACGACGACTCCGACCGGCGCGGCCCTCATGGCGAGCCTCACGGGAGGAGAGTTTACAGAATCGGCTCCTCCGGTGACGCTCAACGCTGTCGGTTACGGAGCCGGAAGGGCTACGCTGCGGCACGCCCCGAACCTCCTGCGAGCCGTAGTCGGCGAGCTGGAAGGCGAGGCCGGCGACGTAGAGTTGCTGGAGACAAACGTGGATGACGCGCCCGGCGAGATCCTCGGTGCGGCGGTCGAGAGGCTTCTCTCCTCCGGCGCTCTAGACGTCTGGATAGAGCCGATAAGCATGAAGAAGGGCCGCAGCGCGTATAAGGTCTGTGCTCTTGTAAAGAGCGCCCGGCGCGAAGCGTTCGCCCATCTACTGATGCGCGAGACCGGCTCCCTCGGGGTTCGCCACCATCGCATGGGGCGCACGGTCGCCGAACGGCGCGTCGTAGAGATCAAGCTACCATATGGCCGTTGCAGGATAAAGATCGGGAGTCTCGGGGGCGAGGACTTCGTTGCGGCTCCTGAGTATGCGGATGCTGTACGGCTCGCCGAAGAGACCGGGCTCTCTTTGCCCCGTGTCTACTCGGACGCCCGCGCCGCCTTTGAAAGCGCTCGATAAGAAGTAAAAAGGGCCGGGTCTCCCCGGCCCCATACTGCCGTGTTAGGCTGCTGTTCTATTAAGCGGGAGTAACGTTCTCCGCCTGCATGCCCTTCTTGCCGCGGGTCGCCTCGTAGGAGACCTTCGCCCCCTCTTCGAGGGACTTGAACCCGCTGCCGGCTATCCCGGTGTGGTGCACGAAGAGATCTTCGCCTCCCTCGTCCGGGGAGATAAAGCCGTAGCCTTTCTCGTCGTTGAACCACTTGACCGTTCCTTGGGGCATACTCGAGCCCACCTTTCTCTTCTCCGGGCCGTATCAGAGAAGCGCCGCCCTAGTCCAACGGGCGGCGCTTCGTGACCATAACCCAACTTCGACTTCATTCGGCATTATACAAAAACGGCGGCGTCAAGTCACCTTGAACGGGTTACTCAGGGAAGCTTGACTCAAGCAGAGCGGCGCAGTTCTCGTAGACCGCGACCGCGCCGGCCTCACGCAGGTCTTCCTCATCGAACGCCCCGCCGGAGAGTACGGCAACGGTGCGCACGCCGGCCTCGCTGGCTGCCTCGACGTCCCAGACGGAGTCTCCGACGGAGACGGTCTCCTCCGGGGAAGAGCCGGCGCGGCGAAGCGCCTCCTCGAAGATATCAGGGGCGGGTTTGGACTCCTCGACGTCGCTTGAGTTGACGACGCCGGAGATCTTACCCTCCGCCTCCAACAGCTCCATGTGATGCTCTAACTCCTCCGGCTTGGCGCTGGTTACGAACCATACGTCGTAGCCCCGCTCGACGAGCGAGGCTATTAGCTCCTTCGCGCCCGGGAGCGGGAAGCCGTGCACTTGCGTCTCCATGTAGATCTCCCCGTGCAGCTCGTTCGCCTTCTCCTGAGCCTCCTCACCCTCCACGAAGAGCGGCACCAGCTTGTCCGACCCCTTGCCGATCTGCTTGTGTATATCTACTCGTGGCACCCGGCTATCCAACTGCTCGAACGCTCGCGCCCAAGCCTCCGTATGCAGATAGTTGGTATCCATCAACGTTCCGTCGACGTCGAGCACTACTACCTTCGCCACCCTGCAAACCTCCTCGTTTATCTAACTCATGGCTTAGAATGTCCGTATGAACGATACAGGAAACATGCGGGTGCGGACTGATACCGACGCCGGTTACGTTGCCCTCAAGAAGGGCGTCGCAATGATAGACCGCCCCGGCAGGACCTTGCTTCGGCTCTCCGGCAAGGACCCTGTGGGGATGCTTAACGCGATCCTGACAAACGAGGTGCCGAAAGAACCGAACCTCGGCGTCTATGCGGCGCTACTGAACCCGAAGGGACGCATCCAGACCGACCTGCGCATCCTCAAATCGGAAGGCAACGTCTTCGTGGATGCCGAGCCTGAAGGCGCTCTAGCCGCGACGGAGATCCTGGGCCGCTACGCTCCCTTCTCCCGCGTCAAGGTCGAGAACCTCTCTGAAGGGGACGAACCCTGGAGGATCCTCGGCCTCTACGGGCCTCGCGCAACGAAGCTCCTCGGCGACCTCCAACTCGCCGAGCATGAGTCGAAGGAGCTGGAGATCGGGGGCGCGGCCCTGCTCGCCGCTGGAGTCGCTGTGCCGGTGGCGGGGCTTGACTTGATCGGACCTTTAAACGTCCTTGATGCCGCAAGGGACCACCTCCTCGACCTCGGAGCCGTGCCCGCTAGTTCGGACGCCTACGAGACCGCCCGCATCGAGACGGGCATCCCCCGTTTCGGGGCGGACATCACCACCGATAACTTTCTCGGTGAGACCGGCATACTCGACCGTGCCGTCAGCTTCAAGAAGGGCTGCTACCCGGGCCAGGAGACGGTCGCGAGGATGTACTATCGAGGTCACCCCAACAAGCTGCTCCATCGCCTCGTCATCGACGGACCTCTCCCCTCTCCCGGCGCGGAGATAACCCAAGACGGCAAGACGGTCGGCAGGATCACCAGCATCGCTCCCCTCCCCTTGCACGGCCGCACCCTGGCCCTCGGCTATCTCTCCCGCAACACTAAAGAGGATATACCTCTACGCGCAGGAGAGGCCGCAATCCTACCCGCCTTGCCGTAAGTTGTTGACAATGATTGTCAATAATCGGCTTCCTGAGACCTACGCAGTGTTACAATCACCCTCACTCAAGGCGCCTCTGCGAACCGCTCGCATCTAGGACCTTTCTTCGCAAGGCCCTACTGATAATTCCCATAAATAAGCTTCTTCTCGATGTTTTCAAGAAGCGTTACTGTTTCTAGTTTCACGGTATTGGCAAGGGTTTGTGCTATTATGTGAGGTGTTCGAAGTAGCAAAGTCTCACAGTACTATCGGTAGGGGTTGGATGCTAAAGATAGAGAACTTACACGCGGAGATCGACGGGAACGAGATCTTGAAGGGATTAGACCTTGAGGTCGGTGAGGGTGAGATTCACGCGATCATGGGTCCCAACGGCTCTGGCAAGAGCACGCTCTCGAACGTCCTTATGGGCCATCCGCGCTACGAGGTCACCGGCGGCAGCATTATCTTCCGTGGGCAGGACGTCATGGAGTTGGAGGCCGACGAGCGAGCCAGGCTCGGGATGTTCCTCGCCTTTCAGTACCCGAGCGAGGTGCCTGGTGTAAGCGTTGCCAACTTCCTGCGCACTGCCGTCAACTCCGTACGCGAAGAAGAGCTCTCCGTTATGGAGATGTACAAGCTCTTGCAGGAGAAGATGCGCGTAATGGAGATGGACCCCAAATTCGCCGAGAGGTATCTAAACGAGGGGTTTTCGGGCGGCGAGAAGAAGCGTAATGAGATACTTCAGATGCTCATGCTCGAGCCCAAACTCGCGATTATGGACGAGACTGACTCGGGGTTGGACATCGACGCTTTGCAGGTCGTCTCCAAAGGCGTCAACGAGCTTCGGGGACCGGAGTTCAGTGCGGTAGTTATCACGCATTACAATAGAATACTGCGGTATATTGAGCCGGATCGCGTCCATGTCATGTTGAATGGGCAGATTGTGACATCGGGCGGAAAGGAGCTGGCTCTCGCGCTGGAGGATAAGGGTTACGACTGGGTGCGGCAGGAGTTTGGCTCCGTCGCTTAAGGAAACGTCAAGGTCACAGGAGGAGTAGCAAATGCCCGAAGACAAAACCATTCAGGAGCTCGGGCTCGACGAGTACAAGTTCGGGTTCAGCGACCCGGAGGAGTACTTCTTCAAGACCCCGAGAAAGGGTATAGATTCGGAGATCGTCGCCATGATCTCCAAGCACAAGAACGAGCCGGAGTGGATGCTGGAGTTCCGGCTGAAGGCTCTGGAGTCGTTCTACGAGAAGCCGACCCCGCAGTGGGGCGGTAACTTGAACGAGTTGGACTTCGATGAGATCTACTACTACATCCGGCCGATGGAGAACCAGGGGCGTTCCTGGGACGACGTGCCGGAAGACATCAAGAACACCTTTGAGCGTCTTGGTATCCCGCAGGCCGAGCGCGAGACGCTCGCGGGCGTAGGGGCTCAGTACGAGTCCGAGGTCGTCTATCACTCCTTGAAGGAGGAGTGGGACAAGGCCGGCGTCGTGTTCATGGATATGGATTCTGGCCTGCGCGAGCACGAAGACCTCGTACGGGAGTACTTCGGCACCATCATCCCGCCGGACGACAACAAGTTCGCGGCGCTCAACTCGGCGGTCTGGTCGGGCGGCTCGTTCGTGTACGTCCCGCCGGGGGTCCACATCGACATCCCGTTGCAAGCATACTTCCGCATCAACGCGGAGAACATGGGCCAGTTCGAGCGGACGCTCATCATCGCCGACGAGGGCTCGTACGTGCACTATATCGAGGGCTGCACGGCCCCGACCTACACCTCGAACTCGCTCCACTCCGCGGTCGTCGAGCTTATCGCGAAGCCGAACGCGCGTATCCGCTACTCGACCATCCAGAACTGGTCGCACAACACCTACAACCTGGTGACCAAACGGGCCGTGGCCCAGAAGAACGCCACGGTCGAGTGGGTTGATGGGAACCTCGGTTCCAAGCTCACGATGAAGTACCCGGCGGTCTACCTGACGGGCGAGGGCGCGCGAGGAGAGATCCTCTCGGTCGCCTACGCGGGCGACGGTCAGCACCAGGACGCGGGCGGCAAGATCGTCCACGCCGCGCCCAACACCTCGAGCCTCATCACCTCGAAGTCCATCTCCAAGGGTACGGGCAGGTCAACGTACCGTGGGCTCTTGAAGGTGCATGAGGGTGCCGAGAACTCCAAGAGCCGCGTGGAGTGCGACGCGCTCTTGCTAGACGAGAACGCGCGGACGGATACGTACCCGTACATTGAGATCGAGGAGAAGAAGGTCAACACCGAGCACGAGGCGACCGTCTCGAAGGTCGGGGAGGACCAGCTCTTCTACCTGATGAGCCGCGGGCTCTCGGAGGAGGAGGCCATGGCGATGGTCGTCAACGGCTTCATCGAGCCGATCGCCAAGGAGCTTCCGCTGGAGTACGCCATCGAGTTGAACCGCCTGATCCAGCTGGAGATGGAAGGCTCAGTCGGCTAACGTAACCGCTACTTGTAGAACTGAGCGCAGGTTTGGTGGGACGGGCTCTCCTAGAGCCCGTCCCTTTTTTCGAGAGACGAGGGATATATGCAGCAGCAGGAAGTACCGGAGATATTAAAGAGCAAGGGCATCAGCGCCGAGGCGGTCGAAGCACTCAGCCGCTTCAAGGGGGAGCCGGCGTGGCTCGCTGAGAAGCGCCTCGATGCGTGGCGCGCCTTCGAGAAGTTACCGATGCCTAGCTTGCGCGACGAGGCATGGCGCTACACGGACATCTCCGACGTCAGGATAGAGGACTTCCTCCCTTACGCCCCGAGCCCGGATGTCTCTAGCGAGGTAGATTTGCCCGAAGCTGTCCAGAGGCTCATAGAGGAGGGCGAGGAGAACTCCGCCCTGCTGGTACAGCACAACTCCGAGACGGCCTACTCGCGTATTGATGAGGAGCTCTCGCGCAAGGGTGTGTTCTTTACAGACCTGCATACGGCGCTCGTCGAGCATGAAGAGATTGTGCGGGAGCACCTGTTCAAGCTCGTGCCCGAGGACTACGACAAGTTCGCAGCTCTCTCGGCGGCTGCGTTCTCCGGCGGGTCGTTCCTATACGTGCCGCGCGGGGTGGACGTGGAGATCCCGATCCAGAGCTACAGATGGCTAGACGTGGTCGGTTCGATCATGCCGCGTACCCTCGTCGTCGTCGAGGAGGGCGCGTCGGTTACATACATCGACGAGTACGCCTCGACCGATGATGAGGAGCCCGCGTTCAGCAACGGGGCGGTAGAACTCTTCGTCGGCGAGGGCGCGAACCTGCGCTACGTCTCCTTGCAGAACTGGGAGCGCAACGTGCTGCACTTCAACACCATACGCTCCTTTACGGAGAAAGACGCGACGATCAACAGCCTCGTCATCTCTTTGGGCTCCCAGCTCAGTCGTACGAACGTAGAAGCGGGGCTCACGGCTTCCGGGAGCGATTCGGAGATGCTCGGACTGTACTTCGCCGACTCCAATCAGGTTATAGACCACCACACTTTGCAGGACCACATCTCGCCCAATGCCCACTCGGACCTCTTGTACAAGGGCGCGTTGCGCGACGAGTCGCTCACGGTGTTCTCCGGGCTCATCCGGGTCGAGCCGGGGGCGCAGAAGACCGACGCGTATCAGACGAACAGGAACGTTATCCTCGGGACCGACGAGGCGTTCGCGGTGAGTCTGCCGAACCTGGAGATCATGGCAGACGACGTGAAATGCTCGCACGGATCTACTACGGGGCAGGTGGACGAGACGGAGCTCTTCTACCTGATGAGCCGCGGGATACCGCGCCGCGAGGCCGAGAAGCTCGTAGTGTTCGGGTTCTTCGGGGAGATCACCAGCCGCGTCCCCCTCAAGGGCCTCAAGGAGAAGCTCGATAGGGCAATCGAGGACAAGATCGGCATGGGCTTTGACGAGCGGGCGGCCTAGGAGAGATGCCCGAGTTCCACAAGCTGGCAAAGGCCGACGAGGTCGCCTCCGGCGAGGTGAAACAGTACCAGGTCGAGGGGCGTCCGGTGGCGTTGTGTAACGTGGACGGCGAGCTCTACGCGTTGGAGGATGTCTGCACCCACGCCTTCGCACACCTCAGCGAGGGCGGGCTGGAGGGTGCACAGATCAAATGTCCCTTGCACGGTGCGAAGTTCGACGTGAAGACCGGAGAGGCTAAGAGTCTCCCCGCCGTAAAAGCCGTCCCCACCCACGAGCTGAAGGCCGAGGACGGCAACGTTTACGTAGCCCTGAATCCCAAGCGCGTTAAGATCGGAGGCGGCAGGGGGCGCAGGAGGTAGCAGAGTGCTGCTCGAAGGATCTTGCCACTGCGGATCGATCAAATTCCGGTTCGACTCCGAGACGCCGTATCCCTACCAGGCCTGCTACTGCTCTATCTGCCGCAAAACTGCCGGCGGAGGAGGCTACGCTATCAACCTCGGAGGCTCCTACGAATCCCTGCAGATCGAGGGCCAAGAGAACCTGCGCGTCTATAACGCGAAGCTCTACGATCGCGGAGATCCGGACGAGGTCGAGGCGAGCCCGGCCCAGCGCAACTTCTGCGGGCTCTGCGGGAGCTTTCTCTGGCTCTACGATCCGAGATGGCCGGAGCTCGTCCACCTCTTCGCCTCGGCGGTTGACACCCCGCTCCCGAAGCCTCCGGAACACGTCCGCCTGATGCTCAACTACGCGGCGCCGTGGTGCGAGATCCCTTCCGGCGAAGGCGAGAAGCACTTCCCCGAGTACCCGGAAGAGTCCCTGGAGGAGTGGCACCGTCGCCACGGTCTGCTCGAGTAGCGCGGGAGCAAGATGTACATGCCCCGGCTGGTACAATCTCTGCCATGATCCAGGGTCTCTACAAAGAGATAGTCCTCGACCACTACCGGCGCCCCCGTAATCGGGGCGAGTTGGGGAACGCCGACCTCGAAGAGTCTCTGAACAACCCTCTGTGCGGTGATGAGGTGACGATCTACGCCAACTTGCGGGACGGCAGGTTAGACGAGGTCGCCTTTACGGGGCGGGGTTGTTCGATCTCACAGGCGTCCGCTTCCATGCTCGCCGAACACCTCGCAGGCAAGAGCCACGAGGAGGCCGGGAGGGAAATCGAAGCCTTCCTGGAGATGATGCGCACCGAGGAGAGAGAGGATCTCGGGGACCTCGTGGCGCTCAAGGGCGTAGTGCAGACCCCAAACCGCATCCGATGCGCAACCCTCGCCTGGGACGCCTTCAAGCGGGGGCTGGAAGGCAAGGCGAACGCATAGCCTGGCCGTACAGCGCCCGCTAACTAACGCGTAGAGTAGCTAGAAACCTCAACGAGGTTACCGTCCGGGTCCCGGAAGTAAACGGAGTTCATCCTTCCCATCGCCCCGGTACGCTCCACGGGTCCTTCGATGATCTCGACCCCGCACAAGGCCAAGTGCCCCGCCACGCCTTCGAGCGGGAGATCAGCTACTAGACAAAAGTCCGACGAGCCCGGCACGGGTTCCCGGGCCTTCGGTTCGAACTCATTTCCGGCCTCGTGCAGGTTGATCTTCTGCTCCCCGAACCTGAGAGCCGTCCGTCCGCCCTCGAACTCCTCGACTTCCATCCCGAGGACACGCGAGTAGAAGTCGCAGGTTGTTTCGATGTCGCGGACCGTGAGGACGAAGTGATCGATCCTCTCCACCCTCATGATGCCGCCCTTCTAGCCGAAGATCCCAACGAGTGCGCAAGGACTACCGAGAAGGAAGGAGAGGGTGAAGGTCAGGGTGAAGAAGACGTTCTCGTCAGAGGTGTAAGTGTAGAGGCGTTTGTAGTGAGGGACGAGGAGGATGGACGAGACGGCGATGCCGCCCATCAAAACAGCGGTCACGCGAAGGACGTTGAGAATGCCCATCCGGAAAATGACGCCTTCTGAGTTGAGGAGCAAGAGGCCGAACCAGTCCATCGTAAGCATGACTGAGAGGCCAAAGAGGGCCAGGAGCGCGTAGAGGATAGGCCGGGGGTAGAGCGGCCCCCGGACGTAGGCGTGAAGCTCGTCCTCGCTATCCGAGAACAACGTCCCGGCCGGGCGACGCAAGAGCTGCGAGCCGCTCTTGAGTAACTTCCTGGAGGGTTTCATGATCCGCGTATAGTAACGCACGGTCTCCGGAAGCGTGACCTCAAGAACGAAGAAAGCCGCCCTCGGAGTGGATGACTTGGCCCGTGATCCAGCCCGCCTGCTCTCCCGCGAGAAACACCACGAGCCTCGCGGCGTCCTCGGGCCGGCCCACGCGTCCCGCCGGGAACTGCGACGACAGCTGCCGCTTCAGGTCCTCACCCATCCAACCAGTGTCGGTCGGGCCAGGGTTTACGGCGTTTACCGTGATCCCCTTATGCCCGACCTCCACCGCGAGCGTCCGGGTGAACGCCTCGATGGCCCCCTTGGTCGCAACGTAGGCTAGCTCTCCCGGCATCGGCCCGAGCGACTGCCCGCTCGTAAGGTTGATGATCCTCCCAGACTCTCCCTCGAACCGCCGGGCAAACTCGACGCTCAAGAGAGCGGTAGCCCGAAAGTTGACCGCGTAGTGGGCGTCGAGGGTGGCCGCATCCAACTCCTCGAACCCGTCCCGTATCGAGTAGACGGCGTTGTTCACGAGGATCGAAGGCGGTCCAAGCCGTTCTGTAGCAGTGTCCAGCAACCGGTTCGGGGTCTCGGGCAGGGACAGATCCACTTCCATCGCCTCCGCCCGGACTCCTGCGCCGCGCAACTCCTGGAGCAGAGCCTCCGGCTTGCTTCTATCATCGGGTGACATCTCGTCTTCATAGGCGCTCCAATAGGTAAAGAAGACGTCCGCGCCCTTTTCGGCGAGCGCCCGGCAGATCGCCGTCCCTATCCCTCGACGCCGGCCCGCCCCCGTTACAAGCGCCACGCGGGCCCGCAGGCTATCTTCCCTCATACGTTGTCGGGACGACCTTCAAAGAGCTTGCCAGCGTATTCTTCGATCAGGGGCCGGTGGGCCAGCTTCGTCAACCAGCGCTCCGGAATCCCCTCCTTACCGTAGAACGCACCCGCGAGCTGACCATGGATAGCGGCGGTAGTGTCCGCGTCATCTCCGAGGTTCGCTGCCAGAAGGCATTTCTCCTCGAACGAACCGCTTCTGTAAAAGGCCCAGAGCGCCGCTTCCAGCGAGCGCACCACGTACCCCGAGCCCTTTATCTCCGGCGGCTCCTTGCGCTTGAACGAGCCGAACGCGATACTGTCTATCTCTGGCGCGAGGGGCCTCTCTTTCCAGTATCCGGGCACCGGACAGTAGCGCGTGGAGAGTAGCTCCACTTTGCCGGCCCCGTTCGCAGCGCCGACCAGCAGGGCACCGAAGTATCGGCAGGCGTCCACGCAGCTCGGAGCGCCGTGAGTAGTGCGCGAACTCTCTGCGGAGCGTTCGATGGCCTTCTCAGGATGCTGTACGAAGAAGAGCGGGACCGGCGCGAGTCGCATGATCGAGCCGTTGCCGGTCGTCTCAGAGCCGGTAGGACCGCAGTACGGCTCGCGGGTCTCCTCGAACCGCAAGATGGCCCCCCTCGTCGTGTTGCCTATACCGAAGCCCTCCCCCATACTGCTCAGGTGACCCTCCCGAAACCAACGCAGGTACCGTTCGAGCTGGTCCGCCGGGTCGAAGCCCCGCTCCGCCAGACTCTCCGCCAGGCACAGCGCCATCGAGGTATCGTCCGTCCAATAGCCAGGAGGGAGGCCGTGGGAACCGCCCCCTGTCATGTTTTCGACAGGTAAGAACGATCCCGCGGCAGGCCCTCCAGAGGCGCCCCTAGCGCGTCTCCGGTAGCGAGGCCGAGGAGAGAGCCCTTGTAGCGTCCGGCTTGATCCATCTAATTCCTCCGAGGGCCGCAAGCCCGCATCTCTTCGAGGAACCAGCCTAGTATCGTCAGTAACCCTTCGATATTTGCCTCGCCTTCATTCTTCTTTGCTCGTAAATATAGCAGCGAGAGGCATCCGTTCTCTTACCCCTGCTTAACCCAGATTTCTAAGGAGCTTTCTTCAGGGTAGCCATATAGAACAAGATACTTATGCTCCTCCGCAGGGTGTGATCCAGATCAAATCAGTAGTGTACAATCCTCATATGGCTGTATTTCGCTACGGACGGGAGCAGTACGAGAAGGGGGAGTACGTCCGGCGCAGGGACGCCTTGCCCGGAGACGGTCGTGCCCCGATAGTCCGTATAGTCGAGGATCTGGGTACGGTCGAGGTTCCGTGCGGGAAGGTAGAGTGCCGGGCAAACTGCCTCGAGTACTTGGTACGCCCGACGCGAACGACCGAGGACGTCACGCTGACAGATTGCAAGATCTCCCCGCTCGTGAACATTGTCTAGAAGCTCTTAGCCAGAGCTACCAGCGTTTCCGATAGGGGTTCGACGTTCAGTGTAACCGGCTCTGGCGGTCTTTAACGGTGCTCGCTCTTTTACTGCTGGTCGAAGACTGAGCGCTCGCTTAAAACTCATCCTCAAAGTGCCGCTTGTTGCGGAGAGAGTCCTCTTTGGGACGGCGGGAAGCGTAGAGACGGTAGAGGAAGCCTCCTCCAAAGGGGGCAAGAAAGAGGCCGACGAGCATAGCGGGTAAGAGGTCGCGTGCGAGGGTCCAGGCGACGAGAAGCGGGTAGCCGGGCGAGAAATTGGAGCTTCGGATGAGCGTAAGCGGGTCTAGAGTACCGCCGGAGGGCAAGATGCCATATTGGTAGGCGCCCATCGTGAGGAGGCCGGAGATAAGACCGATCAACAGGGCGAAGACGAAGCTTAAGACGAGTGAGCGCCAGAGGTCTGCGCCAGAGGTTCGCACCACGCTAAGCCCTCCAACCTCTGTACCCGATCCCTTGCGACCGAGCAGCAGAAGGCCGAAGAGCGGCCCGCCGATGAGGCCGGCAATGAGACCCGAGGCCATGTATACGCTGGCGAGGACCGTGAGATTGCCCTCGGGGCTAGGCCCGTCAGCGAGCAAAAGCAGCAGGACCGGGGTCGGGAAGAGAGACTTTACGAGGGTAAACCCGAAGCCGTAGACGGCGCCTATTCCGAGGAGCTTAGCGTACAACGAGATTCTCCTTCCCGCCGGCGTCATCCCCGACGTTCTTCCTGTCCACTCGGACGACGCGGTCTATAAACTTTCCAAATACGGGTCCGAGCAAGAGACCGCCGGCGACCGCGTATACGAAGGCCGAGAGGGCGACGAAGAAACTACCCAGAAAGACTCGTGGTCTCATCAGAGAAGAGAGCTCGACCGGATCTTGCAGCGTGAAGCCGGAGGTAGTTATCGCCATGAGCACCCATAAAAGCAGAGCAGCGGCCAGACCGCCGGCGAGCCCCTGCAACATCCCGAGTCCAGTCCCGCCCAACACCCCGGAGCGCCTGCCGCTCCTCGCGGCACGCCGCCCGGCTACCAGCGTGCCCACGCATCCGCTCAAAGCGGCGCAGACCAGGGCCGAGATGAGAAAGCCGGTTAGCCTATAGGGGCTCGTCATCACGAGGGCCGGAACCACCGCCAACAAGAGCCCCCATAGAACGCCCAGGGCGAGTAGCCGGTTACGAACGCCAGCGCTCAACACGGCTCCGGTACTTCCCGACGAGTAACAGGTTCCAGGTTGACAATTCGCCTTTGCTCCACCGTGTACGAAACTGTGATCGCGCCTATAGTATCCCTGGTATAGATCACAGGCCGATTGAGTAAGTTTAGAATCTTGAAGAGACTACTCAGCGAAGCTGCCCGGATGGTAGCCGCCACGAACAGCAAGATCCATAACGAGCTGAACGCGAAGAGGTGAGCGGGCGCCTGCAGCGCCGGTAAGCTAGCCCGCAAGGGGCCCCAGTAGGCCCCTTGCGCTAACGACCTGTTTCGAGTGCTCGGTACCATCGCCACATATGGTATCCTTCGCGACCGTCCCCGTCAGAGATGCCGTTCACTCTCATGGGAGCAAGAGCTTGTAGCTCTAGGCCGGATACTCAGAACGGAGCCTCCGCGGGGAGGTTCACCGCGACGTACTTGGTCTCCAGGTACTCTTCGATGCCCTCAAGACCGCCCTCACGACCGAAGCCGGATTGCTTGATCCCGCCGAACGGCGCGGCTGCGTTCGAGACCATTCCTTGGTTGAGGCCGACCATTCCCGTCTGGAGCCTCTCTATGACGCGCACCGCCCGGTTGAAGTCGCGCGTGTAGACGTAAGCAACGAGACCGTACTCCGTGTCGTTGGCGGCGGCTATGGCTTCCTCCTCGGAATCGAAGGAGAAGACTGGAGCGACGGGACCGAAGATCTCCTCGTAACGAAGGTCGGCCTCCTTCGGTACATCATTGAGCACCGTCGGCTGATAGAAGTAGCCGTTGCCTTCCAGCTTCTGGGCGCCGACTAACGCCTTCGCGCCCTTGCCTAGAGCATCCTCGACGAGCTCGGCGACCTTGCCGCGCTGATCGTCGTCGATGAGCGGCCCCACCTGCGCACCCTCCTCCGTACCGCGCGCGACCTTCATGGCGCTCATCTTCTCGGCGAGCTTCTCTGCGAACTGGTCCGCCACGGAGTCCGCGACGTGGAAGCGGTTGGCCGCCGTGCAGGCCTCGCCGACGTTGCGCATCTTCGCTACCAGCGCGCCGTTGATGGCGGCGTCAACGTCTGCGTCGTCGAAGATCAGGAACGGCGCGTTACCGCCGAGCTCCATCGAGACCCTGAGGAGGTTCTGCGAGGCCTGCTCCATGAGCTGCCGCCCGACCGGCGTAGAGCCCGTAAAGGTCAGCTTTCGCAGGCGAGGGTCGGAGATGATAGGGGCGATTACGTCGCTAGAGGAGGAGCCTACTAAGACGTTGAGCACCCCAGCGGGGAGGCCGGACTCTTCGAGGATCTCTGCGAGCGCCAGCATCGTGAGCGGCGTCTGCTTGGCCGGCTTCATCACCATCGTGCAGCCGGCGGCGACGGCAGGACCTATCTTACGCGTACCCATCGCCATCGGGAAGTTCCACGGCGTGATCATGAGGCAAGGTCCTACCGGCTGCTTCATGGTGATGATCCTCTGCGCGCCGTCTGGCGAGATAGAGTAACTGCCGCCGATACGTACGGCCTGCTCCGAGTACCAGCGGAAGAACTCGGCGGCGTAGGTGATCTCAGCCTTCGAGTCGGCCAGAGGCTTGCCCATCTCCAGCGTCATCAGGACGGCGAGCTCTTCCATCCTCTCCGTGATCTTCTCAAAGGCACGCCTGAGGATCTCGCCGCGCTCGCGCGGCGGGTGCTTGGCCCAATCCTTTTGGGCCTCGGCCGCCGCGTCGAGCGCCGCCAAAGAGTCCTCGGGCTGCGCGTCGGCGACTTGGCAAAGGTCCTCGCCGGTAGACGGATCCTCGACGGCGAGCGTGTCTCCTCCAGCCGCGTCTCGCCACTCTCCCCCTATATAGAGTTGCTTCTTGACATTCTCTATGACGCTTTGCTCAGAAGTCTGCGTGTCCATCTCGCTAACCTCTCCCTTCCGGAAGTTCTCTTAGGTACCGCGATCCCGAGAAGGCGAGGGAACAAAAACCCCCTCTTCTATTCGGTTAGATCGAGGCCTAACTCCGATCTTTCCTCTCCCTACACACGACGCATTATACCCACGCTCCCGTCGTTCAACCTAGCATCAGCGTAAGCCTCCGAGGCGCGACCGGCGCGAGAGGACCTCATCGAGAAGGGACTGAACCTCCGGGTCGGTAGGCAGGGGTCGATCGTCTAATTGGACCATCGTCTCGACCCCGCGTACGGAGTTGATGCAGTAGAGCGGTCCCGCGATACCCTCCGGCAGATCACCTTCAAAGATCGCACACTCTTCTAACAGGACCTCCCGGATAACGCCTCCCAGCAACCTCCCCCCAAGCGGCGGCGTCAGGAGTCTACCGTCAACCATACCAACTAAGTTTGCTATCGTGGTCTCCTGTAAAAACCCGTCCTGCAAGAAGATGGCCTCGTCTCTCCCGGCCTCCTCCGCCCGCCGGAGCGCGAGCACGTCCGGCAGGTAGTTCAAGGTCTTGCAGGCGGCGAATGACCCGCGCTCGTCGGGTACGGTAACCGCGCGCAAGCATGGGCGCGGCGGAGGAAGGGCCGAGGCGCTTACGGGGACGGTAGGTCTCGAGACGTTCTTCGTTGAGAGTCCGCGCCCTCCGGCACCCCGGATTAGTACCGCCTTTAGTATCCCGCTCTCCATCGAGCCGCGAGACGAGCCCTAGACAGGCTGCCTCGATCTCTCCAACGGGCGCCATGAGCCTTATAGTTGCCGCGTCCCGGACGAGACGCGCAAGATGCTTCTCCAGAAAAAGCGGCTTCCCATCCGAGACCTTTAGCGTGGTAAAGACCCCGTCCCCGTACGTAAAGCCCCGATCCGTGATTGGAAGGCGTGCCTCCTCCAGAGGAAGATAGGAGCCGTTTAAGTAGACGAAGCTCAAAGCATTATACGCGGGGCGCTTTCGCCCCTAGTGCTTCCAAAAGGGCGGCGGCCTTATTGACCGATTCCTGGTACTCGCGTACGGAGAGCGAGCCGGCGACGATGCCCCCGCCTGCTTGAGCGTATGCTACGCCGTCTTTGAGGAGTATGGTACGGATGACGATGTTCATGTCCATCGCTGCGCCAGAGAGGCCCCAGGTAGCCGAAGGAGCCGGTGTAGAGTCCGCGGCGCACCGGTTCCAACTCCTCGATGATCTCCATACAGCGGACCTTCGGACAGCCAGTGATCGTGCCACCCGGGAACATCCCGGCGAGCAGGTCTACGGCATCGCGTTCGCGGGCAAGCTCGCCGACGACCTCCGAGACGATGTGGACCACGTGCGAATAGCTCTCTGTCGTCATAAGCTCCTCTACCCGCACCGTTCCATAAGCCGCCGAGCGGCCGAGGTCGTTTCGCTCGAGGTCTACGATCATGGCGTGCTCCGCCCGCTCTTTGGGATCGAGTAAGAGCGCCGCCCCATTACCAGCCCCTCTAGGATAGGTTCCGGCTATCGGCCTTGTCGAGGCCCGCCGACCATGCAAGCTAACGAGGCGCTCCGGCGAGCTGGAGACGGCCACGAACCCTGGGAACGAGACCATCCCCCCGAACGGCGACGGGTTCCTTCTCCGCAATGCCCTGTAAAGAGAGATCGGATCCCCCTCGAACGGTACCTCGAACCTCTGAGAGATGTTGACCTGGAAGACGTCCCCGGCCCTCACGTACTCCTTGACTCTCTCGACCGCCCGTTCATACTCTTCACGTCTCAGCGTAGAGTCCGCGGGCCGGAGAGTTCCGCCGGGCATAGCGCCGGAGAGCGGCGGCGCCTCGCGCAAGGTGCACACGAAATAGTCGGCGTGCTCTCCCGCCGGTACGGAGACCCACGCTTCACCACCGTCCGGCCCAACGCCGACCGTGTACTGGGGCATGATGAACCGGGCGACGGGGAGCCGCAAGTCGTCCTCGGCGGTAGCAGGGAAACGCTCCAGGTAACGAGCCGCGTCGTAGGAGAGGTAGCCAAAGAGGGCAGGGCCGCCCTCCACGGGTGATCTAAGCCAGCGCGTCCCTTACCGGTGAGTACCCGGCGCAACGCGTCGAACGGAGAGGCGTTCTCGACCGTGAGGCTTAACTCCGGGCCGAAAGCGAGTACCCGCGTTCCCCAACCCTCGCCATCGAGGAGCACGAACGAATCCACCCCCGGTACAAGCCCCAGCGCCGGAATTAGGGCGGCCAGATCCGGCGGGGTACGGGTGAAGAAGCGGTGGACATCATGCGAGGCAGCTGAATGGCGGGCGATTTCGGTTCTCGAGCGCACCAGCTTATACTACTACCGAACCACCACAACCTTGGTTGGTCTGACGTCACCCCGAGGAGTTGCAAAGGCCAATTAACGTTCGCAAAGGGTGACTCTACTGAGAGTTGCTCTGGGCTGCCTTCACGAGAAGGCGGAGCGCCTCGCCGACCTTGGTTAGATCTTCGGAATCCAAAGCCTGTAGGAGCGAAGACGAGAGAGACCGCCAGGAGGTTACGAGATCTTCGACGAGGTGTTGGCCGTTTTTCGTTACCCGGACCAGCACGACCCTGCGGTCCTGGGAATCGGCCATGCGCTCGACGAGACCCCGGTCTACCAACCGGTCCACCAGGACCGTGGCGTTCGAGAACGAGCCACCCAGACGGCGCGCCAACTCGCGCATACGGACCCCCTCCTCCTCATAGATCAGGATCAGCGCCTTGAACTGCGGCGTAGACATGTCCAGACTCAACCACGGCTCTACGTCCCACATCGCCCGGTGACGTATGAGCTCATCCTGCAAATTCAGGATGTGTTGTATCTCTTCTCCCCTATCCATCCTTAAAACATTCTACTCTTCTTTGAATCTTTGGGCCCGGTCTCCAATGTGAAATAGGCAGAGATCCTGCGTTTTCTTACTCCCCGGGCGGTTACAATCGGAGAACGAATGGAGATTTGGGAAGAACAGAAGAGGACGTTGGGTCCGGATGACGCAAAGCTTATCCTTAAAGAGAAGGCGCGCGCGAAGGGCTTCGACCTCCTCGGCGTGACAAGCGCTGAACCTCTGGCCGAAGGCGGCGAACGCCTGAAGGAGTGGCAGGAGGCCGGGATGGCCGCCGACATGGGCTACATGCACCGACCGGTGGAGCTCCTCTCGGAGCCGAAGAGGCTGCAGAAGAGCGCCCGGAGCGTGGTCTCTTTGGGCGTCTCGTACTATCCGGGGAATCATCCCGAGAACGACGGAGGCGGAGGCAGAGTCGCCCGGTACGCGTGGGGGAAGGATTACCACGTCGCTATAAAGGAGCGGCTACGCTCCTTGAGGACTGAGCTGGAAGAGGCATTAGGCGTGAGGATCAAAGCGCGCGCCTTCACGGACGCGGTGCCGCTTCTTGAGAGGTCGGCGGCCCAGCACGCAGGGTTGGGGTTCTTCGGGCGCAACTCCTGTCTGATCAACGGGAATATCGGCTCGTACTTCTTTATAGCGGACCTAATCCTGGACCTCGAGCTGGAGCCTGACGTTCACGGCACGGGCACCTGCGGCAAATGTGCCCGCTGCATGGTCTCCTGCCCGACCGGCGCGATAAAGGCACCCGGCGTTGTCGACGCGAGGCTGTGCATCTCGTATCTGACGATCGAGAACAGAGGCGAGATCCCGCGCGAGCTGCGCCGCGCGGTGGGAGATTGGGCCTTCGGCTGCGACGTCTGCCAGGAGGTCTGCCCGTACAACAAGCGCAAGGCTACCGTGAGCCGTTGGCCGGAGTTTTCGGCAAACGCGGGAGCCGGTCAGTACTTGAAGATAGAAGAGGTGCTGAGCATCCGTACGGAAGAGGAGTTCGAGAAGCGCTTCGAGGGTACGCCTCTCACCCGCCCCGGACGGGCGGGGCTGCTACGCAACTGCTGCGTTGCAGCCGGGAATCTCGGGCTTGTAGAGGCGATCCCGGCGCTCGTCGATTGTCTGCGCGAGGATGAGTCGCCGCTGGTGCGAGGACACGCAGCCTGGGCGCTCGGTGAGATCGGGGGGGCGGAGGCAAGGACAGTGTTACGGGAAGCGTTGGAGAAGGAGCCTGATGCCGGCTCTTCAACAGAGATCGAGTTAGCCCTTGAAGGGCTCCTGTAGCCCCTCGATAGGTTAGAATAGAAGGACCATGGCGGATCAGATAGTCAACTATTACGAGGTGCTCGGCGTCCCGCGCAACGCCTCCCAGGCAGAGATCAAGAACGCCTACCGCAATCTCGCCAAAGAGCGGCACCCGGACCGCGCGGGCGGGAGCGAGATCGAGTTCAATCGTCTGCAAGAAGCGAACGCCGTGCTCTCTGACCCAAACCGCCGCAGCCAGCACGATGAGGCCCTGGACCTCGCCCACGCCGCCGACCAGCTCGCCAGCCTGGAGTTGGACTTCGGCTCCCTCGACGACGAAGTCTCCTCCAAGCGCCGCGAGCGTGAGGCCCGCGAGAGCACCGGCCCGGGCCTCGGGGAGCGTCTCCGCAACAGATTCCGCAAAGAAGAGGCCCCTGACGTAGGAGGGCCTGGCCGTAGCCGTAACAGCGCTTCACGCCGTGAGGCGCGCTGGTACGAGCCGCAAGACTTCGACCCGGAGCCCGCTAACTGGAAAACGGGCGCATTTAGCTTCTTCGGGGCGCTCGTGGCGTTCCTGGTGGTAGGTCAGATCGGGCTGTGGGCGACCGCGCCTCTCCCGCCGGACTTCGCCGCCCTCTGGGCGCCCGCGCTGGCTCCGCTCATGCCGATCCTCTACACCCTGACGGGGCTCCTGGCGGCATACTTCGCCTACAGGGCTGCCGGTTGGGTCGGTCTCGCGCTCGTCTTCGTAGCCGCACTCGTCGTTGGAGGCTCGGGCGGACCGGCAGGATCGCTGCAGTTCGCCGCCGTCGGTATCCTGCTGCTGCTCATCGTGATCTACCTGGGCAACCGCCGCAACGAAGCAACCCGCAGACGCCGCTGACGCTCCACCTCAACATTCCTTGACGGTCTCTCCCGACGACATACAGGGTTTTATCACCTCGTTCGAGGAGCGCCTCGCACCGGTCGAGAAGGCGTCGAGCGAGGCATGGTGGAAGCTTGCGACCACCGGGACCGAGGAGGCGCAGCGGGAGCTGGTAGATAACGGGATGGCGTATAACCGGCTCTTCGCCGACCGGGGCGAGTACGATTTGGTGAAGGGCTGGTACGAAGAGCGTTATTCCCTAGAAAGTTCGATCCTGCGGCGGCAGGTCGAGGTGCTCTATAGGACCTTCGCCGGACGGCAGGGGAACGAGGAGACTCTCCGGCGTATCGAGGAACTCGAGGCCGAGGCGAACGCGATATACGGGAACCACCGTGGCACGGTTGGAGGGAGAGAGGTCAGCGAGAACGAGTTGCGCGGGATCCTACGCGGCTCCGATGATTCGGCGCTGCGTCGTGAGGCCTGGGAGGCATCGAAGAACGTCGGACGCAAAGTCGAGGGCCTAGTACGTGAGCTTGCCGGCCTACGTAACCGGCTCGCGCGGCAGATGGGGTTTGACGATCACTACGTTCGCTCGCTCGACCTCCAGGAGATCGACGCCAACGAACTCGACCGCCTGATGGACGACCTTCAGTCCGCCACCGGCGAGCCCTTCCGCACCCTCAAGACGCGTTTGGATGCCAGTCTACAGAGCAGGTTCGGTGTCGAGGACGTTATGCCGTGGCATCTCTCCGACCCGTGCTTTCCCTGAGAACACGCCGCAATTCCTCCTCTACCCTCGCCATCTGCTCTACATGCCCCTCCTCCGCTAGGCTGGTCTCCTCCTCCTGAATCCGCCGGTCGGCCTCCCTGAGCGCCGCTACGTACCTTTCCACCTCCTCGGTACAG
>CADCVD010000137.1 GCA_902806055.1 uncultured Rubrobacteraceae bacterium
TGCCCGACGAGTAGGATGTCGGTCCGCTTGGGTAGATCCACCACCGGCGCGTTATGCCCCGACGGGAAGCAGCTCGAACAGGACAGCACCCGCTCCCGGTGTTCTTTCAACGTCGCCATGGGGGTGATGCTATCTCCTCTCCGATGCGTCTCCCGTGTTCTGGCTCGCACCGCGATAATTTTCATAAATCTTAAAAAAGAGCTCGAAAAAAGGTTCACCTATACGGTATCGCTCTGCTATTATCTCGGCATGGCATACGGAAGAAGGAAGAGAAGAAAAAGTAGTAGTCAGAGTGCAGGGTTCTACATATTCGCCGCGCTTGTAGTCTTGGCCGTCGGAGCTTTGGCTTACGTGGGCGGAAGCTCTATAGTGGACACCACGCTTCGGTCAGACGTAGAGAGCGTGCAGCGGGCCGATGACCCCACCGGCGCAGAGGCGCCGGAGCCGCCGGCCGACGAGAAAGCGGAGGAAGAGATCGAAGAGGCTGTTAAGGAGACCGTCGAGGCACAGGAGTCCGGCGAGGAGGATGACGCCGCCGAGGCCGAGGCCGCTCGGGCGGAGGCTGCTCTCCTCGCGGAGACTGCCCTCGCTGAGCTCCCGGACGAGGATGAGTTTGCGGAGGCAGACGAGTCCGCGCCCGTGCCGCCGAGCGATCCCACCATGTACCTGGATGTCCCCAAGCTGGGCATATCTGGCGCTATTGTAGCCGGAGGCGAGGCGGGTCTGGAGCTGGGCACGCAGCTAGTATCAGGAGCTCCCTGGGTGCCGGGATCCAATACCTACATCGCCGGGCACCGTGTCGGCTTCCCGGGTACCGGCAGCGACCGTATCTTCTACAGCTTGCCTTCCATGGCAGCAGGGGACACGGTTAGCCTCACAGACTCCAACGGCGAGGTATACACCTACCAAGTTACCGAGGTGTTCGCCGTTACGCCGTATGACGTGTGGGTGACGGCTCCAACGGGAAGTGACATGATCTCTTTGCAGGTGTGCACGGAGACCCCGGAAGACTGGTGGACTATAGGTCCTAGCCTGATGAGTTCGGGGCCTGAGTCTGGGCGTCTGATCGTGCGGGCCGTGCGCGTCTAAAAGCAAGCGAGTGTGTAAGAGAAGGTTGACGAGAGAGGGGCGTTCCGGCAGGAGCGTCCCTCTCTAACTTTTGCAGCCGCGGTTCATTTCGGTCTAATAAGGCGAGGGGGCGTCTTACTCCCCGCGCCGCTTCGTCTGCTTATCCTCGCGCCGCCGAGGAAGACCAGGAAGAGCAGCAAGTATAGGGCTTCCATTTCGCGAGGGCCGGTCGAAGCGGTCACACGCCGCCAGTCGAGCCTTGTTAGCAGGGTGATGGCTAAGAAGGCTTGAGGCCAGATAGATTCTCGGAGCTCTTGAGGATGGTGTGACCTCTTTGCCTTGCATTGGCGTCACCAGTTCAGCCGGGAGATTCTAGGAGCTCGTAGTTTTTATAGGTTGGCAGGGCTGCTCTGCTCGCAAACGCGAGGCCGAACAGCGCTAGGGCGAGCAGCGAGGCGAAGACCACGGGATGTCGGGCTGCGAAGGTCTTCAGACAGGATGTAGACCTATGTTAGTCGCGGGGTTCGTAGACGTCGTAGAGGATCGGCTCGATCCCTTCTTCGCCTACCCCCGAGCGGTACTGGATGTAGTAGGCGCGCTGGAGATAGGCTAAAGCCGTCTTTATGCGGCCTTGAAGCTCTGGGACGCTGGTCTCTATCTCGGCGAGCTTCCCGGAGTCTAGTACGACGTCCTCCTCGTCGTTGTCCTGCCACTCCTTCCACAGCAGGCGCCAGAGAGAATCCAGCTCGGGGGAGAGGGGGTCGCGTTGCATCTAACGTGCCTCCATCCTGTGCTTGCGTAGCTCGAAGACGACGTGCGGAATCTCCGGCACGAGCAACTTCTCCATGGCGAGACGCACCGCGTTCGAAGAGCCGGGTAGGCAGGCGATGAACTTGGAGCCGGAAGCGGTCGCGACCGAGCCTGCAACCGCCCTACTCAACATGGCCGCCGCGCCGATCTCCTCGTAGGAGAGCATCCTGAAGAGCTCGCCAAATCCGTCGAGCCGCTTGTCGATGAGGCGGCTCACGACCTCGTAGGTGGTGTCCCGGTCCGAGACACCGGTCCCGCCGGTGGTAATCACGGCGTCCACGTCTTCGTTGGCGAGGAGACTTTGCAGGATCTCCTGTATCCGGGGGGCGTCGTCCCGCACGATCTCGCGGTGAGAAACCTCGTGTCCGGCTTCTCGCATGAGCTCTACGATAATGTTGCCGCCGGTGTCGGTCTCGGGGACACGGGTGTCGCTCACGGTGAGCACGGCTACCCGTATCTTCTCCGGCGACGACTCCCGGTGCTTTCGGGCGCTCTCGCTCACAGGGCGCCGCCCCCGCGCAGGAACGGGTTGGTCTGTCGCTCACGCCCTATGTTAGTCTCCGGGCCGTGGCCCGAGAGAACGCGCGTCGCGTCCGGGAGCGGCAATAACTTCTCTGAAATGCTCCGCATCAGGAGGTCCATGCTACCGCCCGGCAGGTCCACCCTGCCCACGCTTCCGGCAAAGAGCGCGTCGCCCGAGAAGACGACACCCTCTTCTTCGGCGTAGAAGGCGAGGTGGCCTGGAGCGTGGCCGGGAGTATACAGGGAGCGGAGCCGGATGCCGCCGACCTCCAGCGCCTCGCCGTCGGTTACGTGCTGGTCCACTGCGGGAACTTTACCGAACCTCATGCCCATCATTATCGCCTGCTGGGGGAGGGTTCTCATCATCGCCTCGGCCTCCACGTGCATGAGGACGGGGCAGATGTACTCGTCGACGAGTTGGGCTATCGCGCCGACGTGGTCGATGTGGGCGTGGGTTACGATGATCTTGGCGATCTCGAGCCCCGTCCTCTCGACGGCGAGCACGATGCGGGACGCCTCGTCTCCCGGGTCTATGAGCGCCCCAGTCCCCGAACCATCCCCGATGATGTAGCAGTTCTCCTGAAACGGTCCGACGGTAACCGTCTCGACGATCATCGCGTCACCTCCACGGCCCGGTCCCCAGCCCGTCCCCTCAGGAACTCGACTAGCAAGCGCGCCGGGGTCCCGGAGGCGCCCTTCGGCGTGTAGGCGTTCCTGGACTTGCCGTAAGCGGTCCCGGCGATGTCCAGGTGTGCCCACGGATAGTCGACGAACTCCTTCAGGAAGGCCCCGGCGGTCAGCGCGCCTCCGGGACGTCCGCCGGAGTTCTTGAGGTCAGCGGTCTCTCCCTTCGTTTGCTCTGTGTACTCCTCGAAGAGCGGCAGGTGCCAGGCACGCTCTCCCGCCGCCTCGCCCGCCTTTTGTATCTCGACGATGAGCTCTTCGTCGTTGCCCATGAGCCCGGAGGCGTGGTGGCCCAGAGCCACTACACACGCTCCCGTAAGGGTGGCGCAGTCTATGACGGCGGCGGGCTCGTAGCGCTTCGCGTAGGAGAGGGCATCGGCCAGGATCAGGCGACCCTCGGCGTCGGTGGTGACGATCTCGACGGTCTTGCCTGAGTGAAGTTTGAGCACGTCGCCGGGCTTGAAGGCGTTCCCCGCGGGCAGGTTCTCGGTGGCCGGGACGAGGGCGCTTACGTTGAGCGTGAGATCCAGGGCGCCGACAGCCTCCATCGCGCCGAGAACGGCGGCCCCTCCGCTCATGTCGTACTTCATCTCTTCCATCCCGCCGGACGGCTTTATAGAGATACCGCCGGAATCGAAGGTTACGGCTTTGCCGACGAGCACGAGCGGAGGCTCTTCGCCACCCTTGCGATGCTCCAGCACGATGAACCTCGGCTCGTTGGCGGCGGAGCGCCCGACCGTGGCGAGACCGGTCAGTCCCTCATCCTCGATACCGGCCCGATCTAGGATGTTGGCCTGCATACCGTACCGCTCAGCAATCTCGCGAGCCTTTTTCGCCAGGTACTCTGGGGTCGCCTCATTGGACGGCTCGTTGGCGAGGTCCCGCGCGAGGACGGTCGCCGCAGCGGTCTTCGCCCCGGTCTGCGCGGCGGCCGCGACATCCTCGTCGTCTGAGACAAGGTTGAAGGTATGGAGGCTGCTGTTCGAACCGGATGTCTTGTGCCGGTTGAACTGGTATGCGCCGAGGACCGCCCCCTCGGCCGCGGCTTCGGCGGCGGCGATGCGCGCTGCCGAGCCCTCGGTTACATGCAAGGCGAGGGCCGCGTCGCCGAGCTTGAGGGCCTGGGCGCGCTTCGCGGCGATCGCGCCGGCGCGCCGGAGCTTGTCGAGGATGAAGGAGGAGCGGTCTCCCAGGCCCACGAGTAGCAGCCGGGGTGTTGCAAGCCCCTGCGGCGCATAAACGAGGGCTGTCTCGCCGTCCTTGCCCGAGAAGTCCCCGTTCGAGAGGACGTCTGCCACAGCCTCCCTTAGCTCCTCGGGGGGAGATTCATCCTTATGGAGGCTGATCGCCAACAACCCGGACGAGACCTCTGTAAGTGGACCGCTTATCGCACCGATCCCGATCAAACCTTGCCTCCTAGCGTTCGCCGTTTCTTCAGGCCGCGTAGATTATAGGGCAAAGGGGCTCTTGGTCTCGCTCGGGCGCCGCGCGCGAGCGGGGCTGCCGGGAATCCTATCGTGCTCGTCGTTCGGTAATCCGTGCCTTTAAACCTTTTCTCTCGATCAGGACTAGAACATGAGCGCTGTCTTAAGGCAGAGTTGTGAGAGTACCCGTAGCTATCCTCGCTCTTAGACACTCCTCAGACGAAGAAAGGGTGCGGACCGAAACGGCCCGCACCCCAAAAGCTACCCATAGATGGCTGTGAACAGCAGCTACAGAACGGGCAGGTACTTCTGAATCTCGTACGGCGTCACCTGCATACGGTACTCGTCCCACTCCTCGCGCTTGACGTTGAGGAGCCGGGTAAAGGTGTGCTCGCCGAGAGCCTTCTGCAGAAGCTCGGAGTTCTCGGCTTCCCGGATCGCCTCGCCCAAGTCGGCGGGGAGGCTCTCGATGCCCATCTTCTGCCTCTCGTCGTGGGAGAGGTTGTAGAGGTTGCGCTCCATCGGCTCGGGGAGCTCGTAGCCCTTCTCGATACCTTCGAGGCCGGCGTGCAGGAGCGCGGCGAAGCACAGGTAGATGTTCGCTGCCGGGTCGGGGCAACGCAACTCCATGCGCGTCGCCTTCTCGTTGCCCGGGTGGAAGCCGGGCACCCGTACCAGCGCCGAGCGGTTGCGACGACTCCAGGCGATGTAGACCGGGGCCTCGTAGCCGGGGACCAGGCGCTTGTAGGAGTTTACGGTCTGCGCGAAGATGATCGAAAGCTCCCGGGCATGCCTGAGCTGCCCCGCGATGAACGACTTGGCCGTGTCGCTCAAGTAGTACTGGTCGTCCGCGTCGAAGAAGGCGTTCTTGTCACCCTGGAAGAGGCTCTGGTGAGTGTGCATGCCCGAGCCGTTCTGGTTCTGCAGCGGTTTCGGCATGAACGTGGCATAGACGCCGTGTCGCGTGGCGATCTCCTTGACGACCGTCCTGTAGGTCATCACCTTGTCGGCCATCGTCAGCGCCTCGTCGAAGCGCAGGTCGATCTCGTGCTGGCTGTGGGCGACCTCGTGGTGGGAGTACTCGACCTGGATGCCCATGTCCTGCAAGGCGAAGATAGTCTCGCGCCGTAAGGAGGTAGCCGCGTCGAGCGTCGTCAGGTCGAAGTAGCCGCCGTAGTCCAGGGGCTCGGTGCTCTGCGAGTCCTTGAAGTAGAAGTATTCGAGCTCCGGGCCGCAGTTGAACCTGTCGAAGCCCATCTCGTTGGCCCGCTCCAGCGCGCGCTTGAGGATGTAACGGGGGTCGCCAACGTAGGGATCGCCGTCGGTGGTCTGCACGTCGCAGAACATCCTTGCGACCGGGGTCTCCTTCGGGCTCCACGGGAAGATCTTGAACGTCGAGGGATCGGGCAGGGCGATCATGTCCGACTCCTCGATGTCCTGGTACCCGGTGATCGAGGATCCGTCGAAGCCCATGCCGCCGTCCAGGGCGTCCTCTAACTCGCCCACCGTTAGCGAGAAGCTCTTTAGCGTCCCGATAATGTCAGTGAACCACATCCGGACGAACTTGACGTTCGCCTCCCCAGCTTGTCTCAGTATGTCTTGCTTGGCCTGAATATCCAAACCTGCCTCCAGTCTCCGCTTTGCTTGCTACTGCCGAACCTGTCCCTTGTTGCACCAACGGGACGTTACGCAGGTTATGATAAGAACGCAGCGTT
>CADCVD010000138.1 GCA_902806055.1 uncultured Rubrobacteraceae bacterium
ATGACGGGAGGATCGCGGTGAGAGAAGAAACGGTGCGTTTAGGGATACTCGGGACCGCCCGGATCGCCCTCGGCGCTATGATCCCGGCCGCTTCGCGAACAGGAGCTATAGAGGTCACCGCCGTCGCCACTCGGGGCGGCAAGAGGTCACGCGATGCGTGCAAAGCAGCGCCCGGAGCCGAGATCTTCGCCTACTACCAATCACTCCTCCAGAGCACGGAGGTAGACGCTGTCTACATCCCGCTCCCGAACTCCATGCACGTCGAATGGACCCTCAAGGCTATCGAGGCCGGCAAGCACGTCCTCTGCGAGAAGCCGTTCTCCCAGAACGCTAACGAAGCCGAGAAGGCCGTAAAGGCGGCGAGAGAGTCGGGGCTTACGCTGATGGAAGGCTTCATGTACCGGCTCCACCCCCAGACGCTGCGCCTTGAGGAGCTGCTGCGCGAGCGTACGATCGGCGAGGTGCGCCAGGCAATGGCGCAGTTCGGGCACCGGATAGACGACCCGGAGGACGTGCGGATCATCGGCGCTCTAGAAGGCGGCTCTCTGGGCGACGTGGGTTGTTACTGCGTGAACGCGTTGCGGCTCGCTTTCGGCTCGGAGCCGGTGCGCGCCTCGGCCTTCGGTCGGTTCGCGGGGGACGGGTCCGACGAAGAGTTTGCGGGCGTGCTGGAGTTCGACGAGGGCCTAGGGTTCGTCTCGTGCAGCACCACCTCGGCCCGCCGAGAGCGGTTGGAGATCGTCGGTACAAACGGCCGCATTACCCTGAACGCTCCGTTCAGGGCAGACAAGGCAGGCGGGACGATAGAGGTTCAGCAAGCAGACGAGACGACCGTAGAACACTTCGACGAGGATGAACCGTATAAGGCCGAGCTCGAAGAGTTCGCACGTGCGATCCGGGAGCGCCGCGACCCAGTCATAGGGCCACGGGAAATCCTGGGCAACGCCCGCACGATCGAAGCTCTCCTGAAGTCCGCGAGAGCCGGTGGCGCCGCGCTCGAACTGCGCCCAACCGGCCGCGCCTGACGCGCCCGCGAGTGTCCTGATCACAACCGGATGGGAAGCCTTCCGCATTTCGGCATGATTCGACCCGACTCAGTTGGCTCGCCGCTACGATCGGCGGCTCTAGGCTGGTCTATAGTACCTGTACCTCTCGCTCGACGTCTGGTTTACGCGTTGTTTGCAATACGTCCCGCGATGCGGAAGCCGAACCAGCACGAAGCTTGCCTCAAGTTCTCTACCCGCTTCGGCGACGAGCTACGCTGCTTACACGACTAACAGTGCCACTCATCCTGAGACCGAGGGATAGAAAAAGATCCTGCTATGTCACCCCGAGATTGATACGAGGCGAGCCTTCCTCATCGCGCCGCACCCGCACGCACCAGCGACGCTCGGTCAGCTCACAGACCGCGCCCGGCCCCTCCTTACAGGTCCCGACGCGCAGGAGCACGTCGAGGTCGCCTTCATCTCCGTTCAAGCTCAATCGCGTCCTGGCAGGGAGCTCGTCTCCGGTGAGGAGCGGGTTACCCCCGGAGAGCAGTTCATCCGAGTGTATAGAGAGCTGAACCGGCGGTCCTAGAGAGCTGTCTAGCTTCTGACCTTCGGGGATAGTCAAGGAGGCCGAGAGCTCCACCTCGCCCGCCAGCTCGACAGGTCCGATCCTTGCGGCGACGGGTCCCTCCACCGGTACAGGCTCCGGGGGCAGGAGCCCGAGGACCTCGAACGGCCGGACCTCCCCGTCCGATCCGACGTTCACGAGGCGGTGATTGTTGGTATCCGCAACGATAAGCCCTCCCCCGAGAAGCGCCGCCCCGGAGGGCTCATCCAGGCCGTCGCGGGCGAGGGTAGTGAGCTCGCTCCTCGTAAGATCGTAGCGCCGGAGAGCAGAGTTGTAGGTGTCGCAGACGACGATAGCACTGGAGTCGGCGACGACCCCGAGGGGGTGTTGCAGGAGGGCGTCGGCGGCGGGGCCGTCATTGTAGCCGAAGTCGAAGAGGCCCGTACCGATGGCGGTAGAGAGACGCCCGGAGCGGTCCAGATAGCGTAGAGAAGAGGTCTCGGAGTCCACGAACCAGAGCCTCTCCCCGTCTGAGGAGAGACCGCTCGGCTGGGCCATCGCCGCCATCCTAACAGGACCATCGGCTAGGCCCTCCGCGCCGCTCCCGGCGAGGACGCTTACATCCTCCTCTTCGAGATCGAGGACCCAGAGCTGATGCGGTCCGGCCATCGCGATCGCCACCTTCCCGTCCCACAACTCCAGGTCCCAAGGTGAGTTGAGCGCCGTCTCCCTCGCGGCCCCGTTCGAAGCTCCCTGCCGCGCTTGAACACCCGTGCCGGCAAGCGTGGAGACGGTCTGATCTGACAGGTCTAGCCTGCGGATCAGGTGGTTCCCCGTATCCGCTACCAGCAGCGTCTCCTCGTCGAGGAAGAGCAGCCCCTGCGGGTCGGTGAACTTTGCCTCGTGGAAGCTGCCATCTGCGACGCCTCGAGCGCCCGACCCGGCGACGGCGAGGACTTCGGCCCCGTCTTCTACGGCGCGGGCCACCACTATCCGGTTGTGGCCGGAGTCGGCGACGGCGACGAAGTCGCCGGGCCCAGTCACGACCTTGCCGGGGAAGCGCAGGGCGCCGCCGTTGGTCGCGGGTGGGAGCATCTCGATCGGGGTCTCGTCGAGGGTACCCCGCCTGCGATGTTCGGAGATCATACGGGATATCTCACCCTCAAGCTTCGGGGCGTTGCCCTCACCCTCGAAGGCGGCGGTAGCGTATCCCTCGGGGTCTACGAGGTAGAGTGTCGGCCAAGCGCGCACGCCGTACTGATCCCAGGTGGCGCGGTCCGGGTCGTCGAGGACGGGATGGCGCACGTTGTAGCGGACCACGGCCTGCACGAGCGCCTCGTGGTCGCGCTCGTGCTCGAACTTGGGCGAATGGACGCCGATGACGACGAGGGCGTCCCCGAAACGCTCTTCGAGGGGCCTAAGCTCTTCGAGGACGTGGAGGCAGTTGATGCAGCAGAACGTCCAGAAGTCGAGGAGGACTACCTTTCCGCGAAGGGACCGTAGAGAGAGGTCTTGCCCGGCGTTGATCCAACCGCCCCGCCCGACGAGCTCCGGCGCCCGGACGCGGCCGCGTATGTCTCGCCCCACTACTTGACGGCCGCCCCGTCGCCGCGCAGCATCTCGACGGCGTTGGGGTCGGTGTGAAAGACGCGCACCCGGACTGAGGAGGCGGCGAGCAGCACGCCCAGGATGCCGCCGCGCATCTCCTGGGGCTTCGCGGCCTCGACCCAGCCGACCTCGGCGTTGGAGAGGTCCGGGTCCGTCGTCACAAACCGCTGCAACAGGAAACTCAGCGGCACCCGCAAGAGGAGCGAGAGAACTATCCCGCCTAGGATCATGAGATACAGAGGCCACTGCATGTACAGCCCCACGCCTACAGCGCCAACAAAGAACACTGCCGCGAGCAGGTTGGCCGCGACGATCGTAGTTCCGCAGTTACGATGAACGGCGAGCTTCTTCTCGCCGGCCTTGAGACGGCGCGCCGCCTCGCGGGCCGCGCTATCCACCTCCTCCGCAGAGCGCACGCCCTGCACGAAGAACCCGTCGCCGTCTGAGAAACCGTTAAAGCGTCGGCCCGGCTCCCTCTCCAGCATCACCACTATGGTCGCGTGCTCGAGGGCGTGGTTCCGCCTGAGTATCCTGTTCCCGAACATATTCTTCAACTGCCGCGGATACACGAACAGGCTCCCAACCGCCTGCAAGGAGTACAGGATCGGTAGCAGCAGCAAGAAAGCCACGAACAGAAACGCCACGAAGAGAACCAACAGAAACGCCACGTCTAAACACCTTTACACGACGGATTTTATGTACGTCTATTATACCGCCGTCCTCCCCCGAAAAGGCCGGTTACTTCACCGTCGCCACCTGAACGGCAAAACAACCTCGCCGGGCTCGCGCAGCTCGTGCAGCAACCCGAGCGCCGCGATCGCGACCTCTTCGTGCCTTCTCTTCTCCCCCGGCTCCCCCATCGGAAAGTTGTACGGGAACGGCACGAAGGCGACCCGAGGCGCCACCACGCCCCTCTCCATCGCCAGGGTCACCGTGGGTATCCCCTCCCCTTCGATCACCCTGCTTACCAGCCCCACGGACCGGTGGCATAACGGTCAGGAAGGCGTGAGCAGCACGGCGTCTACTCCATCCTCCACGAGCCTGTGGGCTACTTCGGGGGCGGTCTCCTCTACCAGCGGGCCGGGGTCGTGAATAGCCCCCATGAAGGAGAAGTGCCTGCTGTTTAGCTCCCCCAAGACCTCTTCGTTCACGAGACTCCGCAGGGTCCAGAGAGGAAAGACACAATCGAGGTCAACACCGCCACGGTCCGGCGCGTAGTACGAGTGGGTCCAGGTGAGGTCGCGCGCGTCTCCAGGGAGCTCACGGTACGAGCAGTCGCCCAACGGGTCGTCTATGTCGAAGCGAGGCTGCCCAGTCAGATGCACCCCGCCCGTAGTAACGAGCGCCAACCGGCTCTCGTGAAGCGGTTTATTGGGATAGGTAAAGGAAATTCTCGTCACTCTAAACCTAAAGCATCAGTTTACGTTTATATCGGTTTATACATTGAAGCGGACGATCATGGTGTCCCCGTCTTCGACGAGGTAATCGCGGCCTTCGAGGCGTACCTTCGCCGTCTCCCGCGCCTTCGCCCAGGAGCCGGCGGTGACCAAATCTTCCCAGTTACCGACCTCGGCGGCGATAAAGCCGCGCTCCATATCGGAGTGGATTCTGCCGGCCGCCTGGCGGACCGTCGAGCCTTTCCTTACCGTCCACGCCCGGCTCTCCTTCTCGCCGGCGGTAAAGAACGTAAGAAGCCCGAGCAGCCGGTACGCAGCCCGCACGAACTCTTCGAAGCCCGTGGAATCAACCCCGACCATCGCCAGATACTCCCGGGCCTCGTCCTCCGGCAGCTCCACAACCTCGGCCTCGAGCCTAGCCGAGAGCCGGACCGCCTCCGCTCCCTCGCGTGCAGCGAGCTTCTCCACCTCCGCGCTGTAGCGGTTCCCGTCGGCGACCGACTCCTCGTCCACGTTCGCTACGTAGAGGGTGGGTTTCGCGGTGATGAGCGTCCCCAGAGCCTCCGCTAGAACCTCGGACCACGGATACGTCCGGGCCGGGTTTCCTTCGGAGAGGTGGCCTACGAGACCTTCGAGCTCTGCTGCTTCTGCCTTGAGCTTAGCGTCACCGCTCTTGGCGGCACGGCCCACGCGCTCCAGTCGCCGCTCGATAGTTGAGAGGTCAGCAAGAAGAAGCTCGGTGTTTATAGTCTCGACGTCGCCGACGGGGTTAACCTCGCCGTCAACATGGACCACGTTCTCGTCCTCGAAGCACCGGACGACGTGCGAGACTGCCTCGCACTCCCGGATGTTACCGAGGAACTTGTTCCCCAACCCCTCGCCTCTGCTCGCCCCGCGCACGAGTCCGGCGATATCCACGAAGTCTACCGTCGTCGGCACGACCCGTTTACTCTGCATGACCCGGCCAAGCGCATCCAGCCGCCCGTCCGGCACCGCCGCGACCCCGAGGTTCGGGTCTATAGTGGTGAACGGATAGTTCTGGGCCTCGGCGCCCGCCCGTGTGAGGCTATTAAAGACCGTTGACTTGCCGACATTCGGCAGCCCGACAATTCCTACCTTCATAACGTTAGTGTATCAAACTGTAGCAAGTCAGGGGACGGGCGGACCAGGGCGACGAAAGCATTTCTGGAGGCGGCGAGCGCCGGTGGCGCCGGCTAAGCAAGTCAGGATCAAGGCCAGCCCTAGGAGAGCGCGCAGCGTAAGCGTCTCGCCGAGGAACAAGGTCCCGTAGAAGAACGCTCCAATAAACAGGAACGAGGCGCTCCAGAGCGCGGCGAGCGCCGCGATCGAGAAGAACCCGCTGCCCTTCATGACCCCTTCGTTTCGAGGATCGGGTACCTGCCCGATCCGCCCGGGTTCCCTCTGCGAACGGTCACGCATACGATAAAATCAGGACCAACACCGGTTAGCAAGTTTTCATCCTTGGAAGGGGTCCGTGTGACACAGGGAGCAGAGCAGGAGATAGAGTCGAAGGGGTACGCGCACCCGGAGGCGTTGGTCACAACACAGTGGGTAGCAGAGCATCTCTCGGATACGGAGAACGTACGGATAGTGGAGTCAGACGAGGACGTGCTCTTGT
>CADCVD010000139.1 GCA_902806055.1 uncultured Rubrobacteraceae bacterium
CCTCCTGCTCGCGCCCGTGCTCGCGAAACTCGCCGGTCTCGGTGTCGCCCATCCTCATGCCGGGGCCTACCTCGCCGGAGGACCCATCGGCCTCATCGCCGTAGTACTCCCCGTAGCCGCCACGCTCGCTGTGCGTGCGCTGCAGACCGTAGTGGGAGTAGACCTGCTGCTCGTAGTCGGGGGTTATATCCTCGTCGTCGTCGAAGGCGGGGCCTTCCTTAGCCTGGGCCTTGTCTGCCGAAACCTCGATGCGGCGGTCGTTCTCGTCGACGCTGGCTATCTCCCAAGGGATCAGGGTGCTTCTGGTGCCCAAGAAGCCCATCTTCACGCCTATGTACTCCGGCTGGTCATTCTCGTCGACGAACAGGTCGTCTACCTTGCCGATTTTATCGCCGTTGCGGTCGTAAACCTCGTACCCCTGGTACTGGTCTTCGATCGCCGTGAACCTGTCGCTGCGCTGGTCATGCTCCATCGTTTGTCCTCCTCTATTGGAGTTTCTCTGTATATTCCTTTGGTTGCCCTTCTCTTCCAGGGCAGATTCAATCTTCCTATAACCTTGTTACGTGCTGAGGCGCTGGCCCTCCTCTCAGTAATAAAGTTGCTCGAGTCTTACCGAACAACAGCGTGGTTAGTAAACGACCCTTCCGTCTTGAGTCTTATTGATTTAGACAGGAGCCATGAGGGGTTCGTTGCACTTTGAGGCCCTCGATAACCCTTTCCGGGCTAAAATGGCCCGAATTCTGTAGTTCGAGTGCATGATTCGATGTACCTGAACTTGGCCACGTCTCGCATTGATCTCGAAAGGGCCTCTGAACAAGACTTATATGTTGTTGGGCGGTTTCTTCGTTCTTGATGCTTCCTACAAGCGGCGCATTTGTCCGTTAGCGATCTTCGTGCGCCTCCGGCGCAGTCTCTTGCTTCTCTACCACATGCGTCAGGAAGTGCGAGTTGGGGACGAGGTAGATGCGTCCGTTGGGACCGCGGACTGTAGTCATGGTGTGGCCTATGCGCTCAACGGTTCCGGAGATGCCGTTAAGGCTGATCTCGTCTCCTTCGGCTAAACCTTCCGAGACGTGCCGGCTGGCGGCCACGTTCTCAGAGAGTTCTCTGAGTCCCAGCCCCAGAGCCAGGGCTGCCGCGAGGGCCACCGCCCCAAGCCCGATGATGGTCACGACGATGAGGATAGTAACGTCGATGCCCAGCACGGCCGCCGCAAGTACCGCCGCGATAAAGATGACGCCGAAGCGAACAAACGTCTTGAGACCTCCGGTGCGGTTCACCCCCACCTCGGAGAGCACCCGCCCGGTCAATTTGGCCAACAAACCGGCTGCCGCCGCCCCAAGGATCAGGGTCATAACCGCGACCAGGGCCCGTGGAGCATACAAGAGAACCTGGTTTATGGTGCTGGCAAGGACATCCAGCCCGAGAGATCCCAAAGCCGTAACAACCGCGAGCGCGAGTATGGCGTAGAAGACTAATAAGCCTGCCAACTGGGTCGGAGCACGACCGATACCGCCCTCGCGCATCAGGTTCGTTACGCCGGCCCTATCGCAGATCTGGTCAAACCGTACCCGCCGGAGCAGGAAAGGCGTAACTCGCCTGGCCAAAACCGCCAGTATGAACCCCAGCGCCAGGAGCGCGAACGCTCCCACTATTTTCGGCACGTAAACAACGAACGCGTCTACCAGTTCATTCAAGGTACCCTCCCCCACTCAAGCCAATCTCAGAAAATAGATAAGAGCCCTTCCGTAGGCTCCCAGGATGCCGCCTAGAAGATCTGCCGCCGCATCGAGATACGCGCTTAGGGTGATCTGCAATATTATGCGCATCCGCAGGTCGGCCGGGACCCGAACCTCCTCCGCCGCCGCCGCCGAGAGCAAGACGAAGAGTCGCTCGTAACGGGAAAGTTCCTCACGCAACCGTTGAGATTCGACGAGGGCAGCCTCCACCCGCTCGCTCTCTTCCTCAGAGAGCTCGCCGGCAGCATACGCGGGTAGAAGTTCTTCGATGTTCATGTCAGCAATTCTTTCAGTCGTCCCCGGCCTCGATGAATCCAACTCTTGGCCGTACCCTCGGCGATCCCCAAAGACTCGGCGGTCTCCCGGTAGGTTAACCCCTCGAGGTCACGCAACACAACCGCGGCGCGGTGGTCAGGCTGCACAAGTTGCAACGCTTTATGGACCTGGGACGCCGTTTCGGCTTTCATCAACTCGTCTTCGGGAACTTCGAGAGCGGGGATGGAGTCCGCCGAGGCGAAGTCCGCGCGCGGAAGTTCGCGCCGGCCGCGCTCGTTCAGGCTAACGTTTATCGCCAGGCGCAGCATCCAGGTCTTGAACGCGCTGCGCCCTCGAAAAGTACCTAACTTTCTGTAAGCCCGGATAAAGGCCTCCTGGCTAGCATCCCTGGCATCCTCGCGATCACCGAGTATTCGGTAGCAAGACCGGTATACGACCGACTGGTGACGCCGGACCAGCTCCGAGAAAGCCTTCCGGTCGCCGTCTTGGGCGCGCTCCACCAGTGTGTAATCATCGAGTTCTCTAACATTAGACAACTTGAGGTGCAAATTCGTTGCCCTCCTGGGTCCGCGTAGGCTTAAACCTTTAAAGGCCTTGCACCAAAAAAGCTCCCGCGAGTATAACCACGATCCGAGCTGCCTGCATACGTCAGGCTACTTTCGACTACAGCTTGGCCAAGCAGCGACTTTGAGTCGTAACTTTATCCGCATCAGATCCACTTCGGTTACGGTACACAAAGCACCAAGCGCCTCCATCAAAGGTGCGTGAGAGGAGTGAAAATTTCGGAGCCTATCCCCTATAAGGCAGTAGCTCAAGCGGGCTGACCTGTTAACAATTTCGAACATTTCTCAGCATAAATATAACTAAGTTCTATTTTCACCTTAATGTGAGTTGAGTAAACTTACGGCAGGCTGCAAGAGATAAGGAGGGTGGGGAAGGTTAGGATGCAAGCTGAAGGGCGTCTTGTCCCACCAATCGTCCTCGGAGAGGGTGTTTATACCGTGCCGGAAGTGGCGCGGATATTGCGGCCTACTATGACCGAGCACAAGCTCAGGTATTGGCTAGATGAAGGTCTACTTGGAGAGCCCAAGCGTCGGGGTTCTCGCGGCAGACCGCACCTTCTATCCTTCAGACAGCTATTACAAGCCCGGACTATTCAACACCTTAGGAATACGCTCGGGTTCCCGCTTCAGAAGGTGCGGCCCGTAATTGAAGAACTTTCAGGCTTGTTGTTCCCGCGCCTCTTTGGCAAAGAGGATTGGCATGAGCTCCGGTTCATCCGAACGCCAAAGGGCGAGATCGGCGTGTTCGACGGTGTACAGACCTACGAAATGAAGACTCATCAACTCATGATATCGGAAGCGGTTATCCCGGAGCTAAACAACACCTTGCAGGAAGCAAGAAGGGATTGGAAACGCGGAGAGGTTCAGATCGAAACGTTTCCACAACTCGTTTCCAACGCCGGTATAGTGGCGGGTGCCCCCACGATACAAGGGACTAGAATCGAAACGTCCCTAGTAGCGTACCTAGCTCAAAGTCTTGGCGTAAAGAGGGTACTGGAACTCTACCCGCACCTGGATAGGGATGCGGTAATGCAAGCAACGAGGTTTGAGGGTAAGAAGCCGCTTGCGGCATGAAAATCCTCTCCGATGAGGACACTACTTGGGACGAGTTGATGGAGCGTTCGAGTGAACTCGGCTCCGAACACGGGTGTAGTTTCGTCTCTTTTCCACGCCCTTATCGTGACCACAGCACTCCCGACGAGGAAGGGACAGAAATCGTCCGTCGTGAGGGTGCGGCGGCGCTCTTGACCATCAACTAAACGGAATTCGCAAGACATCTGGTTTATTATCAAGCACTAATGAATGCTGGCGTGTAGGCGATTGTCCTGAGGCAGCCGAATCCGCATACGGATACACCTGATGTCGATTACCAAGTAGCCTTGATCGCGCCGTACCTACGGAACATCGTAAGGCGGCTAGAGCAAGCCAACGAACCGTTGCTGTTCGTGATAAACAAGAGCGGTATTCGCATTAACCCGTTGCAGGATTTAATAGATCGGTTCCCGCCAGGCAAACCTGCGTAACATCCAGCGAACAGAGTCCCGAAGCACCTGCAATAAAAGAACCTTGCCCATACTTATGGGGCTCCGGGATAGACTCTCTCCAGAGTACGTGGAGCGGGTGAGGGGAATCGAACCCCCATAACCAGCTTGGAAGGCTGGGGCTCTACCGTTGAGCTACACCCGCGGGACGGCGTTCGCCGCGGCGACCTCGCTGTCGGGGCGAGAGGATTTGAACCTCCGACCCCCTGCTCCCAAAGCAGGTGCGCTGCCAGACTGCGCCACGCCCCGTTCGAAACCGCATCAAGTATACCAAAGCGTATAGAGTATAGGCCCGCTAGATGACGATGGCGGGGACGGCTGCCTCTATCTCCTCTTCGAGGAAGCGGCTGCCAAGAGCCGCGAACTCTTCGGGGTCGGCGCTGCATATGTAGGCCGAGCAGCCCTCGTCTTCGGCGTGCTTGGGACGTCTCAGGTAGCCCCGCCGGGAGAGTATGCGCCCCACCTCGAGAGCGGTCTGGCCCGCGGAGGAGATCAGACGCACCTCCGGCCCCAGGATGCGGTTGATAGTCGCGGAGATGAGAGGATAGTGTGTGCATCCCAAAATAACCGCATCCACCTCGCGCTTTATAAGGGGATCGAGGTAGCCCCTGGCGACCTTTTCGAGCTCCGGTCCGTCTACGACGCCACGCTCTATGAGCGGTACGAACCGGGGTGCCGCCTGCTCGTGGACGTCTATGCCGGCGTCGAGGTTGTGTACGGCCCTCCGGTACGCTCCGCTGGCGACCGTACCTTCCGTTGCGAGGACGCCGACGCTCCTGTTGCGCGTCTCCTCGACCGCCGCCCGCGCGCCTGGTTCGATCACCCCTACTATCGGGACGTCGAACGATCTCTGCGCCGCCATGAGCGCCGCCGCCGTCGCAGTGTTGCAGGCGATCACGACGAGCTTCACGTCCATGCCGATGAGGTAGCGGATGATCTCGAAGGCGAACCACCTCACCTCTGTCAGGTCCCGTACCCCATAAGGTACCCGCGCAGTGTCACCAAAGTAGATCGTGTGCTCGTAGGGCAGACGATTCCGGATCTCCGAGAGAACCGTCAGCCCGCCTACCCCCGAGTCGAAGACGCCTATGGGTCTAGGATCGCTCACGGGGCTGTATTATAACCGCTCGTTGCGGCGTATATGTCTCTAACACTTACCCCAACATGGGATCGGAGCACGAGCATCGGGTCCCCGATCCGAAGCGAATCAACTGGTAAGATACGCCCCGTTTTGCAGGCGACCGGCAGGAGGCCGAGATGAAGGCGGTAGTTATAAAGGAAGCGCAGGGCGAGATCTCAGTCGAGGAGCGCGAAAGGCCCACACCCGGACCGGGGCAAGTTTTGATCCGGGTTCGCGCCTGCGGGGTCTGCCACAGCGATCTGGGCCTCTTGCAGGGCGCCTTCCCGTTTGCCCAGTTCCCGATCGTGCCGGGCCACGAGGTCGCCGGCACAGTCGAGGAGGTCGGCGAAGGCGTCGAGTGGCCGAAAGAGGGGGCACGTGTCGGGATGCCCTGGCTCTATTCCTCGTGCGGACACTGTGAGCAATGCACCCGCGGCGACGAGGTGCTGTGCCAGGTCGCTCCCCAGGTCACCGGTGTGACAAACGACGGTGGCTACGCGGAGTTCATGCTCGCCCCCGCCTCTTACGCCGTCCCGATCCCGGACTCCCTGGACTTCACAGAAGCGGCCCCGCTCATGTGCGCGGGCCTGACCGTCTTTAACGGCCTGAGAAACGCGGGCTTCCAACCGGGCGATAAAGTCGGCGTGATCGGGCTCGGAGGTCTCGGCCACCTGGGCGTGCTCTACGCCCGCGCGATGGGCAGTCGCGTCGCCGTCATCTCGGGCAGCCCGGACAAGGAGGAGGAGGCCCGGGACCTCGGGGCCGAGCGCTTCATAAACACCAGGGACGGCTCCACTACAGAAGCGCTCCAGGACTGGGAGGGCGGGGCGAACATCGTCCTCGCCACCGCCCCGGCCGTCGAGCCGATAAATGACTCGCTCCCGGGTCTCGCCCCCGGCGGCACCCTCGCCGTGCTGGGCATCTCCCCCGAGACGATAGCTTT
>CADCVD010000140.1 GCA_902806055.1 uncultured Rubrobacteraceae bacterium
GGTGCTCCCGTTCGGACGGCGCGGGGAGGCCAGGGACGCCATCGAGGGCGACCTGGGAGATCAGGTCGGCCCGGTCAGCAAAGAGGCCGGCGTCCGTAAGCAACTCTAATCGAGAGAGTTCGCTCCCTGATTCGCCTGGATCTATCCGTCGCTAATCCGTTGGAGAGAGGCCGCAAAAGGCCTGATCCCGAGGCTAGGCTACGTTTAAGCCTCTGATCTTGCCGCTCCTCCCTGTCGCATCTTCGAGGGGTGGCGCTATGCGGAGTTACCGGCGAAGAAGTTGGCCAGCACGCTATCGGTTCGTTCCGGATCATCCTCCGTCGGGATGTGGCGCGCGCCGGGCACCGCGACGAGGCGATCTCTTGTTCGAAGCGCCGCGCGAAACTGACAGGTCGGAACTCGTCTTCCTCTCCCCACAGGAGCAGCGTAGGCACGTCCGTGGCTTTAAGCGGCTCTACGAGCTCCTCCATATAGCGTGCGTCCGTGACCAAGGCAACAGCTGCCTAGGAGCGGGTACCGTCCTCGGGGCGCCAGGGCGAGGGTAGTCCTCTACTTCGGTATCGAACAGCTCTCGAATGGTTGCCGAACTTCTAAACTTATAGGTGCGGAATATGAGCCCCAACCGACGGGAAGGCGAAGTGCTGTATCTCTTTGTAATTCTGGAAGAGCTGTGTGATCAGACATACTAGGTTTGCAGGTTGAGACGCGAAGCATAATCTCGTATAGTGCGACGCATTCAGTATTCTTACGTGCGTCTAGTTAGTGTGCTGCGAGAAAGGATGGTAGATGGAGCGAAGATCAGAAGGGGCGACTATTGACCGGAGCGTTTTCGGTATCGCCGTAGGCATCTCGGTATTGTTTGTTTTGTGGGGCGTGCTCTTTACGGATAATCTGGCCAGCGTAGCCTCGACGACGTTGAGCTATCTGATCTCTACCTACGGGTGGGTGTTCGTGCTGGCGACCTTTGGTTTTTTGCTCTTCGTAATCTACCTGGCCCTGAGCCGCTACGGTAGGGTCCGGCTCGGCAGAGACGACGACCGGCCGGAGTTCCGTACGGCGTCCTGGATCGCGATGATGTTCAGCGCCGGGATGGGGATAGGGCTGATGTTCTTCGGCGTCGCCGAGCCCATCTTGCACTTCGCCGCTCCGCCTCACGGCGCGGCGACGGCCGGTTCCGAGGAAGCCGCCCGGGTGGCGATGCAGTACTCATACTTCCACTGGGCATTGCACCCGTGGGCTATCTACGCCGTGGTCGGCCTGGCTCTAGCCTACTCGACCTTCCGTAAGGGGCGCAGAAACCTCATAAGCTCGGCCTTCTACCCCATCTTGGGGGACAGGGTCGATGGTCCCATCGGGAAGGCCATAAACATCCTGGCCATCTTCGCTACCCTGTTCGGTACGGCCACCTCGCTGGGGCTGGGAGCGTTGCAGATCAACGGGGGACTCAACTACTTGTGGGGCGTCTCGAACTCGGTCACGGTGGCGATCCTGATCATCCTTACCATAACGGCGCTCTTCACCATCTCGGCGGTCACCGGGGTGCACCGCGGGATCAGGTACCTCAGCGAGATCAACATGGTCCTGGCCGCTATCTTGCTTCTGTTCTTGCTGGTCGTGGGGCCGACGGTATTCATCCTCAACATCTTTACCGAGTCGTTCGGCGCTTACGTGAGCAACCTGGTCTCGATGAGCTTCAGGACCGCCGCCTCCGGCGACGAGGAATGGCTGGCCGCCTACACCCTGTTCTACTGGGCGTGGTGGATCTCCTGGACCCCGTTCGTCGGCATGTTCATCGCCCGCATCTCCAAGGGCCGCACCATCCGGGAGTTCATCTTTGGTGTGCTGCTGGTCCCGAGCGTGGTCAGCCTCGTCTGGTTCGCCGTCTTCGGGGGTACGGCTATGAACCTGGATCTGACCGGGGCGACCGGCCTCGCTTCTACCGCCGCCGAGAGCCCGGCCAACTCTCTCTTCGAGACCCTCAACGAGTTCCCGCTGGCGGCCGTGATGTCTCTGTTGGCGATCGTCCTCGTCGGGCTCTTCTTTGTTAGCGGGGCAGATGCTGGAGCCGTAGTTATGGGCATCCTCTCCTCGAATGGCGCCTTGAGGCCCAGGACATGGACCCTCGTGACCTGGGGTGTTCTAACCGGCCTCGCCGCGGCTGTGCTCCTGCTGGCCGGCGGCAACAACGCGTTGCAGTCCCTGCAGCAGGCGGCCATCATAGCCGCGGCACCCTTCTTGCTGGTGATGATCGCCATGTGCTACGCGCTCTTCAAGGAGCTACGCGCCGAGCGGCTGCCGCAGACGCGCGAAGCGCCCGAGCCCGAGAGGGCGGCGACCCGCCCGTCCGGGGCTCCCGCGCCGCAGCAGACGAGCGCCACGGAGCCCGACTCCGGCAGATAGAACGTCTACAGAGGCCCCTTCGCCATGTTCGAACACGGCGAAGGGGGCTTGTGTCGTATCATTCAGAGACGCATACGAAAGGCCCAACCTGAAAGGATGGTAGTGAGCGACGCTCCGGTAAACTCGTGTCTTCATCTGCTCTTTGAGGAGCAGGCGCGCAAATCTCCCCGAGCAACCGCCCTGGTGGACACGGAGACGGAGATGACCTACGAGGAACTCGACTGGCGGGCGGAACGCTTCGCGTCTTACCTGCGGGGCGAGGGGATCTCCCACGACGAGGTCGTGGGCGTCTACATGGAGCGTTGCGCCGATTTTGTCGTCGCGTGCCTCGCGGTCCTCAAGGCGGGCGGCGCCTTTCTCCCCTTGGAGCTGGCTTATCCTGCCGCGCTGCTCGGGGACGTTATCGCCGACGCCGAGCCCCGCGTCGTCCTCACTCACCGCCACTACGCGGAGCGCCTCCCCCGAACGCAGGCGCGCCTCTGCCTGGACGAGAACTGGGAAGAGACGGTGGAGAGCGCCGCGCCGAAGGACGAGGATGAGATTGCATGCGGACCTGATAACCTGGTCTTCGTCGCCTACTCCTCAGGGACGACCGGCAAACCCAAGGGGGTAGAGAACCCTCACCGGGCGGCGGTTGGTTCTTATCTGTGGCGGTTCGGGATCAGCGACTATGGCCCTGGGGACCGGGTGGGGTGCAACGTCTTCTTTATCTGGGAGATGTTTCGGCCGCTCTTGCGGGGCGCGACTACCGTAGTCATCCCGGACGACGTCATCTACGATCCCAGAGGACTCGTGCAGTTTCTGGAGGAGCAGCGGATCACGGAGACCCTCATGACTCCCTCCCTGCTCGGGGCCGTGCTCAACGCGAGCGGACCCGAGATAGGGGACCGGCTCTCCGCCCTGCGCGTGCTGTGGCTCAACGGTGAGGTAGTTACGAAGACGCTCGCGCGACGCGCGATGCGCCTCTTGCCCGGAACTCGTGTGCTGAACGTTTACAGCATCAGCGAGACGCACGAGGTCGCCGCGGGCGATCTGCGGGACCTGGTGGAGAACGCCTCGGCTACGTACTGCCCCGTGGGCCGCCCCCTGGACCCGGAACGTCTCTACCTGCTTGACGAGCAGAGGCAGCCGGTGCCGGAGGGTGTCGCCGGGGAGCTCTACGTCGGCGGGGACACCCTGGCGCGCGGCTACGTGAAACTTCCGGAACTCACGACCCAGCGCTTCGTCGAGGATCCGTTCTTTCCCGAAGAAGGGGCGCGGATGTACCGGACCGGGGACAAGGCGTGTCTCCTGCCCGACGGAAGCCTCGAGGTCCTGGGACGCGTGGATTTCATGGTCAAGGTTCGCGGATACAGCATCGAGCTCGGGGCGGTAGAGGCGGCGATCGAGAGGCGTCTCGCAGTGAGGAGCTGCGTCGTGGCGGCCGAAGGGGAAGAGGGGGAGGACAAGCGGCTTGTCGCCTACCTGGTCCCCTCCTCCGACGCCTCCGAGCAAGGGGGGCGTTACGCGGGCTGGAGCATAGATCCCAGGACGGGCCGCAGCCCGGAGATTCGACGCCGTCTCCAGGAGAGCCTGCCGCACTACGCGATACCGGCGGTCTTCGTCGAGATAGAGGAGCTGCCGCTCCAGGATACGACTGGAAAGGTGGATCGGGGCCAGCTCCCGCCCCCGCCGGCTCGCGTCTCCGCGGCCGCCTCTGACCCCTCCGAGCATGCCGGAGCGCTCTCCCCCGAGGCGCCGCGACACCAGAAGGAGGCGGTGCTTATCCGGTTGTGGGAGGACGTTCTGCGCCTCGAAGAGGGTGACGTGCGCCGCGACGACCACTTCTTCGATATCGGCGGGCACTCTCTCGCCGCCGCGCAACTCGTAAGCAGCGTGGACGGCGTGTTCGGCGTTCGCCTCTCTATGCGCGAGTTCCTGGACAGCCCCACCGTCACGGGGATGTGCGAGGTGTTGGAGACCCGGCAGCGGCACGGGGGGGGCGATCGGGAGACGGCTAGCGGTGAACGGCCGCTGGGGCCGGATCTGCGCGCCGAGGCCGTCCTCGAGCCGGAGATTCGGCCGGAGCAGAGTCATGCGGGGAGCCTGCACGACGCCCGGTGCGTCTTCCTCACCGGCGCTACCGGCTTCCTGGGGGCGTTCCTGCTCGACGCGCTGCTCTCGCGGACGGAGGCGGAGATCCACTGCCTCGTCCGCCCTCCTAAGGAGGATGCCGATCCGGCGGCGTCCATAAGCGCCAACCTACGGCGCTACGGCCTGTGGAGGCCGGAGCACGCGCGGCGCATCGTGCCGATAGTCGGGGACCTGAGCGAGCCCTTGCTGGGCATGGCCGGAGATAACTTCGACGCCCTGGCGCGAGGTGTGGATGCCGTGATACACGCCGGCGCGGTGGTGAACATGATCTACCCATACTCAGCGCTAAAACCGCCGAACGTAGACGGCACACGCGAAGTCCTTCGCCTGGCCTGTCTCCACAAGACGAAGCCGGTACACCACATCTCGACCAACGGCATCTTCGCACCCGGCACGCCCCTGTGTAGAGAGGACGCGGCCCTCGACTCTTTGGCCGACGCCCGCGAGGACGGCTACGGGCAGTCCAAATGGGTCGCCGAGAAGCTGGTCTGGGAGGCCGCCGAACGGGGCCTGCCGGTACGCGTCTACCGACCCGGGAACATCTCCGGGCACAGTGACACCGGGGCCTCCAACCCCCGTGACTTCCAGGGCGCGCTTATCTCAGAGGCGATCCGGCTTGGCCAGGCGCCCCGGATGGACGGGTGGCGTATGGAGATGACGCCCGTGGACTTCGTCGCTCACGCCATCTGCCACATCGCCGGGGAGCCCGGTACGGCGGGGCAGGTGTTCCATCTCGCCGATCCCAACCCGGTGCCGGCGGAGAGGGTCTTCGACTGGATCCAAGATCTCGGCTACCCCCTCGAGCGGCTAGATTACAAGGACTGGCTGGAGGCTTTGCGGAGGTCGTCCCGGGAGACGGACGATAGTATCGTCGGCGGTATTCTGGGCGGCGCGCCCGAGACGCACGAGCTCTGGGACGGTAACGTCTACGACGACTCTAATACGCGGGAGGCTTTGCAAGGTAGCGGCCTGCGGCGGCCTCAGATCAACGCCTCCCTTTTACGCGTCTACGCATGCCGCTTTGTCGAGGAAGGCCTGGTAGCGATGCCTGAGCCTTCTGAAGAAGACCGGACGGCTTCTCTGGAGGGAGTGCGGCACAGATAGCGGAGCCTTGCGGGCTCGTGTCGCGGGCAGTAGCGACCAGGGAGCTCGGTATCACGCGGTAGGCTGAGGCATATTCTTGGTATGGAACAGGAGTTTTACCCTCCCGGGAGCATGGCGGGCTCCTACCGTTGCAAAGGCGCTCTCATGGCTTGCCGGAGGCTGCGATCGCGTTGTTCGCCGAGCGTGGCTATCGGGGAACCACCGTAAGAGACATCGCGCAGGAGCTCGGCATACGGGGGCCCAGCCTCTATAACAATATGCACTCCAGACAGCAAATCCTGCGGGCCCTTATGTTCAGCATTACGGAGCAGGCGATCGCGGCGCAACGTGCCGCGATCGCCTGGGTCGATGATGTTGACGAGCAGCTGCGGCGCACGGCTGAGGCGCACGGCTGACTGGCCATACGCTACCTCAGGGAGCTTCTGATCTCGCACCGCGAGATCCCGAGCCTCGACAAGCAAGACCAGGCGTTGATTAGTAGCAGAATGAAAGAGTACGTGCGCGGTGCGCC
>CADCVD010000141.1 GCA_902806055.1 uncultured Rubrobacteraceae bacterium
AGACGTTGGCCAGCTCCTCTAGCTCCTCCACGAGCGCCGCGACGCGTTCGGTTAGCTTCGAGTGCTCGGCGGCCAGGCTCTTTATCGCCGGGCGGGCGTCGCGCAGGTCGCGCAGGCGTTCGCGTCGTATACGAGCCCCGTCGAGGTCTTCTTCGGTGGGGGCATCGGTATCGATGATGCGGGCTTCTATTTCCTTGAGTTTTGCCTGGGCTTTCTCGAGATTTTCGAGGCGGTCCTCGGCGCGGTCCTCGGCGCGGAGGAGGGCCTCGCGCAGGCCGCGCCAGCTCCCGAGCTTCGCCGTGATCCTCTCCAGCTTCTCGGCGGTCTTCTCGACGGAGGCAGCGAGTTTCTCGGCCTCTTGGGTCTCGCGCGCTGCGCGGCGCCGGATCGCGGCCGCCTGGCGTCTGAGGGTGTCGGAGATCTCGTCCTGCTCCCCGTCCTCGAAGCCCCGGTGGCAGGTGGGGCAGTGCTCCTCTGCGCCGCTGTCGATGGCCTCCCGGGCCTTGTCCACGTTCTTCGCCTCGCGCTCGTCGGCGTTGGCCCGGCCCCGGTGCATGGCCGCAACCTCTCGCAGTGTCTCCTCCTGCTCGTGCAGGTCGCGTTCCGCCCGCTCGAGGTCCTCGCCGCCTGAGAGGTCTTCGATCTCCTCTGCGAGCCGCCCGACCTCAGCCCGAGCCGTCTCGTATCCTTCGCGTGTTTCGCGTACTGTGTTCTCCGCGAGTTGGTACGCTTCGTGCTCTGCAGCGAGCCTGTGCAGCTCCTCGTAGCGAGTCTCGGCGGACTTCAGCTCGTCAGTAGACCGATCCAGGACCGCGAGGGTCGTGGAGAGGAGCTCCGAGCCTTCTAGCTCGAAGAGCGCGTGCCAGCCCGGCAAAGGTTCGCTGCCGTCTCCGTCCAGCTCTTCCAGAGCGTCCGAGACTTCAGCCTCTATGTCGGAGATGCGCCGCTGTCCCTGGAGGCACTCGCGCCAGTCGCGATCGCGCTGCTCGGAGCGGCGGCGGTCTTCGTCCAGCCGCTCTAACTCTTCCGCGACTTGCGGTAGCCGCGCTGTATCCGGCTTCAGGCGTTTCAGCTCCTCCTCCGCGGCGGCGAGGTCGGCGAGATCCTTCTCCGCCTCGGCGGCGCGGTCGGCGGCCCGGCGCCGCTCGGCCTCGGCCTCGCGCAGGTCGCCGGTTAGACGCGAGTGCTCGCGATAGGTGGTCTCCAGAGCGGCGCGGGTCTTGCGGGCGGCGTCGAGGTCTTCTGTGGCGCCGGCGTGCTCTTCGGAGATCCTGCCGAGCTCAGCTTCGAGACGGCTGCATTCTTTGCCCGCCTCTTGCAGCTCGGTCTGGAGGTAGTTGAGGTCGGCCTCGGCGAGGCGGGATTCGAGGAGTCTTGCCTCTGAGCGTAGAACGTTCCGGTCCTCACGCAGAAGGGTCTGGGCGGTCTCGACGCTGCTGATGCCGAGGAGTTTGCTGATCTTACGTACGCGGCTTATGCCGTCGTCGTGGGCGAAGAAACGCAGCTCCTTCTGCCGGGCGTAGAAGGTCGCCTCAAAGGCGGTCCGGTCCATGCCGAGCAGGTTCTCCTCGACCCAGCGCGACACGTCGGCGGTCCCGCTCACTATCGTCTTGCCGGCGGCGTCGAGCGCCTCGGCGGTCGTCGAGCCGCTCCGGAGCCGGCGCCGCACCGTGTAGGAGCCGCCGTCGGTCGCTAGCGTGATCTCGACGGTCGTGGGGTCCTTGGTCGAGCCGCCGCTCCAGGGGATCGACTCGTTGGCGAAGCGTGGCCCGCCGCCCCTGGAGCCGAAGAAGGCCCACAGAATGCTCTCGAAGAGGGTGGACTTGCCCGTGCCGTTCGCCCCGACGATGCCGATAGCTCCTTCGGGAGGATACAGCTCCAGCGGATCGCGTAACTGCTTGTAATTCTCGATGTAGAGGCGCTCCAGGATCAAGCGGTACTCTCCGGCTCTTCGCTCGCCGCCCGCGCAAGATACCCGCGCCCCTTCTCCAGGAACTCCTCGGCGAACTTCGCCTCCAACTCCCCGCGCTCCCGCCGCGTCGCGACGAAAGAGGCAAATTCCTCGCCGAGCGGCCCGAAGATCGCCGTCGGCGAGCCGTCTCTCTCGAAGTCTTCGGGGCGCTCCTCTGGGTGGATCTCCAGGCTGAAGTTAAGGCTCCTCCGCTGGAGATCGCGCAGCAGCTCGCGTTCGATCCCGCTGGCAACCCCGCGCCGTGCGTCGTAGGCCCGCAGCCGCACGATGGCCCCGTCAAGCTCCACCCCGGAGATCCGCTCCCTGATCTCCTCAGTAAGATCCGCTGCGTCCATCTCACGGGCGCTTATCTTCGGCAGATCCAGCATCGGACGCGCCTCTATCTCGACGTGCTCGACGCTCCTGAGCCCGCCATCGTCGAACTCCACGATCGCGAACCCCGGCTTCGACTCGACCTCCCCGAACCCGAACCTCTCCGTCGCCCCGGCGTAGTAGGCGTTCGGCTTGTGCTCGTGGAACTCGTGGTAGTGCCCGAGCGCCACGTAGTCGAAGCCGCCCTCCAGCATCACGGACTGCAGGTTCGCCTCGCCCATCTCGTGCTGGCGAGCCTCCAGGCCCGGTACCATCCCGTGCGTTACGAGGATGTTCACGTCCGCGCCTCGCGCTGGTGTTACTGCTCCGGTGCCAAAGACCGCCCCGTGTGGTAGCAGCGTAACGCCGACATCCACGTCTCCGACTTCGATCTGCTCGTAGTCAAGGTCAAAGCCGTGCGCGGAGACGACGTTCACCAGGTTCGCGTACTCAAGCGCCGCCGTCGTGGTGCGGAGACGCGGCGTCTCGTGGTTGCCGGCGGCGACGAGGTAGGGGATACCGGCGCGCGCCGTAATGCGGGCCGTCTGCTTCAGGAAGCCGATGATCACGTGCGTCGCCGGACGCACCGAGTCGAACACGTCGCCAGAGTGAATCACCAGGTCCACGTCCCGCTCCAGGATAGCGTCAACCGCCCGCCCGTACGCCTCCTGCACGTCCACCTCGCGCTGATTGCGGTTGGTAAGCGGGTCCAGCTTCGCATACCGGGTGTACCCTAGGTGCGTATCCGAGATGTGGGCGATCCTTACGATTTATAAACCCTTTCTCAATTCATCCGGTGTCTATACAATGTATTCTGCTCTGAATTCCTTGACTTGCGAGACAAACTTACTTTTATGAATCATACGATGGCAGTTCGAGCATAAAACGGCAAAGTCTGTCTTTGAATTCAAAGTAATCTTCTGCCCTTTCGGTTTGTGAAGTGGTGTAAGATGATGAGCCTCGATGTATCCTGTACCTAACTCGCCATAGCGTTCTTCAAAACTGAAATTACACGCTTGGCAAGCATAGCCGTGTATCTTCTTTGCTTTTTCTGCGAGTTTTCGGTTCCGCTCGATTCTCTTATGCTCCGTGAGAGTTCTTAGATCTTCCTTGTCTAAACTCTTCTCGTCGTCTTCCAGAACTTCGATACCTGGTAGAAGATCTTTCGTAGCTAGAAGGAAGTAGAGGTTGATGAACTCATTAAGGTCCGTTTCGAGCTTCTCATCCGTTGGGATGGCATCTTTAGCATAATATTTTGCGCAGATTGAACCCAGTTCATAAAAGGCACCAAGACTTACTGAACTCTTAGTGTTGAGATCTATAGGCCCCGAGGCATAGGAGTCTGGCAACTCACCAAGTCGTGCGAGGAAGTCAGCTGCTCTAGCACGCAGAGCTTCTTTTGCGCCCACTCCGTACACATTTTTTGCGATGGTCACACCCTGGTTCAAAGACAAATAAATTCCGCTAAAGTCTTCTCTAATAAGATAGACAACGCAGTAGCCATCTTGAGCTGTTTCGGTAATCAGTCGGTCGAACACCGCTACCCACGGCACTTGGGCCCAGTTCCTCTGTCCTGCGCTTCCGTGAACCAGATAGCGCTCTCCACTTGGGATCATTTCTTCAATTACGGCAGGAACGTCTTGACGAACAAATTCTGCCACTGGGCTACCTGCAAACTGCTGTTCTCTTGCAGCAGGATACTCCTCTAAGAACCGGTTTAATGAAGCATTCAGACTCATTACTTCTTGGTTAGTCCCTCATCCGGTCCAGACCGGAGAGTATCTGCGAGGTCTCGCGCCTCCTCAATGGACGGTTGCCGCGTGTGAGGTTCCAGCGGAAGTTCTTGTAGGGGTCGGCAGCGCCGTGGCCGGTGCGGTGGGCGGCCTGCACGGCGTCTAGGGCTTCGAAGATCTGCTCCTCCGGGACGCCCTCTATATCGCTCCTTATGGCGGTGATCTTGGGCGGCTTGCCGGTAAGGTTCCTCATTACGGAGAGGACGGAGGTCGCGGCGTCCTGGGTGCTGCTACCGAAGATGTCCGTGCCCTGCTTGCCCATGAGGACCATCGGGCGCGGGAACGTGCCGAAGACGGGGACGGCGTAGTGGGCGTGGCGCAGGAGGAGGCGGCCCTTCTCCAGTTGCAGTAACTCCTCTCGGGTGGTTTGTGAGAAGGAACGGTAGCTGGAGTTGGTCAGCTCCTCGTCGCCGATTCGGCCGTAGAGGCTGGTGGCGGCGTTGCCGACGACCTCGTCGTCCACCTTGCTGCGGAACTGCTGCGCCCCGAAGAGCGTGAGGTTAAGATGTCGTCCGCGGGCGGAGATGTCCACGAGGGTGTCCTTGAGGGAGGAGGTGCGGGAGCCAGAGGGCGCGTACTTGTTCAGCTCGTCGACAAAGATCACGAGCTTGTCCACGCCGAGCCTGCCCTGCTCGGCCATCTCCCACACGCTGTTTATGACCTTGGTGACGACGAGGTCCTGTGGCACGCCGGAGAGGTGCGAGATGTCCACGACGCGCATCTCCCGGTCCCCGAAGGGGCCGTCTACCTCCGGCGAGTCGCCGTACTCGACCCTCCCGTGTACGAGGAGCCCGGCGCACTTACTCGGCAGTATCCCGAAGCGGTTGCGGACCTTGGCGACCGTCGCCTGGTGGTGGCCGTTCCAGTAGGAGCTCTCGCTCTCCTCGAAGTACTCGAAGGCCTCGTCCAACTCCGCGTGGAACCCGTTCATGGTCCGCACCTGCCGGTCGCGCAGGAACTCGACGAAGCCCTTGAACTTGTCGTCCATGTCCGTCGGGTCGAAGATACGCCCTGCATGCGGCAGCACGTCCTCTAGGTCCCACACGATCGGGTAGACGCAAGAGTCCTCCCCGCGCGCGTGGCGCAGGGTGTTCAGGTCCTTTACCCGCAGGTCCTGTGCGTGAACCGTCCTCTCGCCGCGGTCCTTGCCGAAGGCGAGCGGCGCGAAGATGCGGAGGTTCTCGAAAGGCTTTATCTCCAGCCCGAGCGAGGCGTACATCTCCCGATCCTCGCGCGGCAGCCCCCTCTGCCCGGCCTTCTCGTAGCGCTCGGACAGCTCCGGGTCATCCTCGGGGTCCACCTCGACCGGCTTGTCCAGAAAGAGCAGATCCGCGCCCTTGACATTGAACATCAAGGCGGCGACCTTCTTGTCCTTCACGGTCTGGAAGGTGCTCGAGATCGTGAACAGAGCGTGGCTGGTCTTGGTCGAGAGGCCGCTCATGCCGGTGATGTTCAGGTGACCGGCCTCGGGACCGAGTAGGTAGTCGCCGTCTACATAGAGGGGCGTGCGCTGCGGCGAGCCGCTAGCTCCGCTCTCGTTGCCGTTCTCGTGCAGGAGCATCGGGATCTTGTGCCCGGCGAAGTCATCGGTGCCGAGGGCGTACTCGATGGCCGCGCTCGTGGCGAAGAAGACGGGGCCGGTGCGGACCGGACGCTTGGACTTCTTTCGTTCGCTCCGGTGCTTGGTGGCGAGAACGCGGGCGCGGAAGACCAGGATCTCCACCCGCTCCGAGAGCGCTTCTAGCGCCGGGTCGCCGTCGAAAGCGTAGAAGTCGTCGAGGAAGCTCTGGAGGTCGGAGTAGCGCCTGGGATCGTCTAGCACGGCGACCGCCGTGGCATCCTCCGCCTCGGCGGCGACGATGTGCCCGATGTCCAGGTTCTGGGCCGCTTCGGTCTCGGCGGTCCAGAAGTAGAACTCGTGGGCTGTCGCCGGCTGGTCCTCGCTGGTGACGACCCGGCCGATGGGCCCCGAGGTCAGGTCTAGGAAATCGTCGTGCAGCATCTAGT
>CADCVD010000142.1 GCA_902806055.1 uncultured Rubrobacteraceae bacterium
AGCCCCGGCCTCTCCATAGTTGCCGGTCAGGATGCAGGCGTTGGCCTGCTCTTCGGGGGGCAGCTCCTCGTAGACCCCGGCGACGGTTGCGACCATCTCCTCCCACCCGAACCTGTCCGCGAAGTTCAGTGGTATCTGAGCTGCTTCCCGGGCCTCAGCCTCTATGCCGGCGTTGCCGTTTACGGCCCCGGTTATGCTCGCGAGCGTCTCGACGGGGAGCGCCGGCACCACCGTGAGGGGCGCGGATACGGCCCCCACTACCGCTAGCAACGCTACATAGGCTACCCTGATTCGGTCCCACCGGGGCCATCCGACCCGGTAACGTTCGAGCGCCACGCCGCCGGCGGCGAAGAGCATAGGATATGCGGGAGCGAGGTAGTAGAACTTGCCGTTCTGGATCACGAACAGGACAAAGAGTATTACGAAGACCAGGCCCACGGGCCGCCACAGTCTGCCTTCCCTCACGAAGAGGAGATAGTAAAGCCCCGCGAGCCACAGCGGCAGGGTGACGGGGTGCATGGTCAGGATCTGCTTGGCCAGGAACTCAAGCGGCGAGTCCTGGTCTACCTTCCAGCTATAGTTCCCGAAGAACTCTAAAGTCGGCCAGCCGTTCTGGACCTGCCAGTATCCGTACGGCAGCAGGAAGACGAAGGAGAGAGCGCCGCCCAACCAGGGCCACGCGGTGCGTAGGTGCCTCCTAGCCGGCGTTGCGAGCAGGGCGATCAAGACCGCGAGACCGAAGTAGAGGATAGTAACTTTATTAAGGAGTCCCAAACCCATAACGAGCCCGAAGAGGAGCCAGAGACGGGGCTGATCCCGGTTGAGGATCCGGACTATTAGGTATGCCCCGAGCGTCCAGAAGAACTGGTCGAAAGCGTCCATCGAGAGCCAGGTGCTCACGGCGAGTATGGTGGGCGCTATGAGGGTCGCCAGAGCCGCCGTCCCCTGAGCGAGACGCCCCCCGCCGAGCTCGCGAGCGATGAGGCCCGCCAGCACGACGGTACCCGTGCTGACGAGCGCCGGTACGATGTGCAGAGCTGGCAGGGAGTCACCGAAGGTCCACCTGACGAACGCGGTCACGGCCGCCACAAGAGGCGGGAAATCTACATATCCCCAGGCCAGCCGCTCGCTGGCAGCGATAAAGTAGAGTTCATCCCTGTAATACCCGTAGCTCTCGGCGGTGAGCAGGAGCACCGCCAGCTTCACCAGGGCCAGGTAGACGAGGATCGCGGTCGCGCCGAACAGGGCTCCGTCGGACTTCTTCCCACCTTTCTTGCTACGGGTCCACGCTAAATGCGTATCTACGCTCGCCATGGTTGCGTGAGAATCATGCGGCTCGTTACCCGCCACGTTCAGCTCCGTCCGGGTCGGTAGGGAGACCTCGCTCGCCGGATGGCTGCGTCTCCGTAGCAGGGCTGACTTCTCCATCGCCGGACCAGGCCTCTCATTAAGCGATCCCCGTAGAGCTCCACATCGCTGCCGCCCGGGCCGCGGAGATAGATGCGCTCAGGGTAGAGGGCGGAGAGAGCAAGCGGCAGGTCGCAGCCGGGCCGTTTGTTCGGACCGGCGATGTGGTGACTGAACCCGCTAGCAGAGAGGGAGTCGGCGTACTCCTCGCGCCACGGCATCGCGTCAGGACGCGCACCATCGCGGTAGCGCTCCAACGAGCGCCCCGTGTTCGCCACCTTCAGGGGTACGCATGCGGTTCGCGTCTCGGGCTGTATTCGGGGGGAGTCCAAGCGTACTGCCTCCTGAGATCTGGCGTCTTGGCCGCGCCGCATTCTACAGGTCAACTTCTACAGGTCAACTAATCGCCTCGCCGGTTGACCATAAAAACCCCTGCGAGAACGATCACGCCGCCTGCTACGGATAAGAGGGACGGTGCCTCTCCGATCCAGACCCAAGCGATCAGGTACGCCAGCACCGGCACGAGGTAGAGGAAGCTCGCTGCAGCGGAGGCGTCCATACGGGAGAAGGCATAGGCGTAGGTGACGTAGGCGACCGCCGTGGGGAAAACGCCCAGATAGACCATCGTGAGCGTGACGCTCGCGGAGGCCGCTCCAACCTGGGCAACGAGGCCGGGCAGGTATATGAGAGCGAATAAAGTGCCGGCCCAAACCGCATAGGTCGTGAAGGCAAGGGCGCCGTACTTCCTGAGATACGGCTTCTGGAACACGAAGTACACGCTCACGCACAACGCCGAGAGCAGTATCAAGAAAGCTCCCGGATCCAGGGAGAAGCCCCGCCCCTCGTCCACGGAGATCAAGGCGGCACCGGCGAAGCTCAAACCCATCCCGACCTTGCCTAGAGGCTCGATCCTCTCCCGGAGGAAGGCCGCCGCCAGCAGCGCGGTAATGACCGGAGCCGTGGCTATCAGCACGCCTGCCGCCCCGGCGCCTACCGTTTCTTCCCCGAAGTTAAGCGCCGCGTGATAAACGGCAAAGGCGAGAAATCCCAAGAGAAGGATAGCCGGAAGATCTCGGACCTCCGGCAGCCGCATCCGTGTGACGAGCGCATACAGCGCGAGCACTACGGAGGCCGTGAGAAGGCGGAAGAGCGCCACCTGTCCCGGTCCGTACTCCGCCAGACCGACGCGGATGCCCGCGTAAGCCGACGCCCACAGCAGCACCGTCGCGGCGAGCGCCGCCAATACAGATGGGGCGAGCTTGGCTCTCACGCGCCGATTCTACAGCCGCACCCTGTCGAGAGCCACCCGCCACCATCCACAAGGCTCTATGCAAATTCTGTCAACTCTGAGCGTCGGAAAAGATGGCTAGCTCCCATCAGGAGAGCCTGCGCATTGAACACAGTTTTCTGAAACAGGCGTTTGCATACCGGACGAGTCGTGCATAGGAAGGTAGCCGAAGAGCCATCGCCTCGTTCTCGCAGCCGTCTATCTACGTAGTAAACCGGGCAGCCGGCTCAAGCTTATAAGATGCCTATCGACCGGCTAGGGGCAAACTCTACGCTCGGCCCCGTTGATGCTATCCTGAGCTTAGCCTACGCCTGCCGGCGCGAGAGATAGGAGAAGAGACCGTGGAGACCACCGACATCCGTCACAAGAGCCGTACCATCTTCGAAGGACGTGACCGCGCCCCCGCCCGCGCCATGCTCCACGCCATCGGCTTCAGCGACGAGGATCTGAGCAAGCCGATAGTCGGGGTGGCTCACACTTGGATCGAGACGATGCCCTGTAACTTCAATCAGCGCCGCCTCGCCGAGCGCGTCAAGGAGGGCATCCGGGCCGCCGGCGGCACCCCGATGGAGTTGAACACCGTGGCCATAAGCGACGGCGTCACGATGGGCACGGAGGGGATGAAGGCGAGCCTGGTCAGCCGAGAGGTCATCGCCGACTCCATAGAACTGGTCGGGCGAGGTCACATGTTCGACGCCGTTGTCTCGATCGTCGGCTGTGACAAGACGCTACCGGGCGCGGCGATGGCTCTAGTCCGCCTCGGCATCCCCGGCATCGTAGTTTATGGAGGGTCCATAGATCCCGGTCGCTTCAAGGGACGGGACGTGACCATCCAGGAGGTCTTCGAAGCCGTCGGCGCCCACGCGGCGGGCCGAATGAGCGACGAGGACCTGAAGGAGATAGAAGAGAGCGCCTGCCCGAACGCCGGGGCCTGCGGCGGACAGTTCACCGCAAACACGATGGCGATGGTCCTGGAGTTCCTGGGCCTCTCGCCGATGGGCTCGGCCAGTCCCCCCGCCAATGACCCGCGCAAGGACGAGGTGTGCGTCGAGGCGGGCAGGCTCGTCATGGACCTCCTGCACCGGGGCATGACGCCGGCCGATATACTGACCAAGGAATCGTTCGAGAACGCCATCGCAGCCGGCGCTGCGACCGGGGGTTCGACGAACCTCGTCCTGCACCTCCTAGCCATCGCTCGCGAGGCGGGCATCCCGCTCGACATAGACGACTTCGACCGGGTCAGCGAGCGGACCCCGATCATCGCTGACATGAAGCCCGGCGGGCGCTATACCGCCGTAGCCCTCGACAAGGCGGGCGGCTCGAAGCTTTTAGGCAAACGCCTCGTCGAGTCTGGCCTCGTGGACGGCGACCAGCTCACCCCGACCGGCAGGACCATCGTCGAGGAGGTCGAGGGCGCCGAGGAGACGCCGGGGCAAGACGTCGTCGTCCCGGTCGAGAGTCCTCTGAAAGAGACGGGGGGGCTCGTGATCCTCAAGGGCAACCTCGCCCCGGAGGGCTGTGTGGTCAAGGTCGCCGGGTACACGCGCCTGCGCCACGAGGGTCCGGCGCGCGTCTTCGACTCTGAGGAGGAGGCGATGGAGGCTGCCCAGAGCGGCCGCATCGTCGAGGGTGATGTCGTGGTGATCCGCTACGAAGGACCCAAGGGCGGCCCCGGCATGCGCGAGATGCTCGGCGTCACAGCCGCCCTCGTCGGCCAGGGCCTCGGCGAGTCCGTCGCCCTCCTGACCGACGGCCGCTTCTCGGGCGCTACGCGCGGTCTGATGGCCGGGCACGTCGCCCCTGAGGCCGCCCACCGCGGACCTATCGCCGCCGTTCGCGAGGGCGACACGGTTACCTTCGACATCGAGAACCGTACCTTGAACATGGACCTCTCCACCGACGAAATAGAGGAACGCCTGAAGGACTGGACCGATCCTCAGCCTGCCTATGAGACCGGCGTCTTCGCCAAGTACGCCGCGCTGGTAAGCTCCGCCTCGGAGGGCGCGGTGACACAGCCGGGAAGATAGTAACCGGCTTCGAGTCGGTAGCAGCGTTACAAAACGGCGACCAGAACCCCTGTCAACAACAGGAGAGTCCGTCCAGCTCGCGGCCCAGGGGCGGGCTCTAAGCCCGAGTACTGGCGGCGAATGGCGCGCAAAAACAGACCTTGCGAAAAACGGCGGCAAAAAAAGAGAACAAAAAAATCCGGGCCGGCATGTTCGACCATCCTCATTAGAACGACCACCGGCCCGGTCCACAACACTGAGTGTGGTGGGTTTTCATGGACCTAGTCCATCGGACCCTTCCCTCCTACCCGTGTGCAGCAACTGGCCTGCATAGTACCGGATCTATCAACCTTGCGCTATACAATTTTGGGGTAGATTTTATCTCGCAAGATCCGGTCGGCGGCTACTCACCATTAATTCGATGCCGGAGGGGCATGACAAACCAGACGTAGACGAAGAAGATGGTCAATGAGACGGTCGTGACGGTCGCTGGCATCGAACCAAAGAGGAAGTCGCTGATCAGGAACATCGCCCCGACCATCGCCAGCACTAGAAACACTATACCCGCGATGGCGAGCCGGTTCGCTACCCGCAGGCGATGCTCCCTGGCCTGCCTGCGCCACAGAAGTCTGTGGTGAGCCGACGGCGCAAGCAGAAGCCCCGTCGAGAGAGCGGTGAACACGAGCGTGCCAAAGAAGATGAATTGCTCAACCGCTTTTACCTCCCCAAAGCGCGCTGAGAACGGTACCGTGAGCAGGAAGGCAAACAAAACTTGTACCCCCGGCAACACCACCCGCAACTCCTGCAACAGCTCGGCGATCTCTCGCGCCGTACGCTCGTGACGACTCTCCCCGGTCCTCTCCTCAATCGGCTTCTCTGTCTCCATCGCGCTACCACTCCAGGGTGATTTAACTTGTATTTAACATTCATTTTACATGGCTAGCGTACGTTGCCGCCACCGCAAAGCGCCTGTGCCTGTACCGGGTGAGATAAAGGGCGAGCGCATACTCTACTGCCGCCGTCAGTGGCGTGGTCTGCCGGTTCAGAGGCTTCTTTCTCAGAGGGGCGGTATCTACGCGCCGGGACGGAGACCGGAAGATATGAGCCCCTGATCGGCGGCATGGTCAACGGCCGCGACAGTATTAGGGACTAGCAGCATCTCCACACCGAGGTTTCGAAGCCTTCTCGCGATCTCGTGCACGACCTTGTCGCGCTCTTTTCCGGTAACGTCACGGATGTAGACGGCCCTTATACGTCCGGGGTACTCGAGCACGATCTTTTGGTAGATCTCAGGGTCACGCTCGCCGGAATCCCCGATAAGGACGAACGGGAGTTCGGGGTATGTCGCGAGCAGCATACGTATTACGCGCAGCTTATGCTCGGCCC
>CADCVD010000143.1 GCA_902806055.1 uncultured Rubrobacteraceae bacterium
CGGCAACAAGGACAAGAAGGCCGAGGGGCGCTCGGACCAGACGAGCGGCACCGCCAAGGAGAAGAAGGGCAAGCTCAAGGACCTCTTCGACAAGTAGTAAGCAGGCCTCCGACTACTACTCACCTGGGTAAGAAAAGAGCCTTGAACCGCATGGGAAAGGAGAAGAGCAGACGCCGCAGGGGATAATCGGGCTCCTGATCGTGGTAATAATCGTGGTTGTCGTGCTTTTGGTGCTGGGAGTGCTCTAAAGGAGAGAGGGCCGGAGCTCCTTGTCGGGTGATCCGGCCCTTCTCTTTGCTAGCGGTAGTCCGCTAACCTATCTACTCTAAGCAGGCGACTGAGCATCTTCCAAGACGAAACTAATGGCTAGGTTTACCTTATAGCCAGTAATGCTGCCGTTATCGATCATCACGTTCATGTCCTTGACCCAGGCCCCCTCGACGTTGCGGAGCGTGCTCGTGGCGCGGTTGACCCCTATGTTGATTGCATCCTCAAAGCTCTGGTCCGACATGGCGCTCAACTCAACTACGCGAGCTACAGCCATGGTTGCTCCTTTCGTTAGACTTTCCCCATAAGCGTTCTACCCTTGCCTCGAAGTTGTAAACTACTAGAGTTGTATTCTGCATGGCTGTGCATACCACCGCGTAATACTCAGTGAACGCCCCTCAGCCCCGGTCGCATAGGGCATGGGACCGGGGCCGACCACGATCGTCGAGCAGGGTCTCCCAGAAGACCCTGCATAGGCAATTGAGTTTCCGAGCAGATCGCTTTCTCGGACTTATGCTATTAATGGATCCTTAGATTGAGACGTACTGGATCTCGGCGTCGATCTGGGGGATTAGTACTTCTTGCAGAAATGCCCACCAACCTAGGTCGCCTTCTTCTAGGGCCCGCCCCGCTTCCTCGACTAGCTCGCGGTATAGCTCCTCGAATTCTGCGGTCCTTGTGAGAGGTGTCCCCCCGGCTACGATCCTCTCCTCCTCCTGCTGATAAGCCGTTGTACTCATCTTTTTTCACCGGCTCCCTTCGTAGGCTTGCTAAACATTGTGTACCTACTAATACGCACCGTCCGCCCAGTTCGATTCAAGCGATGGCGCCCTCGTACCCGCCCTATGCAAAGAATCTGTAAAGAGTTGGTTGAGAATGCTTTAAGAAGCTGTCATAGCCATAGCTACTATCCTTTTGCTGTACTGTAAGTGGCCCTTGTTGTCTGTTCGTTCTAGAGACTAGCAACGGTGGCTATGAACAGACTGTGATGAACCTATGAGTATTCACAGGATAAGAGCGGCTAACTCAACTCCTCTTAATCTGAGTTTCAACCCTCTTCGACCGGAAGGCACTCCCGTGCCTAGCTTGCCCTTGCCGCGCCTCTCGAAGTAAGGCCTTCAGGCGCTAGTGGGATGCTCGCCGATGTAGCGGGCGCGCGGTCTGATGATCCTATCGGTCCCGTACTGCTCGATGGCGTGACCCACCCAGCCGACCGTCCTGCCGAGGGCAAACAACACCAGCGCAGCGCCCGGCGGCAACCCCAAGACCCTCGCAAGGACTGCCAGCGCGAAGTCTACATTGGGCCGCTCGTCCATCAGGTCCACGGCGGCCTCCGCCGCAGCGGCGGCCAGCCGCCGCTCCTTCGAGTGGGGGTACGCTGCTGCAACGGCCGCGAGCAACGCATCCGCCCGGGGGTCGCCGTCAGGGTAGAGCTGGTGTCCGAACCCGGGCACCGTCTCGCCGCGCCTCAGCCGCGCAGCGACCACCCCCTCGGCGCTGCCGGTCACCTCTGCCTCCGCAAGGAAGGCCTCGACGCGCTCGGTGTTGCCACCGTGCTTCACGCCTCCTAAAGCCGCCAGCCCTGCCACGACGACCGCGTAGGGCGTGGCTCCCGCGGAGGCGACGCAGCGTGCTGTGAAGGACGAGACGTTCAGCTCGTGGTCTGCGCACAGGACGAGCGCCTGGTCTATCAGGTCCACTGCCCCTGCATCTTCCGAAACCCAGTGGCGCTGCAAGGCTTGTGCCACGGTGTCCTCGGCACTCCGCTCACCGCTGGTTGCCTTCGACACTAGCAAGCGCAGGATGCGGGCGCCGGTCCGGGACACGGCGGCCGCGCGCAGGTCGTAGGCTGCGGGATCCCGTGTCGCCGCGCCTTGGAGGGCCATCCCGAAGGTCTCGGTCCAAGCGCTCCCCTCGACCTCCTCAACCTCAAGCCCCGACGGTCCGGGTACGACCACACCCGCCGCCGACGCCTGGAAGAGATCGGGAAGCCTTCCGCGCTCGCCCTGCGTCATGCTACCCGTCCAGATTAGCTCGGCGACCTGCTCCAGTGAGCGATCCTGGGAGAGGGCGATGGCGTCGCGTCCCCTATAATATATCCGGCCCTCCGCGATCAGCGTGATAGCCGACTCCATTACCGGCGTGCCCCAGTCGAGCGCACCCTCGGTGGCGCGGGCGGGATCTCGCCGCTGCTCCTTACGCTCCTTGAGTCTCCGCACGTCCTCCGCCCGGTAGTGCCGGTTGCGCCGCTTGCCCCCGACGGCCTCCGAGCGGATGAGTCCCCGGCTCACGTAGGCGTACAACGTCTTCAGGCTTACCTCCAACTCATCGGCCGCCTCCCGCGCCGTGAGGTAACGCTTACCGCTCATGCCTCCCGTCATCCTTTCAGCCAACTAGGAGATTCCATAGCTCCATCTTGGTACATATAGTTGATTATTAAATCAACGTTGACAACCTTTCGCCACCATTCTACAGTAGAGAAAAGTCCGGCGACAGGAGAATCGCATGTACACGCGGAACAAAGAAGAGGGCCCCAGGCGGGAACGTAGCGGTCTTGTCTCCCATATCCTCCTGCAGCGGGGTGACCTGCCCGAAGTTAGCCTCACCGCCACCTGGGTCGAGGTAGCCCCGGGGTCGAGGCAGCGGCCCCACGATCACGCTTCGGAGCAGGTCTATGTGATCACCGCCGGAAGGGGCAGGATGCTGGTGGGAGAGGAGGAGCGGGAGGTTGGCGCGGGCGACCTAGTCCACATACCTTCCGGTGCCGTTCATGGCATAGAGAACGCCTCGGAGGCGGTGCTCATTTACGTCTCGGCGGCGACGCCCGCTTTGGACGCGGAAGCCGCCTATGACGCTGGGCAACTCCGGTCTGAGGGGTGAACGCGAACTGATCAGCGGCCAACAAGAAAACGTGGGATGAAGGAGGTTGTTGCGAAGATGAGTGAGAAAACTGCGGTCACCTTCGCGCCGGGGCTCGAGGGCGTGGTCGCGACCCGGACGCGCCTCAGCAACGTTGATGGGGCGGCAGGGCGCCTGGTCATCGCTGGTTTCCCCGTCGAGGAGCTGGCGGTGCGGGCATCCTTCGAGGAGATGCTTTACCTGCTCTGGAACGGTGCGCTGCCCGACGCGGAGGAACTAGCGGCCCTGAGGAGGGATCTTGCTGCCGTGAGGGTGGTGTCGCAGACCACCAAGGATGTCCTCGAAGCGGTGGCCGCCGAGAAGGTACCGCCGATGGACGCCCTTCGGATGGCCTCCGGGACGCTTGGATCAAGAGATGGCGACGACCGCGACGACGCCCTCCGGCTCGTCGCCGCTTTCCCGACCATTGTCGCCGCCCACCGGCGCCTATCGCAAGGCAACGAGCCGGTCGAGCCTCGCCCCGAGCTCTCGCACGCGGCGAACTACCTCTACATGCTCTCCGGTGAGGTCCCAAGCGCCGAGCAGGTCCAAGCGCTGGAGACGTACCTGAACACCGTCTCCGACCACGGCATGAACGCCTCGACTTTCACGGCCAGGGTGATCGTCTCTACCAGGTCTGACCTGGTCTCGGCGGTCGTGGGGGCGGTTGGCGCGCTCAAGGGGCCTCTGCACGGGGGCGCTCCGGGTCCGGCGCTCGACGTCGTCTTCGAGATCGGGGAAGCTTCCCGCGCGGAGTCCTACCTGCGGGCGAAGCTGGATCGCGGCGAGAGGCTGATGGGCTTCGGCCACAGGGTCTACAAGGTCCGCGACCCCAGGGCGGATGTGCTCGCCTCGGCGGCCGAGCGGCTCTACGCCACCGATGCCGACCGGGACCTCTACCGGCTCGCCCTGGAGGTCGAGAAGGCGGCTATCAGGCTACTCGAGGAGTACAAGCCGGGACGCAACCTCGACACCAACGTCGAGTTCTACACCGCGCTGCTGCTGCACGGGCTCAGGCTACCGCCGGAGCTCTTCACCCCCACCTTCGCCGTGGGCCGCGTGGCTGGATGGACGGCGCACTGCTTCGAGCAGCGGGAGCTGGACCGGCTCATCCGCCCGCAGTCCGAGTACGTCGGGGCTGAAGGCCGTGCGTGGGAACCGGTGGAGGAGAGGTAGCTGTGCCAGGAGCACTAAGGGAAGATGAGCGATGAGACGGCCGAACGTGACCAACGAGGACGAACTGCGATGGGCCGAACACTCCCATGAGGAGAAGTTCGGCTACAGGCGCAAGTCTCTGAGCTCTGCTACCGGGGGCGAGAAGCTCGGGTGCAGCCTCTACAAGGTAGAGCCCGGGCGCGCAGGGCGTGCATTACCGCTACCACGGCGCCAACGAGGAGGCCATCTACGTCCTTGAAGGGTCTGGCATGCTCCGGGTCAACGGCGAGGAGGTGTCGATATCTGAGGGCGACTACGCGGCCTTCCCGGTGAGCGTGGAAGGAGCGCACCAGCTCGTGAACACCTCTGACAAGACCCTGAGGTATCTTTGCTTATCCAGCATGGCGCAACCTGACGCGATGGTCTAACCGGACTCCGGCGAGCTACGGGAATACCCTAGAGGCAACAAGCGCCCAGCACACAGTACCGGAGTACCGAGCGGGGTGGCTACGGTTATCCCGGTACGTCCCTGCGGTTGACTGTGGGACTCCTCAGGCTACCCTACAGGCTAGGGCGACGCCGCCACCGCTGTGGCCTCCCCGTACCATCACGGGCCGCCTTCCTACCAGCTTTAGAGGCCGAGCGGAGCAATCGGCTAGAGGGTCAATCAGTAGTCATGCTCTCGAGGCCGGTAGATCGCCTACTGGCTTGACGAAGAGACGAGCGAGCCCTGATCCCGCCGGGTGCGGCGGAGCAGTTCCTTGGAAGATACCTCGACGGCGCCCAGGGCAATGGCTCGCTCGCGTCCCGAGGGCCTGAGGTCGTAGTGAGGGACGAGGCGGTGGTGTTGGAGCCGGGCCCTTGAGAGCCCCATCCTCTCTGCGAAGAGATACAGGTCTTCTAAGGGGCCGTCCGTGGCCATGTGGCACCACAGCCCACTCGGGTAGTGGCGAATTGTATCCACGTAGATCGTCATTACCGTCCTTGCAGGGGGCACGCTGCATCCAGGGCGCGCTAGATTGTAGCAAGCCTCGCACATCTCTCAAGGCCGTGAACGGCTCGTCGCGACTAAAGAAGGCTCCTAGCGGACGGTGAAGCGCTTAGTGTGGAGGACTCTACAAGTCGATGATGTCTCATTCGAACGCTGCTCCCTCCATATACTATCTGCCCGCAATCCTTTGGACCTAGAAACTGCCTCCGAGAAACGGCTCAACATGTTGCTCGAATATCTAAAACACCCAGTGCCGCTAGCTAGCGAGTACTGTCAACATAAAGGCGTCGCCCCGCCTGAGTGTGGCACGGAAGGGCAGTGCCGTTATGGTATTCGCGTTCGTCTCGGCCCGACTCACTATAACTAGGCACCGTTCGCGCTCTTCTCTTACCACTCCGGTGGTGCCGAGCCATTTCGCTTGAGCGCACTAATAGGACTAACCGGGACGCTCCACGAATGGCTAGTTATTCCGGCGAGGGTACCGCAGGCTCGTTTTCGCCCCGCATGAGACGTCGCCGCGCCGTCTCGCGGCCACCGATGGCCTGGACGTGCTCGGTAGCCTTCGCCAACCCGAAGACCGGCATGTTCG
>CADCVD010000144.1 GCA_902806055.1 uncultured Rubrobacteraceae bacterium
CATAAAGCTGCGCGACGACGCCTCCTGGCGCCGCCGGGTCGAGGAAGGCTGGGCCCGATACCTGACCCGTTATCGTAAAGGCGTCGCCGGCCCCTTCGACATCCTCATAGACCTCCCCAAGCACAACAGCTTTGGCGTAGATCTCCGCGTGATCCGACGCTCCCCTCTACCCGGTGAACGCAACCCGGTCAGCTGGCAGGGTATCTCCGGATTCTCCGAGGAGGATATGACTCGCTACCACGCCCCCCTCCACCGCGTCCGTATAACTACCTCAAGCGACGAACTCGCAACTTCCGTTCGCCGCCACGCAGACGAGCTCTTCACCATCGCGGAAGAGGTCGGGTAGAGTGGTAGGCTGATAAGCATCTCCACACAAAGAGAAAGGGCCGGTCTTTACAGGAGGGTGAGACCCTCTTCCGGCCCTTAGCGGCCCCGTGATGGAACCGCTAGATGATAAAGTTATTATAAGAACCGCCCATCCACGGCGCAAGTCCGATAAACAAAACTTAATCTCTTTGCAAGGCGGTCCCTGATGCTATAATCTTGCCTCTATGGGCCGCTAGCTCAATTGGCAGAGCAAGAGACTCTTAATCTCTAGGTTCCAGGTTCGAGTCCTGGGCGGCTCACTCGAGAAATCGCTGCAAATCGTGGAGTTAACTGTTAAATCTCTGTCAAAGAATTAATAACGCTTTTCTTTCCCTCGGGCCTCGCAGCCGATAGATGTAGCCCTCACAAGTGCACGGCTTGTGAGCGTATAAGCAGACAATGGTGGCTATCTAAGCGTGAGTTGAAGAGCAGCACTATGCTGGTGGCTTGCACGTCTGACTATTGCTCGAACCTCGCGTCTAAGAGTCCGGAAGGACCTTGCCCGGGTTGAGGATGCCTAATGGATCGAAGAGCTCCTTGACCTCGCGCATCACCGAGAGCGCCTCCCCGTGCTCGAGCTCCTGATATTTCCTCTTGCGTATGCCGACGCCGTGCTCTCCGGTCGAAGTGCCGCCTAGCTCCAAGGCCTTCCTCACTATCTCGTCCAACACGGTGCCGAGGCGCTGCCAGCCCTCTTCATCGTCCGGGGCGACGTGGAAGAAAACGTGAAAGTTGCCGTCTCCGAGATGGCCTACGACGGGAGCAACCATCGAATACTCTTGCATCAGATCTTGGGTATAGCCGATGGCCTCCGAGAGCTTGGCTACGGGTACGCAGGTGTCGGTACTCACGAGCTGCTGGTCCTCGTAGTAGTCGTCGACGGCGTACCACGCGTCGTGGCGAGCCTCCCAAAGGCTCTCGTACTCTTCAGGCGTCCGGGCGACCGGCATGTCGCCCTGTGCGCCGACCTCTCGGCAGACCTCCTTAGCGATCTCGATCTCGTCGGCGACCGCGTCTTCGCTCCCCCCATGGAACTCGATCCAGAGGGTAGTCTGCTCCGGGAAGTCTGCCGACTTGTAGCGGTTGACCGCCCGGATGCACTCCGCGTCGACCATCTCGAGGCGTGCGATGTTTAGCCCCTGCCGCACCAGCTTCACCGCCGCCTCGACCGCCGACTTTACGTCCGGAAAGAGTGCGCGCGCGCTGGCGGTCACCGCCGATAACGCGTGTACCATCAGTGTGAGTTCCGTGATGATACCCAACGTGCCCTCCGAGCCGACGAAAAGGTCGCCGAGCGCGTAGCCACTGCTCGACTTGCGGGCCTTACTGCCCAACCGGAGTACCCTGCCGTCGGCGAGGACGACCTCCATACCAAGAACCTGATTCCTAAAGCTTCCGTATTCGAGGGCATTCGATCCGCTGGCGTTGGTGCCCGCCATACCACCCACGGTGGCGTCGGCCCCGGGATCGACTGAGAGGAACAACCCGTGCTCTCCCAGCCGGCGGTTCAACTCCTTGCGCCTCACCCCTGCCTCGACCGTTACCGTCATGCTCTGCGGGTCGACGGAGATTACGCGGTTCATCCTCGTTAGGTCGAGTGAAATGCCGCCCCTAACGGGAAGCACATTACCTTCTAGGGAGCTTGCGGCCCCACGGGCGATAACGGGGACGGCGTGCTCCCGCGCGACCCGCAGCACGGATACCACGTCCTCCTTGTTGTGGGCGTAGACTATGCACTCCGGTGGGTGGTTCTCGTACCGGTAGCCTTCGTCGCTGCCATGGGCTTGGAGGTCTTGTGACTCGCTGGAGACGGCGTCTCCGAGTTCCTCACGCAGAGCTTCTACCCAAGGTTTCTGCCCTTGCTCAGCGGTCGTCATAGTAGCTATCTCCTTCTCAATGTTCCCACACGCTGCTATACGTTCCCCTCCTCCGTAAGGTCGTAACAACGTATAAGGGGCAAAGGTGTATAAAAGTAGTGTTGGGCTAAGATCAATAGATCCGCCTGACCTCTTCGTCCTGCACCTGCCATAACCCACCGGGGTCTTGTTGGGGTTGGGAAGGATCAAGCGCGGAGAAGAGAAACGCTTCCCAGAACGTAGGATATGGTGTAGCTAGCTGCCAGACTAATATTTACGCTGGATCAACCGATCTAGAGCCAAAAGGAGGCGAAACTGTGATCCAACTGTATCAGGCAGAGTGGTGTCCCTTCTCTCATCGCGTACGCGCGAAGCTGACCGAACTTGGCGTTCCCTATCAAACCATCAATGTCGCGGCAGAGGGCCAGGAGCGAACCGAGGTCGAGAAGCTTACGGGTAATATCGCTATCCCGGTACTGGTCGATGGAGAGAAGGTCGTCTCGGATTCCTCGCAGATAGTCTCTTACCTTGAGGCGAAATACACCTCCGAGACGGGCGACGCCCGCTCGCAGCGCGAGGAGCTCTCCCCGACCATCTCCAGGACCGTTCCCTTCTCATTTGGCGAAGCCCTCGAACGTACCCGCCAGGCCTTACAGGAAGCCCATTTCAAACTGCTTGGAGAGTTAGATTTGGCTCCCGTACTGAGCCGATAGAGTCCATTAACTATCCTTGTGGCCATGGAGCAGGAATTCGCTAAACAGGTAGCCGATGTTAACCCCGGAGCAACTAGCCTCGGCCTGCTACAGATCTCTATCTACGAACAGAATGGACGGACCCACATTTCAGCGATCAAGCCCGAGAGTGCTGTCGCTCCCATCAGGAACTCGGAGATCACCGGCGACGGACACGAGTTGCAAGAACGTTTGATAGACCTTATCGAGTCTTTAGGCCGTGAAAGTTAAGGAGACCTGAAACTCCTATCTATAAAAGAGCAACTCACAACTGCGGTAGAATCGACCGTGCCAGTATCTCCAGACTATCGATGTTGTCGACCTCGAGCCACTGCGCATCACCCTTTGGACTCCAGCCTCCGCTAAAGAGCCGAGCTGCTCGACGATCTCGGGCGGCGTCCCGACGATAAGGCCGCGTGCGCGGAGTCGCTCGCCCGGCTCGCCGCCCAGCTTGCGCGAGACCTGCACATAGAGAGAGACATCGAGATCCTTTGAGACATGTCACGAGGAGGCGTGTGCCCCTTCTACCAGTCTTCGGTAGGCATCTGGGTCGGTCGCGCCCTCACTATTGAAAAGTAGGATGCGGCTCTCCCGGTTTACACCCAGCGCCCTGCGCGCCTCCTCCCTTTGCTCCTGTTGTTGCCCGGTGCTCCCTCCACGCAGAAGCTCCAGCAGGCCGCTCAAGCCGGCCGCCCCGGTCTCACCCGACACGATGCCCGATGCGGCCATAAGACGCATCGCCTCGCGGGCCGGCTCGTCGTCTACGGCGATGAGGACGTCTATGCCCCTCGACACGGTCGGCCAGGCGACTAGCGACGGTCGCCCGCAATTGAGACCCGACATGATGGAGTCGTGTGCTCCCGGCATGGATACGATGTGCCCCTCCGCTGCCGACCGCAGCAAGCAGGCCGCGTTAGTGGGCTCCACGCTAAGCAGCTTCGGGTGCCGAGAGGTCTGCGAACTTCGGAAGTGGCGGGTCACGGCAGCGGCGAAGGCACCTACGCCCACCTGCACCACCACTAGGTCAGGCCCCTCTTCTCTTCGCCTTTCGAGCTCGTCGTCGATTTCCCAAAGCATGGTCGAGTAGCCTTCGATCACCCAGGAAGGTATACGCTCGTAGCCGGGCCAGGACATGTCTGAGACCACGAGCCCACGCTCCCCTTCCTCTGCAGCCGAACGTTCGACGGCCTCGTCGTAGGTGCCCTCGACCACTATCACCTCTGCCCCCTCGCCGACTATGGCCTCACGACGCGCGGTGACCATGTCCTCGGGCACGAAGATCCTCGCGCCGAGCCCCAAGAGCCGCGCCACCCACGCCAGGGCACGCCCGTGGTTGCCGTCAGTTGCCGCCACGAGGTTGAGAGGCCGCAGGGATTCTAGTTTCTCTTTGAGTTCCTCGACTGTCTCCCAGTCTCCGAACGCGCCCTCCGGTAGGCGCTCCTCCAGCGCACGGTAGACTGCCCAAGAAGCCCCGAGAACCTTGAAGGCTGGCAATCCCAGCCGGCTTGCCTCGTCCTTCACTAGAACCTTGCTCACACCCAGCACTTCGGCGAGTGCGGGCGCATCTACCAGTGGGGTCTCTTCATAGCCTGGCAGGCGCCTGTGGAACCGCAAGGGGGCCCGATGCGAGAGCTCCTGCTCATCGAGGATCTCCACAGCGCCCATATTAACGAGGGCCGTGATACTCATTCGCCGACCTCCTCTGCTGTTAGCCGCTCGGCGATGGCGGTGTGGCCTCTGCACCACCATGTCCTCGCCCCCGTGTTACCGAGCGGGAGCAGTGTAGCCACGCGCAACGTTTTGGCGCAAAGTACAGTCTAACCGGGGCCGTGACGACTTCTGAAGGTTAGAGGTGGCGAACTTCCGAGAACGCCCCTTCTCGGATTCTCGGTGCTGGAACATGATATGACCACTTACGCTACCACTTATGGGTGGAGGTCCCTGGGGGTTCGTAGGGACTCAACGCCATCGCCTCCCAAGCAAAACCCCGTAAACGGGGGCCAATGGGGGCCCACAGGACCGCTGACCCTATCACTACGAATCAGAAGGTCGCAGGTTCGAGTCCTGCCGAGCGCGCCGCTAGAAGTAGCCGATTTGCAGCAGAAATGTAGCTGTGTGGAGAGGTCAGGCAATAACTCCTGATCTTTTTGACAGAGATTTGACAGTAGTCGGCAGATTACGTCACCGAGAGGGCGGGTTGCTGACCTCTTGGAGCTAGCCCCCGCGGGTCGTTTTGTTGTAGCCCTTGTTAAGCAGCGCGAAGCCTATGTCATTTCCAGGAAACAGACTCTGCGCGTTTTGACGGCGGTACTAAATCTGGGTCGCCCGTTGTTGATACGACTGTATCCCCGCCTCAGTGAGGGCTACAATGCCCTTCGTGACAGAGTCTACTGGCGAAGAGAACGCTAACCTCTACAAGCGGGGCGTGAAAGAAGGAAGCCGCGGCGAGTTGCTCGACGCCTCTGAATTGCTCGAGCTTCTGGATGCTTTCGGCGAGGACGGCGCGAGATCCTACCTCGTAGGATATTTGGAAGGCGTCGACGACGCTATGGAGGAGGAAGACGAGTAGTTACTCTGCGACGGCTAGAGTAGCGCAAGTAATATTCCCAGGACCCCAAGGGGGCGTGGGGGTGAGATCTGCGGCTTTAAAGGTCTTCTAGGGGGCTTTGAGGAGGTTCTCATCTCTGATCATTGACAGGCGTAGTGCTTCTCATCCCACGTTGCACGGGCGGCAGTGAATATCTATCCGATGCCACCATATATCGTATCCCTGCTTTCGGTGCCGGGCG
>CADCVD010000145.1:0-9520 GCA_902806055.1 uncultured Rubrobacteraceae bacterium
AAGAACCTACGCCACAAGCTCTGGCGCTGTTGATCTTGCGGCTCTTGAGGTGCCTCTTCTACCTCGCCACGCACGGCCCCGCAGGTCTTGTTGACCTCTAGCCACACACTGGCTAGCAGCTTCTCGCGGGCCTCTTTAATCTCCCCAATCCGGAGGCCGGCCTTATCTGCGGTCGCGTCTTGCCGCTCTTTGAGCGCGGCCTCCTCGGCAACCTCGTCAAAGTCTGCCCGCTCGAAGTCCGCCCTGGCCTTCCTCAGCGCCTTCTCCGCCCTCTCAATGGCGCGCCCTAAGGACTTAGGCTCGGAGCCAACCTCGGAGAAAGGCACCTCACCCCTTCCATAGTAGGCCTCCCAGAACCGGTCCTCGAACGCACGCCTCTCAGAGCGCAGCCTCAGAGCCTCAGCCTCAGCCTCATCTAGTACGCGCCGTGCCTCCTCCTTGAGGTGCAATCGGTGGCAGTACTCCGCGTGCTCCCTCTCCAAGTCTGAGATTACCCCCGCGAACTCCGCCCTCACCAGCGCGGCTAGCTCCTCCTCCAAAGTCCTCTTCCCGCCCATTAACCAGACCTCCTAACGCCTGCTTATTCCCTCCTGAACAGTCTACGCCACAAACTGGGATGCGAGGATGCCGCCTCTGGGGCCGATGATACATAGCCCCACTACTACTGGAGGTCTCGGAGGCCATCTTTCAGGAGACCGGGGAATGCGGATTTCCGAGAAAACGTCTTAGCGGCAATTCGGTGAATAGGGGCAAGGGGTCGGCCCCTCCCCTTGACGTGTTTGTTGTTTGCGGTCATGGTCTAAGTAGCGTATGCGCATCCTCCGCAAGCGCTGCGATAAGGGCAAAACCCGTCGTGAGGTGGGGGCGAAAAAGCCAAGGACCTCTCTAGAAGAGAGAGGTAGCCGGGCTGCCGAACAGAGCGAGGGAGCGCCATTTTGAGCCTCCCCAACGAAAGGAAATTGTTTTAAATGTTCTCAAGCCTTCTTAAAAGTGTTCTCCATAACATTGGAGTGATGATAGTGGGATTTGGCTTTGCCTATCTTGGTAGGAGATTAGATTTACTTCTAGGCATCAGGAGATTCAATTATTCTCTTACAACTATGGCGGGTCGGCTACTTTTAATCATCGGTTTTCTCCTGCGAGTGTGGACGACGCTCTACTTCTACCAACAACATATGAAGGTAATCAAGCTTAGGCCCCAAAACACACTTATTACCTCAGGCCCTTTTCGCTTCTCAAGAAACCCACTCTATCTTGGCGGGAACGGCTTTGTTTTTTCCGGAACAGCGCTGCTTCTTGGATCGCCAGCTGCGGTTTTACTTACTATCCTAAATATTCTCTTATTAGACCGATGGATGATCTCGCGGGAGGAGCACCAATTAGAACGGGACTTTGGCTCGGAGTGGATACGCTACAGAAACCTAGTGCGTAGATGGCTCTAAACTACAATAGCTTTAGGTACCTCTTCAGAGGGTGTTAGGCAGCGGATAAGGTGCGGTTCTTTAACCTCCGAGAAGGATGCGGACGGGTACTTGTACATCTGGCTTGCGGCGACACGCCAGACGGTTCGACACCCACGCAAGCACACTTAGATTCCCTTCATAGCCAGATAGTGTTCCTATATATGCCCTCCGTACCTCTGAGGTTCCGAGAAGACCTCTTAGCGGCAATCTGGTGAATAAAGAGTAGCTAATGGCACCGGGCCTCAGTAGGTGGCATCCTCCTCCTAGCAGATGCTTGAAAAGGGAGGAAACTTTATGTCGCCTTCAAGCCTCATCCGTTTGGCCGGACTAGCGGCCCTGAGCTAGAGGCGTATCGCCGCGGCCTGTCACATCCGACTCGCGTCCGGTGTCTCCATGTTCAGAACCACCGACAAAGGAGGAGACATGAGCAGCACCACCCGGATCCCGCCGGCCGAGATCACCGGCATTAAGGGGGCTCTGATGAAGCGAATGGCCACAAAAATGATGGGACAGGTGCCGACGCCGCTCGGAGTGTATTGGCATAACCCCAAGGTTCTGAAGGCCAGCTTCGCGATCGGCAACAAGGTCCAGAAGTGGGACACGTGTGACGAGAACCTGAAGTCGTTTGCCCACATGGCCGTCGCGTCGCTGGTCGGTTGCACCTGGTGTCTCGACTTCAACTATTTCCAGGCGCACAACGAGAACCTTGATCTGGAGAAGGCGCGCGAGGTGCCGCGGTGGCGCGAGTCGGACGTGTTCACGCCGCTGGAGCGCTACGTGATGGTGTATGCCGAAGCGATAAGCCAGACGCCGCCGACGGTCACCGACGAGCTGGCGGCCCGGCTGCTGGAACAGCTAGGCGCGGCGGCGCTGGTCGAGCTGACGGCGGTCATCTCGTTTGCCAACCTCACCACGAGGGGCAACGTGGCGCTCGGCATCGAGTCAGACGGCTTCGCGGAGGCGTGTGACCTGAAGCCGCTGGCCGTGCCGACCGCACGGCCGGGAGTAGCGTCCGCTTCATGACCGACGACCCGTTCGTCACCCACCGCAGCCTGCTGTTCACCGTCGCCTACGAGATGCTCGGCTCGGCCGCCGACGCCGAGGACGTTGTCCAGGAGACCTGGCTGCGGTGGGCCGACGTCGACCGCGCCGAGGTGCGGGACCCGCGGGCCTACCTCGTCCGGATCGTTACCCGGCAGGCGCTCAACCGGCTGCGGACGCTGGCGCGGCGGCGCGAGGAGTACATCGGGGAGTGGCTGCCCGAGCCGCTGCCCACCAGTCCCGACGTGGCCGAAGACGTCGAGCTCGCCGAGAGCGTCTCGATCGCGATGCTGACCGTGCTGGAGACCCTCGCGCCCGCCGAACGGGCGGTCTTCGTCCTGCGCGAGGTGTTCGACCTACCCTACGCCGACATCGCTGCAGCGGTCGACAAGACGCCGGCTGCGGTCCGGCAGATCGCTCACCGGGCCCGGGAGCATGTGGCCGCGCGGCGACCGCGGGTACAGGTCGATCGTGCCGAGCACCAGAAGGTGGTCGACCGATTCCTAGCGGCGCTGCGGACCGGTGATCTACAGGCGCTGCTCGACGTGCTCGCACCCGACGTGGTGCTGGTCGCCGACGGCGGCGGCGAGGTGGCCGCTGTCCGGCGTCCGGTGGTGGGCCGCGACCGAGTGGCGACTCTCCTCTCCCGCTTCAGGACGATCGCGCCGGATGCGATGGTCGGCACTGTGTGGCTCAACGGCTCCCCGGCCGGGCGGATCGACCTCGACGGCGAGCTCGACACGGCGGTCAGCCTGGTGGTCGCGGACGGCCGGATCACCCGCATCTACGCGATCCGCAACCCACACAAGCTTGCCCGGCTGGACGAAGAGACCACGCTCAGCCGCTGACCGCCGTCGCCGCCGACCCGGCCGTTCCGAGGAGCAGCATACCCGGTGCCGGTCCGCTGTTGCGCCACCGTGCACGTGTAAGACGCAGTGGTGCTCGGGACCGGCCAGACAGGCCTGTCGGCGTCGTACCACCTGTGTGCCGGCTCTGGATCGACCACGTGTCCTCGACGCAGCGCCGACGGCCGTTCTCGCCCATCCCCGTCCCCCTCGCAACGTCGTCCTGTGGCGGCCTCGGGCGGCAGCGCAGGATGGGTAGCACGACACAGGGAAGACCTTGCCGCCAGCCCGGTTCGCCGACACGCTAAGTCTTGCTATGTGCCGCGCACTTCGTGGCTGAGTTTGCCCCGGGCAGGGCCGCAAGCGTGCGCGTCGAGACCGTGTTTTAAAAGGTTTGCGTAGCGCTCTATTGTTTATTTCGGTCACCCTTGTGGCACTCTGGTGTAACGGGATTTATGTCCTAGTCTGGGGCTGCCGTGCTTCTCATAGTCAGAGGGGTGCTCGCCTTCTTCCCCCTACCATTGGCGGGAATCATCTTCTCTATAGCGGTGGCATGGCTAGGCTTCATCCTCTTCACGCGAAGGGGAGAAGTAACGTTCGAGCAATCCACGCCGCGTGTCACCTAAGCTTCCGAGAAAAGCTCTTGTCGGCACTTCAGTGAATAGAGGCGTCACGTCCTAGGCTCTAATCGCCTCGAACCGCCAGCGTTCGCCCCCTCGGCCCCGAGCGTGGCGCGGACGACTAGGGGTATCTACCTCCTCTAACGTGGCATAATAACGACCTCATCAACGTAGCAGAAGATCCAATCCTCCCCCGGCTCGAAGGATTGCACGAGCGGGTGCTCAGTGGCGTGGAAGTGCTTGGTCGCATGTTTGTTTTTAGATGAGTCGCAGCAGCCTACATGGCCGCAGACCAGGCATTCCCGGAGGTGTACCCAGGTATCGCCTGTCTGTAGGCACTCCTCGCAGCCGTGTGCCGAAGGTTGCACGTCGTGGATCTGGTCGAGGTGGGTGCAGTTCGCAGCCATGCTCTCCTCCTTGCGGGATATATACAGGGCCAGCCAGGGTCGCTTACGCTAGGCTACCATTTCCAGAGTATGTACGACACCGGCGGGAGAGAGTATGGCGCGGAACGGTAGAGACTTTGTTGTCGCAATTTGCGTTCGTCTCGGCCTACGCCATCGCGAGCAACTCACGTCTGCACCTCCCAAACCCTCGAGAGTCACGTTCTCGCCACCTTGGTGGCCAAGCGGGGAGAGTTTCTCCGGGCGGGGATGCGTCGCCGCTCATTAGCGGGTAGGGTAGAAGCAACGAGCGGGAACCGGTTCCCCCGGATCTGGGCATCTTCTTCGGTCTCCGGAAAGGGAAGAACAAGCAAATGACGGGCAAAGTAGTTGGCGCGCCCTCCTCAGAGCTCAAGGCCGCGCCCCGATTCGAGGCCCGGCAACGGTATGTACACCTGGTGCATGCCACCCCTTATCTTGACCTTTTCGTTTGATAAAGCGGAGGAGAAGAACCTGTGCGCGCCGCGGTTTTCGCCGAGCACCATACCGGTGAAAGCCTCAATTCCTCGCCGTCCAGCTTCCTCGGCGAGACGGCTGAGCAGAAGCCTCCCGATTCCCCGCAATTGCCAGCGGTCCTCCACGAGGATCGCCATCTCTGCCGTGCCCGCTTGCTGCCGGGCATACATAGCTTGGCCGACTATCTCGCCGCCTACAAGCGCAACTAGAGACTCCATGTCGTAGTGATCTACATCAGTGAGATAAGCTAGCGTCCATTCTGGTACGCGAGGCATCGGAAGGTGGAACCTTTTGTAGATGGTTTCTCGGAGCATTTCCGCTTCGCCGCCGTCCTTCGTTTGTTTAAAGGCAAGCTTAGGACCACCATCTTAGCCCGACTATCACGGAGCTACGTAGGGCCGAGGCGTAGTAGCTTCGGTCCTTCTTGATGCCCTCTTCCCCTCTGAGTTGCCGAGAAGACCTCTTAGAGAAACTGTCTGGAAATTCTCAGACGGGCTAACCGCCTTACCATCAGGCGAATCATGGCCGCGTAGACGAACGCTTCTGTACTGTCACACAGCCTCTCGTAGTCCTTGCTCATCCGTCTATTCTGTCCTAACCACGAGAAGGTCCTCTCGACCACCCACCTCCTCGGCAGCACCCGACCAAAGCCTCGCGGCGACATGAGCCTTTGCCAATCGACCTCCTCGCCTTCCTTAGCCCACTCCTCGGCCCAGAGCCTCACCACCTCCTCCGGAACGAGCTTCGCGGGCTTGCGTACGACCTCCACGCTCAAGCCTAGGACTTCCTCGGCCCACCTCTTGCCCCTCCCCTGGAAACCGGCGTCCAGCCACAGGTGCTTTATGCTCGAGATCTCCGTCCTGGCCGACTCGAGAAGCAACCTTAACCCGTCCTGGTCAGGAACCTTGGCGCTGTGGACCTTCGCCTTGAGCACCAGCCCCTCGGTGTCCACCAGCAGGTGACGCTTCCTGCCTCGAATCTTCTTGCCTCCGTCGTACCCTCGCTGCTCACCGCCCACGCCGCCGGTCGTCTTCGCGGATTGGGAGTCGGCGATGCCAGCGCTGGGTTGAAGGTTCCTACCCGCGAGCATCCGCAGGCGCCCGCGCAGGGCGGTGTTGAGCCGCTCGAATGTACCGTCTATGCGCCACCTCCTGAACCAGTCGTAGACGGTCTCCCATGGCGGGAAGTCTCGGGGTAGCAGCCGCCAGGGGCAGCCGCTCTTCAGGACGTAAAAGACAGCGTTAAGGATCGCCCGTAAGCCGTGGAGCCTGGGGCGCCCCCGCCCCGCCGGCCCGGGAAGATACGGGCCGATGCAGCGCCATTCGTCCTCGGACAGATCTGTGGGGTATCTCCTGCTCTCCATGGCGTGGAGCGTAGGCCACCATCACGACCACCGAGTATTTTCCAGACAGTTTCTAGAGACCGTCTGAAAAAGTCGCCAGGCGCCGAATACGCTGCGTCGTATGGCGAACAGGAGATATCCCAGCGACCTCACCGACAACGAAAGGGAACTGCTGGAGCCGCACCTTCCTGCCCCGAAGAAGCGAGGAAGACCGAGGCTCCACAGCCCACGTGACATTCTCGACGCTGTCTTCTACGTGCTCAAGAGCGGTTGCCAGTGGCGTATGTTGCCAAGGGAATTTCCACCCTGGAAGACCGTGTTCCACTACTTCAGGAGATGGCGCATTGATGGGATTTGTGAGCGGATGAACCGTCTCTTGCGCGGGCGTTTGAGGGAGAAGCTCGGCAGGGAGCCCGAACTGAGCGCGGGCATCGTCGACGCACACAGTCCGTGAAGTCGACCGGGGTTGGCGGCGTACAGAGAGGCTTCGACGGCGGTAAGAAGGTCCGTGGCAGAACGCGCCAGATCCTGGTGGACACGGAAGGATTGCTGGTCGAGGCGAGGATCCACAGCGCGAAGGTCCCGGACCAGGACGGCATCCGCCGCCTGCTCGAACCGGTCTGCTCGCGGTTAAAGCGCCTTTCGTACCTGTGGGCGGACGCGGGCTACCGAGGGCGCGGTAAAGACTGGGCCGAAGAAGCGCTCGGCGTGGAGGTGGAGGTCGTCAACCGCTCACCGAAGCCGCCGCCCGAGAAGGTCTTGCGGATCTGGGAGAGGGAGTGGTCCAAGGAGGGCGTGAACATGGACCCCGGCAAACTGCCGAGACGCCCGGCCTTCGAGAAGCTGCCGCGTCGCTGGGTCGCCGAGCGCACCTTTGCGTGGATTTCTCACCACCGACGCATGGCGAAGGACTACGAGCGTCTACCGGAGACCGGAGAGGCCCTCATGTACGCGGTCATGAGCCGGCTGATGGCGAGGAGGCTGGCCCGTGCTTGAGAAATTCTAGGCTGTAGAGGGATCGTATGCTCTATCGCCGCTGCGGCGCCACGAGCGTGTTGTGGAAACCGGCGATCTCCCATCCGTCGCCCCCTCGAACCAAGACCAAGGTTTGCACCGCGTTGTGCTCGCCGGCGAGAGGACCGGATGGGGCCTTGAGGACCGCCATAGCGTGGGCCAGGATCACGTCGCCCGAAAGCTCCCGGGCACCCGTCAGCTCGAATTCGGTGCTGCTGCCCCTGTAGATCGAGTCGAAGATGGCCTGGTGGCCGGCCGCGATCGCTTCTCGGCCGCGAAGTTGCTCGCCTCGGATGGTGACGAAGTCGGCGTCGGCGCTGAAGGGTTCGCCGAACGCCCGGCCGTCGGCCTCGTTCCAGGCCCGTTCGAGGCGACCGATCAGTTCGGTGGAGACGCTCTCTGCTTCCGTAGCCATATCTTCTCCTCCACTTCTTTAGAGATCTCGGCGGCTGATCGTTGCCCAGCGCAATGATGGCACGCCCAAGAGGCCGGCGCACCTGTCGAAGGTCTATCCACCCACCTGCGTAGATCACTCCAACTACTTTTCAGACGGTCTCTAGCGGCAATCCGGTGAATAGAGGCGGTCTCATCTGCGCTTGGCCTGCTCTAGTCTAACTGGTCGCATACTAGCTTACCTTAGCGCGGGTCTTCCACAACGAGGCAGCTATGGAGACCGCCACCACCGTAGCGATGAACGGCAGGGAGACCCAGATCGGCACCTTCCCAAAGAGGTCGCTCCAGATGAACTTTGCCCCCACGAAGACGAGCACTAACGAGAGCCCGAGGCTCAGATAAACAAAGCGCTGCATCAAGCCAGCCAGCATGAAGTACAAGGCGCGCAGGCCGAGGATGGCGAAGGCGTTTGAGGTCCATACCACGAAGGTGTTGGTCGTGATCGCGAAGATCGCCGGTATGGAGTCTACCGCAAAGACCACGTCTGTGGTCTCCACCGCTATCAGGACCGCTAGAAGCGGCGTCGCCATGAGCCTGCCGCGGCCAGGGCCTTCCCGGACTAGGAGCTTCTGACCGCGGTAGCCGTCGGTCATGGGCAGGATGCGCCGCAGCAGGCGCAGGACGGGATTTCGTTCTGGGTGGACCTCCTGGTTACTGTGGCGGGCCATGCGGATACCCGTGTAGATCAGGAACGCCCCGAAGAGGTAGACCATCCAGTCGTAAGTCTCGAGAAGCTCGGCTCCGATGAGGATAAAGATGACGCGTAACACCAAGGCGCCTATTACGCCCCAAACCAGAACCCTGTACTGGTACTGCATGGGTACTGCGAAGTACGCGAAGATCAGGGCGAAGACGAAGACGTTATCCACTGAGAGCGCCTTCTCGATAACGTAGCCGGCGTAGTATTCGCCTGCGACTGTCGGTCCCGCCCAGATCCAGACCACAATCCCAAAGAGAAGAGCCACTGCGACCCAGAAAGCGCTTAGGATCGCTGCCTCCCGGAAGGAGATCTCTTTAGCATTCCGGTGAAGCACGAAGAGGTCCAGCACCAGCATCAGCAAAATGAACGCCCCGAAACCAACCCACGCCCAAACGGGAAACACCATAGCCCATCTCCTCTCTCGACGGGCCGGGAGGGCACCAGAAAAGCGAGCCCACCACGGCCTCTAGCTAACCGTAGCGGTCTCGCCGATTCGCGTTCGCTCACGCTCTTGGCCGGCCGGGAGCACCGAAGCACCCCGTATTGACGACCGGCCCCCACCTAGAGGGTGGTGGCTACTCCCCGTTCGCTCGCGATTTTACCCCAATTCATGAGCGTTATACAAGCCCCTACGGTCGAGGTGTTCCCGCAGGTGGTCCGAATCTTGTTGCGGGCGGCCAATGCTTGAGTTTCCGAGAAGACCTCTAGCGGCAACCCGGTGAATAGCGGCAACGGGGGGGCAGTCCCCTGCTCCGAGGAGACAGAGAAAACTACTTCAGTCACCGTATATGGGAGGATCCCGCTGCACCCACACAAGTAGAAGGCTCTTTCGGGCAGCAGAGCATGTAGGTGAATGCTTCTACCTCTTTCGATCAAGCTATCTATAGGTCCAAGGGTTGGTTACAGTGTACGAGAAGGAGATGCGCTCTGTGTAGAGCGGTAGAGAGAACAAGCACAGAAGGGAGAAACAGGTAACTGTGAAGAGGATAATGTATCTGGTTATGGCTGCTCTTGTAGCTATGCTGGTCCTAGCGCCGGCAGCCCTGGCTCAGGATATGGCCCCAGGAGACGATAGTCCGCACCAGCCCGAACAAGGTGTGGTGCAAGTAGGCTCACACGAAGAGCTTCAGCAGATAGTGGGAC
>CADCVD010000145.1:9530-23967 GCA_902806055.1 uncultured Rubrobacteraceae bacterium
ACCCAAGAAGGAGGAGCGCTGCCTAGTACTGGTGGACCCTCTGTAATCCTATCAGCTGCCGCCTTACTGCTTGTGGGCTCCGGCGTTCTAGCCTACGCCACTCTTAGGAGGCATAGTCAGCAGGGGTAGCCTTCTCTAAGCCTGAGGTCAAGGCAGCAAAGAATGAAATGTACATACAGATGGAGGTGCTTTGAGGACATGAACCGAATCAAGATATTGCTTATGGCAGCGGTTCTTCTAGTGACGATGGTTTCGATTTCTGCCGTGCCTGCCATGGCACAATCGGAAACGCTCGTCTACCTACCAAACTTTGGGCCCACTGGCGTCGGCGGGACCTTCAGCTGTACCGACGGCCCGCCCTTTACGAGCGTTTATCCTTCTACGGCTAATAACCCTAACCCCTCGGGGAACTGTGATTTCTCGCAAAACGGGCAGCCATCCGGCTTAGTCTGCAATACTCCTACTACCGTCACCTTTCCAGACGGAGAAACCCTTTCCGGCTCGATCTGCCAGTCATCTGGAGACCAGGAACCTGGTCAGTCACACTGCGGACCTTGGCAGACAGCCTGGTATGTATCCTCTGGGGGGTGGTGGTATGGCTGGTACTGGAGGTGGTGTTATAACCCCTCCGAGCAGAATCCTTGGCACGTAGACTGGGCCAGTTGGTACTGGGATGGCTATGCCGGCCCTAGCTATTCCACAGGGTACCAGTATTCGACGCAGTAGCAGGAAGCGAGTCACAAGCCTGTGCTGCAGGGCTAGGAGCCTATTCTTCTTCTGGAGTTAGGCTTGTAATGAGAGGGCCAGGGTGTCATTGCCCCGGCCCTCCTTCTAGGCCCTCTAGCCTGCTGGGTTTCCGATAAGACCTCACATCGGAAGTTTGTTTCCAAGAGGACTAGCCTTGTCGGCAGTTCGGCGAAGAAGGACAAGAAAGAGGGCGGAGCCCATAGAGAGTAAAAGACCCCATCCCAGTCGTCCCGGCGAGGTACGGGAACACCCTAGACTCAACAGGTGCCCAGCGGCCAATACCGGGGTACCGGGCGGGTGGCTACGGTTATCCCGGGAGCACGAAGAGCCGCCCCGTTAGGCTACGACCTCCAGCCGGGTGCTACCGTCTGGCCTCAGAGTAGCCCCGAAGGCCAGCCTAAGTGTTGTCCTAGTTTGCGCGGGCCTCGGCTCGCTCCGTCCCGAGGAAGCCCCGGCGCACGGGAAGGTTCAGAAAGAGGTCGCACGCCTCGACCGTGGTGCCCGTCGGGTGGGCGGCGCGTGAGCGTTCGGGAGAACCCCCGGCCAGTACCCGGATGCAGGCGGCGCTGGTAGCATGAAGCTCGCGGGTCGTGAGGATAAGGGAGGAGACAGAGGAGATCGCGTGCAGCGCCTCGCCTCTGAAGCCCAAAGAGAGGACCCGGGCGAGGTCTTCGGCCGAGGAGATCTTGTAAGTCGCGTGCCGCCCTACCGCCCGCAAGGCATCGTCCGGCGACATCCCGGAGCGTCGTCGCGGACACGGAGGAGCGAGACCCCGCCGCCCTCGATCTCGATCTCTACGCGCGAGGCGCCCGCGTCGAGCGCGTTCTCTATCAGTTCTTTTACGGCCGAGGCCGGGCGCTCTATTACCTCCCCGGCGGCTATGCGGTGCGCCACCTCCGGCGGCAGGACGCGTATTCTTCCAGCGTACTCGGCGGGTACTTCGGAGACCAGACGTGGAAAGAGCCTCATCACGCTACCCGGCGAAGTCCTTGACGCCCTCGGACTCGAGGCGACCCAGGATCTCTCCGGCCCGCTCCGTTACCTGGCGTGGCAGACCGGCGAGCCGGGCGACGTGGACGCCGTAGGAGGAGGACTCGGCGCCGGGTTCGATACGGTGTAGAAAGACTATCTCGCCCCCCACCTCCTCGACGGCTGCTTTGTGGTTCTCGCAGCCGGGCAGGAGTTCGGCGAGGCGCGTTAGCTCGTGGTAGTGGGTCGCGAAGAGCGTCAGCGACTGGACGTCGTCGTGCAGGTACTCGGCGATGGCCCACGCGAGGCTCATCCCGTCGTAGGTCGAGGTGCCCCGCCCGACCTCGTCCAGGATCACGAGGCTCCGCTCCGTGGCGGAGTTTAAGATGCTCGCCGCCTCGGTCATCTCGACCATGAACGTCGACTCCCCGCTCGCGAGGCGGTCCTCGGCCCCCACCCTGGTGAAGATGCGGTCGACCACGCCCAAAGACGCCTCTTCGGCGGGGACGTAGGAGCCGGTCTGGGCGAGCAGCCCGATGAGGGCTACCTGGCGCAAGTAGACGGACTTGCCGGCCATGTTCGGGCCGGTGATGATCTGAAGCCGTGAGTCTCCGTCTATCCGCGTCTCGTTTGGCACGAACGGCGTCTCAAGGCCGTGCTCGACGACGGGATGCCGCCCCGCTGTCACGCGCAGCCCCCGCTCCTCCGTCACCTTCGGCCTACAGTAGCGTAGCTCGCCAGCGGCGGCGGCGAAGGAAGCAACCACGTCCACGACGGCCACCGCCCTGGCGACGCGCTGGAGCTGCGGGGCGGCCTCCTTCACGGCGGCGCGTATCTCCCCGAGGATCTGCTTCTCCAGCCGCTCGACCTCGTCGCGGGCGGTGAGCATCCTCGACTCGTGCTCCTTGAGCTCGACGGTGACGTAGCGGGCGGCGTTCTTGAGGGCCTTGCGGTGCTCATAGTGCGAGGGTACAGCGCTACCCTCCTTGCCCGCCACCTCGATAAAGTAGCCCTCGCCGTCGCGGTAGCCGATCTTCAAGGTCTTCAGGCCGGTCTTTAGACGTTCGTCGCCCTCGAAACGGGTCAGCCAGCCGTGCGCGCCGTCGCGGAACTCGCGGGCCTCGTCCAGCTCCGAGGAGTATCCGGCCCGGATGGTCTCCCCGGACTCCTCGGAGATGGCAGCGGCTATTAGCTCCCTCACCCCCGGCGGCTCCTCCATCGCCCCGAGCACGCGGACGAGCAGGGAGCCCTCGGGCGCGACGGGTGCCAGCGTCTCCTTCAGGGGGCCGATGGCTTCGAGCGCGCTCCTCAAAGAGAGGAGGTCGTTCGGCGAGGCGGAGAGCCGGACGATGCGGGTGGCGATGCGCTCTATGTCCGGGATGCGGGAGAGGTGCTCGCGGGCCTCCTCGCGCAGCATGTAGTCGGAGGCGAGCGAGTCTACCGCTTCGAGGCGCTGGTTTATGCGGTCAACTTCGAGCAGGGGACGCTCGATCCAACGCCTCAGAGCCCTCTGCCCCATCGGCGTGCGGGTACGATCAATAGTCTCTATGAGCCCATCCAGCCCGAGGTTTCGCCGCGTCGCGCTATCCAGCACCATCCCTGAGCCGGGCGAGTAGGGCCTGAAGGTCACGACCTGCTCCGGCGAGCTCCCGCCGCGCAGAGAGGAGAGGTACTGCAAGAGCGCCCCCGCGGCGCCTACCAGCGCGCCCCGCCCGTCGAGGCCCAGGCCCTTGAGGCTCGCGACGCCGAAGTGGCGCTTCAACGCCTGCTCCCCGGCGGAAGGCTCGAAGGTCCAGCGGGGGGCCGGGCTTATGGCCGCGCGCGCCCTCGGGAGGTCCTCGGCGGCGGTGCGTTCGGGGACGACCAGCTCCTTGGGCGACCAGCGTTCGATCTCGGCGGGGAGCTCGTCTTCGGGCACCTCGGTCCCGGTAAACTCGCCGGTCGAGGTCTCGGCGATCGCCACACCCGCCCTTCCGTCCCGGACGACGACGGCGGCGAGGTAATTGGACTCCCCAGCGGAGAGTACGTTGTCCTCGATCACGGTCCCGGGGGTGAGGATGCGCGAGATCTCGCGGGTAAACTGCTTCGGTTTGGTAGGGTGCTGGCGCTGCTCGGCGACCGCGACTGAGTGCCCCTTGCGAAGGAGTGTAGCCAGATGCTCCTGCAAGGCGTGGCCAGGCACGCCCGCGAGCGGGACGCGTCCCCCGGTATAGCCCGCTGCCTCGCGGCTCGTCAGCCGGATCGAGAGCGCCTGGGAGATCGCCTTGGCGTCCTCCTCGAAGGTCTCGAAGAACGTACCGACCTGGTAGAAGAGTATCGTACCGGGCGGAAGCTGTGCTTTGAGTTCGGCGTAGCGTCCTAGCATGGGGCTATTCTACGGCGAAGGTCTCCCTCCGTCAGCCCCGAGAACGGCTCCAGCAGGGGTGTTCTCTGACGCTGCTTCCTCGCCCCGCAGCCGGGAACGGATTACGGAGCCGTCACCCTCGCCGCGCCTCCAGAGCATCCGCGAGCTCGGTGAGCGCCCCTACTACCACCTCCGGACGCGAGCCCAAAGTGTCGAAGAGGCCGCCGGAACGGTCTACCCAAGCGGCCTGCATCCCGGCGGCCTCGGCCCCGATGATGTCGAAGGGGTTCGAGGAGATGAGCCGGACCTCCCCTATCGGTCGTTCGAGTTGGTCGGCGACGTGCCGGTATACTTTCGGGGCGGGCTTGAACATCTTTACGTCGTCGACACTGACGTAGCCTTCAAGATAGGAGCGTAGCCCCGCCGCGTCCATGATCTCGTCGAGCATCCGCGGGGACCCGTTGGAGAAGACGACCATCGAGTAGCCGAGCTCCTTCAGACGTTCGAGTCCCGGCTCGACGTCCTCGAACCGCTCCAGGTCGTTGTACTGCGCCATGAGCGCTTCCTTCCGGTCTTCTTCGAGCTCCCGCCCGGACTCGGCAAGGGCGTAGTCGAGGGCCTTGCGGGTGACCTCTTCGAAGTCCTCGTACCGCTCCATTACCGTGAGGCGGAAGGTGAACTCGAGCTGCTTCTGGCGCCACACCTCCGCGATGCGCAGCGCGTCTTTATCCGGGACGTAGCCCTCGAGCCGTTTCCAGATGCGGATCGGGTCGACCAGGGTACCGTACATGTCGAAGGCGAGCGCCTCTGGTTCAGCCACGGTGTCTCCTCTCTTGAAGGGTCAAGGGATCGGGAACGGCGACGCGGCTGCACCAGGCCCGTCGAACGCCTGCTTTAGCCGGATCATGTCTATCGTGACGTCCGAGATGAACCGCTGGTACATAAACAGCAGCCCGGTCAACCCGGCGATCTCCTGAGGGGAGCCCGCGAGAGCGTCCCGGCCGACCCCCGCGGGGGTCGGGAAGCCGCGTACTAGCTCGCGCGCCCTGAAGAGTAGCTCGCGGGCCGTCGCGTCGTACTCCTCGGTCCGGACGACCGGTTCGAGCGTCCCGTCGAGGGCGAGCCGGAGGTAATCCGGCCAGTTCGCTAGGACCCGGTAGTCGCTCGAAGCGCCGTGGTGGAAGTGCAGGTCGGTCACCCGCTTGAAGAGCCCCTGTATCTCGGGGGAGGCGTCGTTGGGCTCGACGAGTTGGAGCGGCTCTACCCCCTCGGGGAGGCCGTGCGGAATCGGGGCCGCGTCCTCGGAGGAGAGGTCCGACCCGCCGGAGTACCTCTCCTGGATCGCCTCGGACCACGCCGTAATCAGGAGCAGATACTTGGGGTTGCCGTAGTTGAGTATGTCGAGCGTGCGCCGGATCTCGTCGATCCGCGCCTCGTCCCACCCCATCTCCCGCAGCCGGGGCCGAGGATCCGGGGGGTCCAGGCCGGGGAGCAGGGACCGCTCGCGCAGATCGCCGGCGGCCTTCTCCGCGTAGCGCGTCGCGAAGTTCGGCCGGGCCGCGCGCCACGCGAGCGGGAGATATCCGGGGAAGGTGGCAAGGACCCGGCAGGCGAACGCGACCCAGGCGACCCGCAGGGTGCCCCGGATGTCGTCGTAGATGTCTTTTAGTTCTCCGGTCGCGTCCACGTGGTCTACCTGGGGGAACTTCCTGTAGTCAGTCATCCGTCTACGACTCCGCGCCCGCGCCGGTCTGGGCGCGGAAGACAACCTCGTCGAACCTCGCCTCGGCCTCCCGGTTGCGTCTCCCCAAAAGCGTACCGAGCACCGCGCCCGCGAACCCGAGCGGCATGCTCACGAGGGTCGGGGTGACGAGTGGGAATATCGCTTCCTGGCCCAAAAACACTGGACCCATGAGCGCCAGCGCGACCGAGGAGATAAGGCCAAAGGTCACGCCGCCGATCACACCGGCCGTGTTGAAGCGGCGCCAGAACAGCGAGAGCGCGATGATCGGGAAGTTCGAACTCGCCGCGATGGCGATCGCAAGGATAACGAGCACGGCGACGTTCAGGCCCTGCGCGAGAAGGCCGAACACGATGGCCAGAACGCCGACGACGAGGGTCGAGATGCGCGCAACCCGGACCTGCATCCGCTCCTCGACGTGACCACGCTTTATCACGTTCACGTAGAGATCGTGCGCGATCGCGCCGGAGGTCGCTAAAGTCAGACCAGCGACCACCGCGAGGATCGTGGCGAACGCGACCGCCGCGACGGCGTAGAAGGAGACGTCCATACCGTAGAGAGCCACGAGCCCGGTGAATCCCAGGAACGCCGCGGCGCTCATCCAATCTCCCGCGAGCGCGAAACCATTCTCGGCGGCGCGGAGTTGGCGACCCGCGGCGTAGAACTCGCTGGTCGTGCGCGTGCGCCGGGCGGCCCAGTACGTGATGACGAGGGTGACGCCGAGGATCGTGAGGAAGATGACTATCGTCAGGACTTCCACGAGTCGTCCTTACGGTCGTAAAGATCACTAACGGCCCTGTCAGCCTTCGGGTCGAAGCTGCGGTTCGCGACGCGGACGTAGACGAGCGCAACGATCCAGGCCATCAGATAAGTAGCGAAGATCATCAGGTAGCCGGCGTTGACCGGACCGATGACCCCCCGTGCCATAAAGTCCGGAGCTAAGCCGCCGAGCAACGTCATGCCCAGGTACAACCCCAGGTAAAGGGCGATCATCGGGACGAGGAACCGCACCTTTGCGGAGACCAGATCGCGGAACGAGGGGGGGCGCGCCGCTTCTGCCCAGTCCACGCCAGGATCGGCGGACTCGCCGCCAGACATCCCCCGAGCCTCATCCCCTTTTGTAGCTCTGTCATAGTATCCTTTCCCTTTCTACCTCGGTTAGCATGATGCCTGAACGGTAAATTCGCCGCTACACGGCAAAAACCTTTATAGACCGGTACAGATTCGGGGTAGTATGGCGTGGATCTGCAGTCAGGCGGAAGGAGGAGCCAAGTTGGACGAGGGTAGTTTCGGTAGGAGGTCCGGGAGGTCCGAGAGGTTCGGGGAACAGTCGCAAGGGCTGCGCGAGGGGAGCCCGGAGATACCCGAGGCTCTGGGACGCGGGAAGTTCGTCTCGGTGAGCGCCCGGGTCGGAAACGACCTGTCGGGCTACGTCTGCGATCGGGACGGTACTGGGCTCTTGTTGGACGTACGCGACCCGAGCGGCGACCCAGGCGGGTACGAGTTCCTGCCCTGGTCGAGCATCGAGCGGGTTAGGATCTAGCAGACCGCCCCTACGGCATCTCGACGAGGCCGAGGAGCGCCAGAGCGGCGACGAGGACCGGTTGGTGGATCAGGTAAACGGCCAGCGAATGACTCCCCAGAAAGGTCAGAGGCCGTAGCGGTCCCGGGGTCACGTGGGAGGATGTCTTGCTGGCGCTGCCGTAGAGCGCGTTCCCGGCGGCGATCCCGAGCAGCATCACCCCGAACCAGGGGAAGATCGGCCAGTAGTCCAGGGTGGAGAAGCCCGGCCTGCCCCCGAGCCACGCCAGCCAGGGCGATTCGACGACAAAGTCTTGCCGCAGGTACAGGCCGAAGGCTATACAGCCTGCGCCTAGAAAGACGTTCGGGAGCCTCAGCTTGATAAACGGGTAGGCGAGTATGATCGAGGCGCCGATCAGGTGCAGGATGCCGAAGAAGATCATGTCGCGCGGCACGAAGATCCAGGTGAGAAGCGTGATCGCCATACCGTAGGAGAAGATCCTCGCCCCCCGCCCGAGGTACTTGAGAGTCACCCTCCGGCCCGACGTCTCCGTCGCCCTCGCGTAGCTCAACGTGAGCGAGAGGCCGGCGAGAAAGGTAAAGGTCCCCCCGATCACGCGCGCGGCGTTGAGCCCGATCCCGTACCTGAAGAACCCCGCGTCGAAGAGACCGGCGAAGTAGGCGAGGTCGTACGAGAGATGGTAGAGGACCATCGCGACCACCGCGACCCCGCGCAGAGCGTCTATCTCCCACAGCCTCCTCACGCACGGATCTTAACGCAACTATCCTAAGCTCGTCCCCGATTGCTACTGAGGCGGTTCACACATAAGCTATCCTTAGCTCAATCTTCTAGCTGACCTCTAACCGCTGCGGCGATCCTCTCCGCGCGCCTCGCGCAGGGAGCGGACGACGAAGCCGTTCAAACGCAGGAAGGCGGGAAGTTCCTGAACCGAGAAGCTCAACTCGGCGTGGTCCAGCGCCCCCGAGACGGTCACACTGAGGTCCGGCGCGATCCTGGAGACGGCGTAGGACTCGGAGACGGGGAAGAACTTGTCCCGAGGCCCCGAGACGAGCTCCACGGAGGCTTCTATTTGCCCGGTCCCCGTGAGCGGCGAGAGCTCGTCCAGGTCTTCGCGCACCCCCTCCGGTAGCGCGTCGTAGAGCTCGTCGAAACGCTCAGGGTCCCGGTTGGCGAGCAGCTCCACTACGCTCTCCGCCTCCGGGCTCAGATCCTCCGTAGAGCGGTCGCGGAGGCCGGTGAGAGGATCCGGGTCATAGCGGTAGACCTCCTCCAGCTCGGAGGCGAGCTTCTCCCGGTCCTCGCCCTCCGGGAGCGCGGCGACCAGCGAGCGGGCGATGACGTAGGAGAGGAAGGGATCTGTCTGGTAAGCGACGAGCTCCCCGTCATGCCGGTAGTAGCCGGTAGTGGCGATGTTCAGGACGGTACGGATCTCCGAGTAAGGCGCCACGCCCGAGACGACCAAGACGTCTTCTCCCATCTCCGGGTCCACGGCGGCCAGCAGGGCGAGCGTCGCGCCGGTGGAGACCCCGACAAGGCCGACCTTCCCGTCACCGGCCTCCGGCGAATCGGCGATCTCTCGGGCTACCTCCACGGTCTCGGAGACGGTCTCTGGGGTGATCTCATCGCTCCTCAACCCCGGCAGGTCGGGCACAACCACCAGGTAACCGGCCCGGGCGAGCCCCTCCGCGAGCCGCCGCACCTCTGGTAACTCTCGCCCCTCCTGAACGGTCCCGTTGACAAAAAAGATCGCGGGCCAAGGCCCTTCGCCCCCCGGCCTCGCAAAGAGGGCCGGGTTCCCCGCAACGCAGGCATCCTCCACCACCGGCTCGCGCGTTACGGCCCCGACGACCGGCGTCAAAACGGGCGTCTCCAGCACCGCTGAGAGCACGACCACCGCCCGGGCCTGCGCGATTATGGGAGACCAAAAGACCGCGGCGAGGACCGCCAAGAGCAAGAGAAGCGCCGGCAATAAGAGACGTCGTCGCGGACGGCGGCTCAACTTCGTCTCCTCGCCAGAGGAGAGAGTGATCCGAGCCGCGCTGTCCCTTGCTCGCTCATAGAGATGATTCTACGTCCAGGCCGTACCGGTCGCGTCCCTCCAGAAGGACTATTCTCTCCCGAACTCCTGACGTGAGTAACATCCATATTCTTCGTGCTCGACGGCGCCAGTAACCTACGGCGCTTCACAGGCGTTCGCCTGTTTAAACTTCCTCGGTAGGGGCAACATACTACCCGGTCGTCGCAAGCCAGAAGAAAGGGGAAGAAGTGAGCGAAGCGTCGAGGCAGCCGAAGGACAAGAATTACAACCTGATCAGTGCGCTCTACCAGGCTTCGGAGAACGTTGAAACGCTCAAGAGCTATGTTCAGGACGCCCAAAGCGAGGGTGACCAGGAGCTTGAGGAGTTCTTCAACGGAATCCTCGAGAACAACATGAGGGCGGCCCAGCGCGCCAAGGAGATGCTCGTCCCGCGCTTGCAGCAGGAGCAAGAGTAGACCTAGCCCGCCCGTCGGTCTAGGGTGAAGCTGCCCACAACACAACTCAACGTTACAGACGAAGGAGGCCGGGGCGAAACCCCGGTCTCCTTCTCGCTTCTTCGCCTTACTGCCTCTCTCCGGACCCGGTCAAAGATCCTTCTTTACAGCGTTGGAGAGCCCAGCTTATCAGTGTAGCCGCTGCTGAGCGGGGTCGACGAGACCTTCGACCCTGCTCATCTCCAGAGGTTCGAGAGCTCTCTCGCCGGCTACCTGCGCCGCAAGACCGCGTAGGCCAGGACGCCCGAGCCGAGTATCAGGGCAGCCGAGGGCAACAGCATCGACGGAGTCACGCCCCCGCTCGAAGGGAGCGGCCCGCCGGTCATCTCCGCAGGCGCGGTAGACTCGCCGGTGGCAGACGCCGTGATGACGCCCGCGGCGACCCGATCTCCTGATTCGCCGGAAGGGTCGGTCTGGTAGTCGTCGGCTGACTGGTGGATGACGAGCGCGCTGCCGTCGGAGTCGAGCAGCGAGTTCTGGCCGCCGGAGAGCGTCACCAGGGCAGCGGTCGTCTGGTAGCCGGCGCTCCCGTCCTCGTTCACGATTATGTTCTCGAGGTCTCCGCCGTGCGGGCCTTCGGAGTTGTTGAAGCCGTGCTGAGCGTCGGTGGGGTTAAAGTGCTCCCCGGCAGCCTCGAAGTCCGGCGATATAGAACCCACCCTGTGGAGGTGAATGCCGTGCTCCCCGGGCTCGACCGCCTGCTGTCCCGGCTGCAGGTTGACGTTGATGTTCACCCCGCCCGGACCTTCCGTAAACGTCGCGCTACCGACCGGGTTACCGTCCGCGTCCTCCAGCTCCGCGGTCGCCATTCCTCCGCCCTGCGCGAACGCCGCGCCAGGATATATGGCCAGTAGCAAGGCCCCGAACAACATCACCAAAATAGCTCTTCTCTCCCTCAACACTCTCTCCTCTCTTCTCTAGACAGCCTGCCGCCGCGCCGCGCGACGTAGGGGACATTCTACCCGCACTACCCGCGCGGGGAACAGCGCGAACCGTTACCGTTGCTCGCGGTGCTCGGACCTGTAACGGCTCTGTGCAACGGGCTGCTACCCTACCAAGATTCGTCCAGAATACTACTCAGGGGTCGCTCAGAGGAGCTACCATCGCTGCAACCGCAGAATGCGCGGAGGACGAGGGTAGCAGGGCCGTTCACGAAGAGCAGAAGGGAAGGCGGTAGGGTTGGACAAAGCACGAGACATCCGCGAGAAGCAACGCGCCGAATGGGGGAGCGTGGCGCCCGGCTGGCAGCGCAACCGGGAGAAGATGATCGGGCCTACGAGCATCATCACCGAGAAGATGCTCTCGCTTGCGAGGGTACGCGGCGGCCACCGCGTCCTCGACCTCGCGTGCGGCGTCGGGGACCCGGCATTCACCGTCGCCGGGCTGGTCGGCCCCGAAGGCTACGTCCTCGGCCTCGACCTCTCGCAGGATATGGTCGAGGCGGCGCAGGAGCTCTCATCGCGAGAAGGGGCGGGAAACGCAGAGTTCCGCATCATCGCGAGCGAGTTGGACCTCGGCGTCCCCGGCGAGAGCTTCGATGTCGCAACCTGCCGGCTCGGCCTGATGTTCATGCCCGACCCCGTAGGAGCCCTCCGGGAGCTGCGGGCGGCCCTCAAGCCCGGCGGGCGGGTGGTGGCGAGCGTCTGGGGAGCCCCGGAACGCAACCCCAACTTTTCCCTGCCGATGGAGATCATCAGCCGCCACACCGACCTCCCACCCCAGGGCGTGGATGCTCCAGGGCTCTTCGCCATACCGACCCCTGAAGGGTTGGGGGCGCTTCTGAGGGAGGCCGGGTTTGTAGACGTTGAGGCTTCCGCGTTCGAGACGCCGGTGGTGAAGGCGAAGAACGCCGAGTCGTACTGGCAGGGCGTCAGCAGCGTTGCGGGACCGCTCGTCTCGATCCTCGCCTCCCTGTCCGAAGAGCAGCGCAGGGCCGTCCGCGAGGAGGTGGTGGAGATAATCGACGGTGAGTTCCCGGAGGGGCCGGTCGAGATCTACGGCGAGGCGGTCGTCGCCGTGGGCAGCAAGCCCCTGTAACAGCTAGCCGCTAGATAGCCTTCTCAGGGGCGATGCGTCGGTAGCGGGCGACGGCGAACATGAGCAGCCCGTAGGCGACCAACCCGACCGCCACCAGACCCAGGAGTAGATACCCGAAGAAGGGTTGTTCGAGGAGCGCCGAGAGCGAGCCGCCGAGGCTGCGGACCTCTTCCTCGTCCGACCGGAGTGCCGCCAGAAACAGGAATCCCCCGGCGATCACGAAGACCACCCCGCGTGCCGCAACGCCGAACCGGCCGCCGTGCTCAATCCAGCCATGCCTCTTCTCGCCCAGCGTGCCGAGCTTGAGGTACTTCTTGAACTCGGCGTGGTAGGCCTCGTAGATCTGATACAGCCCTACTCCTACGATGCCCGCCCCGACCCCCGCGACGATCAACCACCCAAGAGGCAGGGACAGGAACCACCCAGTCCACTCTTCGGAGGACGAGCCCCAGTCGTCTCCCTGCCCCAGCGCCTGGCTCGCGGCCGTGAGGGCGAAAAAAGCGTGGAGCAGGGCGCTCCCCGCGTACCCGATACGCTTGGCGATCCCTCTCAAGCCCGTACCGTCCCCGTCGGGATCTGCCACGGCCTGTACCGAGCGCCACAGCACGTAACCGAACAGCCCGACGGCGACCAGCCCGAGCATCTCCCGCCCAAAAGGCGCATCCTCGATCACCCGGAAAGTACCGTTCTGGTCGGTCGTCTTCCCCCCCGCGCCCACGGCCGCCAGCGCCGCCAGTACTCCCATAACCATGTACACGCTCCCCTTGGCCGCGTAACCGAACCGCGCCAGCCTCTCCACCCAGGGACTGGCGCGCCGCGCGGCCTCCTCCGCGTGGTCTCCGGAGTCCCGTTCCGCACCCCCGATAGAAGAATCTCTTCCGGCCACTCTCGATGCCTCCTACATATCGGGGTCCAAGGCGGTTCCGACCGCATTATCCTCCAGGAGACGCCTTCTTGCCGTCGCAAGCTTCTTGCGTACGCACGGAGAACGTCCGCAAGGAGGCCGAACAGGGTAGACTCGTCTCTCACTATGAAACCTATGCAGGAGAAGAAAACATGAAAACCGTACCGGAACGGGGCCAACCGCTCCCCGATGTCGAGTTCGTTACCGAGAGCGGCGAGAGGCTCCCGGCGGCAGACCTAACAGGGATCAAGACCGTCCTATACTTCTACCCTAAGGACGACACCCCCGGCTGCACGAAGGAAGCCTGCGCCTTTCGCGACCGCATGCCCGATTACGAAGAGGCGAACGTAAGAGTCTACGGCGTCTCGCTCGACTCCCCCGAGTCGCACCGCCGCTTCCGTGAGAAGCACAACCTCAACTTCCCGCTCCTCACCGACGAGGACGGTCGGGCGTCGGAGGCATTCGGAGTATTGCGCGAGAATCGGCAAGTGGCGAACCGCGTCACCTTCCTGCTCGATCAAGACGGGAAGGTTGCGAAGGTCTACCCTGAAGTCTCTCCCGAGACGCATGCCGACGAGATCCTCGAAGACGCAGCCTCACTTTAGGTAAATCAAAAAAAGCAGACTGAGTAGCTGGTTAATCCGCCAGCAGCCGAGTAAGCCGCAGAAGTACTCCTTCGTCCTCGTCCACGACGTAGAAGAAGCGGCCGTCTTTGGTGCCGGCGATGCCCTCGACGCGCGGGAGGCCGGGGAACTCGCGGACGGGGGTGGCGTCTAGATCTCCGTAGCCTCGGTCCTCCGGGAGAATGACGCGCCAGTGGGTCGAGACGGTGTTGCGGCCGCCGGGGTAGTCCTTGATGAGCAGGCTCTCCGACTGGGAGCTGTCCACGTCGCCGGTCACGGCGTGCAGCTCGTCGCCGACGAAGGTTAGGTCGCGGAAGCCCGCCAGCTCCCCGTCGCGGCCCACGGCGTCCACGGTCCAGCAACCCTTTACCTCCGGCTTCGCGTCGCCCTCGTCGAAGAGCCGTTCGATGCCTTCTACTTCCGCGAGGATTGGGCATCCGTTGGCGGACATGGGGAAGCGCAGCCCGATCAGGAGGGAGCCGCCGGGGCGGAAGGTCGCGCCCTCGATGTTGATCGGCCAGTCGCCCTCGCGCACGAGCCCGGCCCACTTCTTCCCCTTCTTCTCGCCGACCTGTATGGTCTCCTCGATGAACGCCTCGCGGCACTCCTCGCCGAGCGGGACGAGTTTTATGCCGTGCTCCTCGAAGGCGTCGTTGATGAGGCGGTGAAGGACGAAGCTCGGGCGGGCCACCTCTATCTCTGTGGCCGGGTCATTGACGGCGTTGAGCACCTTCGCCTCGTTGAAGCGGGCGACGAAGCCGCGCTTGGGTTGCAGAGGACCGGCCTTCTTGCCAAAGTGGGACCCTACGATGTACACGTAGCCGTCCTTGCGGGTCAGGGCCTCAGCGTCCTCGGTGGTCTTTGTATCTCCTAGGGCGACCGCGTGCAGGCGCGCTATCTCCCAGTCGGCTTCGAGGTCGACCCCGGTGCCGCTCCTGTGGCCGACGAGCGCTATGCAGTCGGTGACCTCTCCCTCGTCGAGGCATACCCAGAACGC
>CADCVD010000146.1 GCA_902806055.1 uncultured Rubrobacteraceae bacterium
GAAGCAGGCCTTTTCGATCCCGAGGAGATCGGCCACAAGGCGCGCGCGACCGGCAACCCCGTTCCGCCGCTCTCGCGCGCACTCACCGAGGCCGTCGCCGAGATCTCCGAGGACGCCGCCCGGTACGCGCACAAGGGAGCGACAAGCCAGGACATTACGGACACAGCTTCTATGCTCGTCTGCCGGCGCGCGCTTGACCTGATACTCGCCGAGCTCGACGGCATCGCGGCGGCCTGCGCCCGGATCGCCGAGAGTTACCGGGACACCCTCATGCCCGCCCGGACGTTACTACAGCAAGCCCTGCCGACCACCTTCGGCCTCAAGGCCGCAGGGTGGCTCGTCTCGGCCCTGGAAGCCCGGCGCGGTCTCCTAGAGGTGCGCGCCTCCAGGCTCGCCGCGCAGCTCGGCGGGGCGGCCGGGACGCTGGCCTCGCTCGGGGGCTCTGGCGTCACCGTTCTCGGGGAGTTTGCGCGAGAGCTGGACCTCGCAGAGCCCGCTGTGCCTTGGCACACCGACCGGACCCGGATCGCGGAGGTTGGGAACACGCTCTCGCTCGTCGCGGGCGTCCTCGGCAAGATCTCCTACGATGTGATCCTGATGGCCCAGACGGAGGTAGGGGAGGTTGCCGAGCCCGCGGGCGAAGGGCGTGGCGGGTCCTCGACGCTGCCCCACAAGCGGAACCCGATCCTCTCTGTAACCGCCGCCGCGAGCGTCCGTCGGGTGCAGGACCTCTCGCGCACGCTACACGGCGCGATGGTGCAAGAGCATGAGCGCGCCGCGAGCGCGTGGCATTCCGAGTGGGAAGCCCTCTCCGACGCGCTCGCCTTCACGGGCGGAGCCGCTGCCGCGGTCCGCCAGGTAACGGAGGGATTGCAAGTCTACCCCGAGAGGATGCGAGAGAACCTCGACGCCACGGGGGGCTTGCTACTAGCCGAGAACGTCACCACGGTCGCCGCTGAGCGTCTCGGCCGGCTGAAGGCCCATGACGTCGTCGAGGCGGCCTGCCACCGGGCGCTTGACGAGGGTGAGACTCTGCGCGAGGAGCTTCTGAAAGACCCGGAGATCAGCGAAGCACTCTCAGAGAAGGAGATAGACGCTGCACTCGACCCGGCGTGCTACCTCGGATCCACCACAGCGTTCGTGGATCAGGCTCTGGATCTCTACCGTAGGGAGATGCTTGCATGACGACAGATAGCGTGGAATTACACTACATACTCGAAGGTCCTGAAGAGGCGCCCCTGCTAGTCATGGCGAACTCCTTGGGTACTACGTTGCGCATGTGGGACGAGCAGGCGCCCGCGCTGCACGAGCGGTTCCGTCTCTTGCGCTACGACCACCGCGGTCACGGAGGCTCGTCCGTCCCGACCGGCTCATACTCGATGGAAGATCTCGGGGGCGACGTTCTGGCTCTTCTGGACAGGCTGGGGGTCGAGCGTTTCTCTTTCTGTGGCCTCTCCATCGGGGGGATGGTCGGCATGTGGCTCGCCAGCGAGGTTCCACAACGCGTCGGGCGTCTGGTGCTGTGCTGCACCTCGGCGCAGTTCGCGCCCGACGCATACGACTCTCGCGCCCAGACGGTCCGGGCGGAGGGCCTCGGCGTCATCGTCGACGCGGTGCTGGAGCGCTGGTTTACGCCGAAGTTTCGTGCCAGCCACCCAGAGGTCGTCGAGTGGGGCGGGAGCATGCTCCGAAATACTCCCGTCGAGGGATACGCTGGCTGCTGTGAGGCGATCCGGGATGCGGAACTGGGAAGTAGGCTCGGCGCGATAGCTGCTCCTACACTGGTGATCGCCGGCGCCGAGGACGCCGCGGCGTCTGTTGACCAGGCGGAGCTGATACGCGCTTCTATCCCCGACGCCCGTCTCCTGTCGATCGAAAGGGCGGCTCATCTGGCCAACGTCGAACAACCTGAGAAGGTCACCCAGGCGATTCTGGAACACCTCGAAGCGGCGGCCGAGAGGAGGAACGTCGAGTGAGCGACGATCCGGTTTACGAGCGCGGCATGAGGGTACGACGCGAGGTGCTCGGTGACGATCACGTTGACGCCTCCATCGCGCGTACGACCGACCTCACCGCAGATTTTCAGGACTTCATCACCCGCTACGCGTGGGGTGAGATCTGGAGCCGTTCCAGCCTGGACCGCAAGACGCGCAGCTGCGTCACCCTGGCCGCGTTGGTTGCTTTGGGCAAGCTCGAGGAGTTGGAGATGCACGTCCGCGCGGCGATGCGCAACGGCCTTACGAAGGACGAGATAGGGGAGGTTCTGCTCCATAGCGCCATATACTGCGGGCTACCCGCCGCCAACGCCGCCTTCGCCGTCGCGCAGCGCGTGCTCGACGACCACGAAGGCTCTAAAGGATCGCGAGGGGGCAAAGAAGATTGACACCCCTGGACTTGCCCGCGCACCGGGGTGGTTGCTTGAACAAGAAGCGTTCAGTCATCGATCTTCGGCATTCTGGCCGAACGTCGCTTACGAGAAGCGGGCGTTCTCTGGTGACCGGAAAACACAAGAATACCGTGAGGAGGTGACGCGGTTGGAGAAGGTCAGCAGGCTCGATCGCGACCCGTAGACCGGAGCACGGCACGAACATGATTCTCAAAGAAAAGCAAGAGGAGGAGTCTATGAGCCACACTGTTCAGCAAGGCGCCGATCATCCGGTGAACCAGGACTTCGATCCGCTCGACTCGAAGTACCTGGCTGACCCTTACCCCTACTTCGCGAAGTTCCGGCGGGAGACCCCGATCTTCTACGCCCCGAAGATTGACTTCTTGGTCGTCAGCCGCTACGAGAATATCCTGAATATCGTCAAAGATCCGGAAACCTTCTCGAGAGGGTGCAGGAGCTGCTCTATCCGCTGACCGAAGAAGCGCTCGCGAGGCTCAAGGAAGGCGTGCGCGTAACCCCCACGACCTCCACCGCTGATCCACCGTTGCACCGGCGCACGCGCAAGCACGCCGCGAGGGGTTCTCGGCCAAGCGCGTAGTCGGGCTCGAAGGGCGAATCCGTCAGATAGCGAACGGCCTGATCGACGAGATGATCTCCGAAGGACGCGCTGATATGGTCAACCGGTTCGCGTTCCCGCTGCCGGCGTCCGTAGTGTTCAGCCTGATCGGCTACCCCGAGGAAGACACCGAGATGCTAAAGAGTTGGTGCTTCGATCGGCTAAAGATTACCTGGGGACGACCTTTGCCGGAAGAACAGTTGGAGGCGGTCGAGAAGATGGCCTCCTTCTTCGACTACATAGAGAACTTCGTTCACGAACGGGCGGAAAACCTCCAGAACGACTACACCAGCGACCTGCTAAGGATTCGAGCCTAGGATGAGGATAACCTGAGCCTCGAAGAGGTCGTCAGCATCGACTATAGTCTCTCTTTCGCGGGCCACGAGACCACGACGAATCTGATCCTCAACGGCCTTCGTCAATTGCTCTCTCGTCCTGGACTCTGGGAGGAGTTGCGAGAGGATCCCTCCCTGATCGAGAACGCCGTAGAGGAGATACTGCGGCGCGACACCTCGGTCCCTGCGTGGCGTCGTTCGACGACCCGGCCGGTCGAGATAGCCGGGGTCGAGGTTCCAAAAGACGCGAGGCTCATGCTGCTCCTGGCCTCTGCCAATCGCGACGAGAGCGTCTTCGAGAACCCGGATGAGTTCGACATCCGCCGCGAGAACGCAGGCAAGCACATAGCTTTCAGCCACGGTATTCACTTCTGCCTCGGCGCGCCGCTGGCCCGACTGGAGGCTCGGGTCGCCCTCGAGCTGCTGACGCAGAGGTTACCGGATCTGCGGCTCTCTCCGCCTGACCAGGAGTTTGAGTTCGACCCGAATATGTCATTCCGTGGGCCGAAGGAGATGTGGGCGGAGTGGACACCCAACGGATCGGCGGAGGCAACCGGCAGGTAGGAGAAAGCGAGCTCAAGACTTCAAGAGAAGAATGTGTGAGGAGGGTCGAGTATGAAGGTGTATGGAGCGGTCACCGAGACCCTGAATCGGCTCACGGTCGACCCAGCCTTAGGGCTGGTTGGCAGCGAAACCTTGGTCTTATCGAATGTGTGAGGAGACATTGCGTATTACGCTTCTCGCCAAGAGAAAGCGGCCGTAACGATGGCGGACGGCTACGCCGGCACGAGGGGCAAGCTGAGGGGTTGCTGTTTTTGTCAGAGAACCGAGAGGAGAGCTAGCAGAGCCTGCTTCGGCTCAGGATCAGTTGGAAGGGAAGCCCGGTTGAGCGTGTCTGGATGTAGGATGGATGGATCCTGGCGAGTCAAGGAGGAAGAACACGCATGCGTACACAGGTAGGAATCGTAGGTGGCGGGCCGGCGGGGGCTCTGCTCTCGCACCTGTTGCACCTGCAAGGTATAGAGTCAGTCGTGCTCGAACTTCGCAACCGCGAGGAGGTGGAGACGGCGGTTCGGGCTGGAGTTCTGGAGGACGCCACCGCGGAGTTGCTTAGGGAGACGGGCGTCGGGAAGAGGATGGACCAGAAGGGGGCGGTCCACGAGGGCATCGAGCTGCGCTTTGGCGGCCATGGCCACCGCATCGACTTCGCCGACCTCACCGGCGGGCGCAAGATCGTGGTTTACGGCCAGCAGGAGGTAGTTAAGGACCTGTACGCAGCTCGCCTCAGCGCCGGTGGAAAGCTAATCTATGAGGCTGCGGCCACTGGCTTGCAGGATCTCGATACCCCGCAGCCGAAGATCCGCTTTCGCAGGGGGGCGAAACTCGACCTCGATGCCGGGGATATCCGCTTTCGCGATGATACGAACGAAGAGGAGATAACCTGCGACTTTGTCGTGGGGGCAGATGGCTTCTTCGGACCCTGCCGGAGTTTTATTCCCGATGAGGTTCGCAAGGAGCATGTCCGGACCTATCCGTTCGGGTGGTTCGGCATCCTTGTCGAAGGCTCGCCCTCCACCGAAGAGCTGATCTACACCCTCCACGAGCGCGGCTTCGCCCTCGTGAGCACGCGCTCGCCGGAGGTTCAACGCCTCTACTTCCAATGCGACCCAAACGATAAGGTAGACAATTGGCCCGACGAGCGCATATGGGAAGAGATGCAGACCCGCCTCGCCACAGACGACGGCTGGACCCTTAAGGAGGGCAGGATCTTCCAGAAGGACCTAGTGCAGATGCGCTCGTTTATCTGCGAGCCGATGCAGCACGGCAGGCTCTTCCTCGCCGGGGATGCCGCCCACATCGTCCCCCCGACCGGTGCCAAGGGTATGAACCTTGCCGTCTCAGATGTCCGCGTCCTTGTCCGCGGGCTTATCGAGTTCTACTCATCTGGCCGGACCAACCTATTAGAGAGTTACTCGGAGACCTGCCTGCGTCGGGTGTGGAAGGCGAGTCGCTTCAGCTGGTGGATGACCTCTATGCTGCACCGCTTCCACGACGAGGACGACTTCCGCTATAGACTGCAGCTCGCGGAGCTAGACTACTTGGCGTCTTCGCGGGCAGCCTCTACCTCTCTAGCGGAGAACTACGTCGGCCTGCCTATGGAGGTAATTACTGGAGTTCCAGCGAATGATTAAGCCAAAGCCAGAAGACGCTATAAGAACGATCTTTGGATGCGTAGTTGTCGTTCAGCTTCGTAGCGCTCTCCGGACCAGGCACTCAGGTGGAGTAGTTGCGACTTCGGTGCCGTAACGGCTATACGCAGAGTAGCTGCACAGCGATAGCTTGAGGTCTTGAGCGTCTCGAAACAGCGTCCTCCCAC
>CADCVD010000147.1 GCA_902806055.1 uncultured Rubrobacteraceae bacterium
CCACGACCAAGGCCATCGGCCTCGGCCTGGCAGTCGCCGTCTTTGTCGACGCGACCGTCATACGCGTTCTACTCGTCCCGGCTACCATGCGCATACTGGGTGACTGGAACTGGTGGCCTGGCGGCCGTAACAGCGTCTTTAAACGCAAGGCGTAACGCAGACTTCGGAACCTACGAGGATCCGTACCATCTACCTGACTACTCTTTGAGAGCGGCTCTCTTCTAGATAGCTGTCAACAAGTTGGCGGTGCTTGAGGATTAGCGTGTAGAGCGACCACACGCTGCTCTTGTACCCGGGCTAGAGGGGCCTGCGCGCACGAGACGCAAGCCCGAAGATACGTATAGCACGCCGTTCGTAGCCTTCCGTTAGATCCTCTCAGGCGGTCGGCAGCAGCGTAAGGGCTGCAAGGAGAACTGCCAATGAGCACCCACCTTATGCGCTACACGAGTTTGCCGTACAACGAAGGGGGGAGCCGACACTTCGGCTCCCCCCTTCGTTGTTCGTTTTGTTAGCCCGACCTTACAGGCTCAGACATGAAGTTCTCCTAGACGCGGCTTGTAGCAGGGCCTCTCCCGGTCGCCGGGGAGGCGAGGCCTATAGCGAGAGCGGACGCCCCTGAGACGAGGTGCAGACCGAGGTCTCCCACTCCGAAGAGCGGTACAAGTCCGAAAGCCAGGGGAAAGATCAGGCCGACCACGAAGAGCAACAGGTAGAGGACTCCGATCCCTATGCAGTAGGATCTCGCGCCGGCAGCGCTCCTATAGCTCGCCAGTCCAGCCGCTCCGATCGCTATATGCACTACGTTGTGCAGCCAGTTGACGGCGAAGATGCCAAGCAGGAACCCGTTGAACGGCTCGAAAGGAGCTAGCAACTCCTGTATGGTTCCTGGACTGTCGAGGATCGGCGGGAGGGGGATGAACCCTACAATCCCTACCAACAGATAGATCAGCCCAAAGATCTGGGCAAAGCGTTGCGCTAACGTCATGCATTTCTCCTATCGTTATTCTTCCTGCCGTCACATACGCTTGTGAGCCCGGCAGAGATCACTCAGCCTGTGTCGTCTCGTGTCTGTCCTATCGACCGTGAACTAGCCTTGCCCCTCCCTGCCTCATGCGAAACTCTTTGCGCTTCGAGCATTACTGAGACGTGTGAGTATGCGCTTGAGAGGCGGAGGAAACGCGTAGCCCACAGGTCGGAACGTCGAGGGTTGTCAGGTTCTGCGAGCTAACATGAGAGGGCGAAGACATGCCTGTCCGCTCTGCATCGTGCTTTTAGAGGCAGGTCATACCGAACCGAGCTCCAACGCGATCTCCAGCGCTCTCTAACCACTTTGTCAGGATTAATTCTTGATCCTGGTACTCAGCCGGGCTAAACTAGGTTGATGAGCGAGTTGGAGCATTTATTGAGGAGCCGGGGATACCGGCTAACAAACCAGCGGCGCTCTATCGTGCGGGAGCTAGAAGGTAGCAGACACCTCTCGGCGGAGGAGATCTACGACCGGGTGAAGGGGGGGTATCCGGAGTTGGGGCTCTCGACGGTATACCGCACTCTGGATCTGTTGCACGAGCTCGGGATCGTGCGCAAAGAGGACTTCGGCGAGGGCTACTCGCGTTACGAGCTTAGCACCGAGCGCATACATCACCATGCCCGGTGCCGAGAATGCGGCAAGGTCATTGAGTTCAACGAGGAGCTAATGGAGTACCTGGCCCTGCAGGTCGAACGCGAGACCGGATTCGTCACCGAATGGCACGAAATAACGTTACACGGCCAGTGTAACGAGTGCTCGAATTCGTAGATCTGCTGCTCTTAGCCACTAATAATTGATTCTGTAGGTCTCGCGCGTCTACAGGCACTTCCTGCGTCCCTTTCTACGCGTATAGTCCATGTGGCGTCCTGAAGCGAGGCGAGCGCTTCGAAATACGTCCTTGGCCGAGAAAGCTAGGCTACGAGGGGCTTTTGGGGCTCTGTGAGGCTTGGATCTACACGGTTAACAAGGTACCGTCTCTGGCCACTATCACCTCGCCGTCGAACCCACGCCCCACTTCTTGCACGAGGTCCAGAGCATCCGCTTGCGGGTAGATGTGGGTGAGCACGACACGTTGGACGCCTGCCGCGCTCGCTATCCTTGCGACCCCGCTCGGGGTAAGGTGTCCGGGGGCGGGCGTATCGTCGGGAAGAGAGCATTCGATCAAGAGGGTATGGGCGCCACGGGCGATCTCTACGACCCTCTCAGCGTACTCGGTATCGCCGGTGTAGACGAAGGCGCCGTTCTGTCCTTCCAGACGGTAGGCGATGCTCTCTGGGCGGTGTTCGGCGGGGGTCCAGCTTACGCTGAGGTCGGGGAGGTCGAGGGGAGAGGGGCAGGCACGAGGCAGCTCGTGCGTTTGCATGGGGTAGTCGCCGAGCATCCAATCTCCCCAGGCGCCGGTTATGCTACCGAAGAAGCTCTCGAAGGGCTCGGGGCCATAGAGGGCAAGCGGCCTCTCGCGCGCCTGGTCCGCGCCGTATTTCAGGGCGAAGAGGAGCGGGACGATATCGACGGTGTGGTCTGGGTGGAAGTGGGTGAAGAAGATACGGTCCACGGCGAAAGGATCGAGCCCGGCGTGGAGCATACCGCGTACCGCGCCGCTCCCGAGGTCGAAGAGCAGGGTCTCTTTGCCCGTCTCTACAGCTACACAGCTCTGGCGTCGGCTGAGGCGCGGCACGACCGTACCGCTGCCGACTACGGTTATCTCCATTCGCTGCCCTCCTTCATGAACGCCCAAGATACGGCGGCCAGCCCGAGGAGAGCCCCGCCCAAGACGTCTGACGACCAGTGAACCCCGAGATATACACGGCTCGCTATCATTCCGAGCAGCACTATCGCCGATCCGGCTCGCAAGAACCAATTCGCGCTGAGAAAGTAGATAGTGCCAAGAAGGATCGTGGATCGCAACACGTGACCGCTCGGGTACGGATACGGAAGTTCCAGGACCGTAAAGGGTGCGAAGTCTGCCAACCGCGCGGCCTCTTGTGGGATAGGGGGGACCGGTAGGGACATCTTTAGCAGGTACTCCAGGAGCCCGGTAGCCAAAAACGCGAAGAGGAGCCGGCCGGCGAGCCGCCGTCTCCTAGAGAGAAACAACACCGCAACGAGCACGAGCCAAAAGGCGCCCGTAATCTCCCAGCTGCCGAGTGCGGAGAAGAGCCCGCTAATGGAATCGAGCAGGCTGGAGGCGTACGTCTGCGCGGCGCTCATCACGAAGGTGTCTGTCGCATAGAGCCATCCAGCCCCGGCCATCGCCGAGAGCAGAACGAATGCTACGCTAGAGAATCGCAGAAGAATCTTGATATCGACCGTACGTTTCAACGTACTACAAGGCTAGCAGAACGGGCAAAGGAAAAGGGACCGGGCGAGGTCCGGTCCCTGGAGGGAGATGGCTGTAAAGGGTGTCGAGCTCAGGCGACTGCGTCGCGCAAGATACGACCGTACTCGCCGCCCTTGAGTATGCGCTCCGCCTCGCGCTGAAGCTGACGGACGCGCTCGCGGGAGATCTGCAACTCATCACCAAGCTCTGCAAGGGTGGCAGGGTCCCGGTCATCGAGCCCGTACCTGCGCACCAGCACATACTTCGCCCGATCCGGTAACCTCTCTATTGCCTCCTTTAAGTGCTCCGTCTCCATCTCGCGCATCACCTCCCCAGGAGTATCTGAGGCCCTCTCATCCTCTACAAAGTCCCCTAGCTGCGAAGAGGAGGCATCGTCGCTTCCCACCGGCTGATCCAGGCTCGTAGCGTCCGGCATCGCCTCCATCGTCAGCCTCACCTCCTCAAGGTTCCACCCAAGACGCCCCGATACCTCCTCCTCGCTCGGCTCACGCTCCAACTCCGCGGAGAGCTCGTTGTAGGCCCTGCTTACCTTCCTTATCTTCTCGGTCATATGAACCGGAACGCGGATAGTACGCCCCTTGTCCGCTACAGCCCGCTGCACGGCCTGCCTTATCCACCAAGTAGCATAAGTAGAGAAGCGGAAGCCTCGGTCGGGGTCGAACTTCTCTACGGCCTTCATGAGCCCTATGTTGCCCTCCTGGATGAGATCCTCGAAGGGCAGCCCGTAGCCGCGGTACTTCTTGGCTACCGAGACGACGAGCCTCAAGTTCTTCTCTATGAGCCTCTGGCGGGCCTTTTTGTCGCCGGCCTTGGCCCTCTCAGAGAGCTCTATCTCCTCTTGGTGGGTGAGGAGGTTGCCCTGCCCTATGTGCGAGAGGTACTTCGCCAGCAACTCCGGCGTCTCTGTCTCTCGCTCGACCCTGGTGGTCTCTGCTTTCTTCTCTAACTTTGTTGCCATCTGTAGCCCTCCCGTGCTATAAAAATCAGTTTCAAGAACCACTCTTGATTATACCGATTTGTAGTGTCTTTTAAACGGTTGTATGTAGATCGTTTCACCAACGCCTGCCGCTACTCTCTTCCTCATCTTTGACCGCTAAGGTATATACGTAGCGGAGACGCGAGAGGTTTCTTGGCGACAAATATGAGGCGCGGTTTATACTGGCGGGTGTGAGAGACGTTTCGGTAATTGCGGAGGAGATAAGGAACGGGGTACCAGAGATCCTGAAGACGTGGCGTGCCGCCAGAGAGAGAGCCGCCGGCGAGGAGTTTGATCCGCGCTTTGTTGAAGAGGTTGGGCGAGTTCTCATAATCTTCACCGAGTTCTTGCAGAGCCCGGAACCGATCGAAGCTTTCACTCGTGAAGGCGTGACCAGGTCAGTAGTCGGGGAGATCTCCACCCGCCAGTACGAGATCGGACGGGACGCGGTCGACGTAATCGAGGACTATGCGGCCCTGAGGCGCTGCGTGTGGCGATTCGTCGAGGAGAGGGTGGATCTCTCCTCATTCGACGGGGGCCAAGTCTCGCGCTTCTTTATAAAGCTCATGCAGGCGTCTGACTGGATCACCGAGTCCGGTCTACGCGTGTTCGATGAGATCGCACACCGGCACATGGAGAGCGCTTTGGGGCAGGCGGCTGCTACGGATATCCTGACCGGCCTGCCTGGACGGGAGCTCTTTGATAGGCGTCTCCTGCCGTTGGCCGTAGAGGAGCATGAACGGGTGGCGCTGGTGATCTTCGACCTCGCGCATTTCTCGGAGACGGTGGCGTCAGGCGGTATTACACGGGCTCGAGAAGCCTTGCTACGTCTCGCCAAGACCCTAGAGGACGCTGCGCCCGAGGAGGCCGTTCGCGCACGATTCGGGGACGACGAGATATGTCTCATCCTTCCGGGCGCGAGCGCCGAGGAGGCGTACCATGTTTCCGAGGATGTATTGGCTCGCCTGGAGGAGGGGCCAGAGGCCCTTCCGGTCGACGCCGGAGTCGCGGTCTACCCGGAGCACGGCAACGACGCGGGCAGCCTCGTTACGGCGGCGTTCCGGGCACTGGGCATGGCAAAACGCGTGGGCGGCAGCGGGATCATAGTCGCGCACTAGGTGACAGGGGGACTATGATAGCTATCTTCAACAGCATTCCGGTAAGCGAGGGTGCGGCGGACCGGGTGGTAGAGATGTTCGCTAACAGTAGGGGGGCGGTACAGGGCTTCCCGGGCTTCGTCTCGATGGAGGTACTCCGCTCGGAGGGCGCGGACGAGGTGCTGGTGGTAACTCGCTGGCAGAGCAGGGAGGCATTCGGCGCCTGGGTCGGGAGTGAGGAGTTCAAACAGGCTCACGCCGGAAGCGGCGGGGGCGGCAACCTGTTTAGGGGACGCCCCAAGATGAGTGCGTACGAGGTCGCACTCGAGCGCGAACCCTCCCTGTAGCCCCAAAGCACGAGCGGACTGGCTCGTGCTTTAGAGTGACATCTCCTGCACTACTACATATCCCTGATCCTGCGGCGGCGGCTTGTAATGGCCCTTACCGAGCACAGCGAACACCACTGCTATAAGCGTGATCATCACGGCCACCATAATTACCAGGGTTACACGTTCCATGCCATACGCCCCCGCATCTCGCCTTACTTTCATGATCCTTATCTGGGTATTCTACCTCAACCCGAACCTGCCAACGCGTACCGCGCCCGGTTTGGGAAGCTTGCGTAGGGTACAATGTTACTGCTTGTAGCAGTGTCACCTTTAGAGGGTTTTATGTTTACAGGAGTGACCGTACACGAGGTGCGTGGAGTTGGGGGCGTTAGTGGCGGTTGAGACTGGCGTAGGGGATTTCGGAGAGGTACAAGAGCAAGAGTGCCGGGAGCTATTAGAGATCTTGCGCGGCTTGGGGATAGCCTCTGCTGACAGGATCTACCAGCCTGGCGACGCTATCTACAACGAGGGAGAGTACGGCGACGCTTTGTACATCTTGATCTCGGGTGTCGTGAAGCTCTTCAGGCCCTACTCTGGAAGCAAGGAGGCTACCCTACGGCTTTTGAAGTCCTGGGACATCTTCGGGCACCTCGCGTTCGTTGGTGAGGCGAGGCAGCGCGCCTACGCAGAGGCAGTCACCGAGTGCAAAGTCACGAAGGTACCCAAAATCTTCGTGGAGCGAGCCATACGGCGGGAGCCGCGGGCGGCGCTGAAGATGATGACGCTCCTGGAGCTCCGGCTCGTGCAGTACGAGGAGCTGGTCAAGTGTCTGCTGCCCCGAGAGACCGAGGTGCGCCTGGCGAACCTCCTGCCCATCCTCGCCCGTAAGTTCGGAGAGAGGTATGACGATAGCCGCTCGGTAACCATAGATCTTCGCCTCACACACCAGGATCTCGCCGCGATGGTCGCCTCCACGCGCGAGTCGGTTACGAAGGTCCTAAACGATATGCGCAGCCGTGGCGTCGTCAAGATAGAAGGCGGACGCATCACGCTCATGGATCACGCCGCCCTCGAACGCCGCAGCCGCGTCTAGACACCGTCGACGGCGCGCCGCTAATACCTTATAGTGCGCGCCGGTAAGAGCTACGGAGGATACTCGAAGTGCTGGAGTTAATAGAGGCGATCTTTCTCGGGATAGTTCAGGGGCTAACGGAGTTCTTGCCGGTCTCGAGCTCTGGACATCTGCTCCTGGGACAGTATTTTTTGGGCCTGGATCAGGAGAGGTTCGGTCTCTCTTTCGACGTGGCGATGCATCTCGGAACTTTGCTCGCCGTGATTTATTTCTTTCGGCGAGACCTAGTTCGTATGGCCTTTGCGTTCCTGCGTTCGCTCCGCCACAGGGATCTCTCGCAGCCGGATCAGAGACTAGCCTATCTGATTCTTGCCTCCACGATACCGGCGGCCTTTCTCGGGTACTTTCTGGAAGACTTCTTTGAGACAGTCGTGCGCTCGCCGTGGGTAGTGGTCTTCAACCTGGTTCTCGTGGGAATACTGTTCATTATAGGAGAGGCGGTCGGGAGTCGCGTACGCCAGGCCTCGAAGCTGACGTTTGCCGAGGCGATCGGCATCGGAGTTGCTCAGGCGGCCGCTCTCGTGCCCGGCGTATCGCGCTCGGGGGCGACGATGACGCTCGGGCTGTTTCTTGGTTTGAAGCGGGAGGAGGCAGCCCGATTCTCCTTCTTGATGAGCGTACCCATCATCGCTGGAGCCGGAGTTTTGCAGTTGGGAGAGGTCGTCTCGGAGGGAATGAGCGCGTCCGATACCCTACTCTTCGTGGTTGGTTTCGTCACCTCGGCAGTTGTCGGCTATATGGCTATCAGGTTCTTCTTGCGTTACGTCGTAGATCACAGCCTCCGGGCCTTCGCTTACTATCGCTTCGGTCTCGCTGCGGTTGTGGCCGCCTTACTGGTTGTTCTTTAACCTTTTGCAACAGCGGCCAGGACTCGCCTTGGTTTGAGAGTCAGGTCTCAGGCGACGTATGCTCGGGCACGGGAGAGACGCGTTACGGGTTGCCTTCGCCCGCTCTCGCCGGTTGCCGACGCCGGCTGTCTCTTTGACAAGATGAGAGAAGGTTTGGTAACTTGTATTATTATGGATATCAGAGCTACGTCAATCCTCACTATGAGTCTCAGTATCTCTCCATCTATCAACAATCGATTTAGCTAGGAGAAGCGCTCTGCCTAAGGCGTTCTCGCAGGCTCGCTTCTCCAGACCTAGGCTCCATAATCCTCCTCACCTACAACCTCACGGAGATAGATCATCTTGACCTTCGAAAGAGTTACCCATAAACATGAGCCTTGCGAAACCTTGGGGTGGACTCGTGTTCGCTGAGGACCACGCCCCGCGAGAGCTGGGGGAGATGGATGAGCTGCGAACAGGCATAGATACGGTAGACGAAAAGATCGTCCAGCTTCTCGATGAGCGGGCGCGGATCGCGCGAAAGATCGGGGAGATAAAGCATGCTCAGGGTCTGGAGGCGTACGTCCCAGCCCGTGAGCGCAGGGTGCTTGATCGCCTCTCCTCCTTGAGCAAGGGGGACTTCCCGAAGAGCGGGTTGGAAGCCGTCTTTCGGGAGATCATCTCTACCTCCATCTCCCTCGAAGCGTCGCTGAAGGTTGCCTATCTCGGTCCCGAGTCGACCTTTACGCACGAGGCGGCCCGGCGTGCCTTCGGGACGAGCGTCGAGCTGGAGCCGCTCGCTACGGTCTCGGAGGTCTTTGCGAGGGTCGAGGGGGCTGAGGCCCAGCATGGCGTAGTGCCGGTCGAAAACTCCATGGAGGGTGCCGTTACGCATACCCTGGACGAGTTGATGGCCAGCTCGCTCAAGGTCTGTGGAGAGGTCTACCTGCCGATCTCCCAAAACTTGCTGTTCACTGGCACCTCTCTCGGAGAGATACGGACTGTCTGCTCGCACCCGATGGCGCTCGCCCAGTCAGCGGCTTGGCTACGCCGCGAACTTCCTCACGCCGCGATCGAAGAGGTCGAGTCTACCGGGGAAGCTGCACGGAGGGCGTCGGAGGAGCCGGGGATGGCGGCCGTAGGGAGCGCGATCGCTGCAGAGTCCTACGACCTCGACATTCTCGCCCGCAACATTCACGATGCCCGGACCAACGCGACACGCTTCATCGTGCTGGGGCGCTCGTGGGCAGGTCCGACGGGCAGGGATAAGACGAGCGTCGTGTTCTCCTTCAAGGACCGGCCGGGGGGGCTGAGGGACGCGCTCTCGGCCTTCGCGGAGGAGGGGATAGACCTGAGGCGCATCGAGAGCCGCCCCTCAAGACGGCGGGCGTGGACGTACGTCTTCTTCGCGGACTTCGAGGGGCACCCGGAAGAAGAGCGGGTGAAGCGGGCTCTGGCAAAGCTGGAGGAGCACACTACCTACCTCACCCTGATCGGAGCCTACCCTGAGGTCCAGCCGCCATCGGGACCTCAGGGATAGCCCCGCCCTGGACTTCAAACCCGCTGCTCGTCTCGTCCTCCAGGAGGTCGGGCACCCTCTGCATTACACGGACATCACGGAGATTGCGCTCGGTTCCGGCTATCTCGTTAGCCGTGGTCGCACCCCGCACAACACCATGCGAGCCCGGCTCTCAGTAGACGTCCGTGACAATCCCGAGAGCCAATTCGTCCAGACGGCTCCTGGCATCTATGGGCTCAAGGGCCTCGTCCGGTAGGGAGCGGCGAAGATGCTGTATATTGGTAGGATACAGGCCGTTTGTAATAGTAAGTAAGGGGTTGTGATGATAGATCTCGCATCTGGCGGGGCGCTGGAAGCGGCCGCTTGGAAGATCAAGAACCTCGAAGATTTCGAGGCGATGCTCGAAAGAGCCGCACGCAAGAGCGACGAGCAGTCGCGCGCGCACGAGACCGCAGCGTTGGTGGTTTACGAATCGGCCCTGATGAAGAGCGGCCGTCCAGCGAACGAGGTGCGGGAGCTCGTAAGCCGGTTCAAGCAGACCTTCGAGGACGAGGAGGAGGCGCTCACGATACCCCGCGTGAGCGGCATTATGAACGTCGAGGGCGTGGAGTGGTTCTTCGGGGATGAGTCTCTGCGGACGTTGACCGGACAACTCCTTGGACAGTTTCAGCACCGGGTGGCCCAGTACAACTACATAGACGAGCGAGAGGTCTTGCGGCGTTGGGCCAACGGCTACGATACCCGGCTCTTTATACGACGGCGCATTCACGAGACAGAACCGATCGTCGGCGTAGTCGAAGGCTTTGATCTTCGGCTCATGCAGTATCTGCGCGTCGCGGCCGGAGGCGATACCGTTGTGCCGGGACCGGAGATCTCGCGCGTCCTCGGCTCTCTAGACGTCCTGAACGCAAATGCCAGGGATGATGACTACGCTATCCTAGGCGCCGCCGAGAGCCTGGCCTTGCACCTCGAGATCCCTGCACCGATAGTGGGAGAGATTCTCGTCGAGCTCGCTGCTCGGGAAAATTTGGAGTTCCCCGAACCTCCGCCCGACGCCACGGAGGCAGAGACCACGGATGCAGCAGCTGCAGGAGACGAGATCGGCGAGGGCGGTACGGACCGGGAGTCCGTGAAGCCGAGTCCCGACGAACGGGCCAAGCGAGAGGCAACGCGGCGAGAGCCCGATCGGGGCGACGAGCCGACTAGAGTGCAGGACCCGCAGGCTAAGGATGCCCCCGGCACTCGCGAGGAAGACGGCGGAGAGCGAACCGCTCCCTCCCCGCCCGAGACGGGACCCGCCGACGCGCCGGGCCAGGAAGGAAAGGAGACTAGCTCATGATCACCTGAATCAGCGGTCTCTACAAATAGACACGCTGCTTACGATCAAACTGCTCGTCACAACGCTTTGCAAATTCTTCCGATGAGTAGTATTGTCTCATGCACGTATGGTTAACTATTCATGGATCAACCTTATTCCCAAATTCCAAACCTAAAGCATCGCCGGTAACAGATTGGTGGAGAGGTAGTTAAGGAGTTGCTAGCATCATGACTGAATCGAAAAAACGCATAGCCCTCAAGCCACACATGAAACAGATTCGGGAATGGGTAGATGCTGGCAAGACGGATGATTGGATCGCCGACGCCCTGGGTACCAGCGCCTCCTCCGTACAATCCTTTCGCTCGCGCAACGACATCTACCGCCGAGATCGGACCCTTCGCGAGCCCGGGAGCACTTTCGAGGGCGTATTGGACCATGGCGAGCGCGACGGCTGGGGTCTTTGGTTCGACCCTTCTGTCGCGGACGACCCTATCTGGCGAGAGTACTGGTCCAAGGTCGATTCGGTAGTTGTGAAGGTGGCCGAGGACTTTATAATTCTGGAGGCATCCTCGGGAGAAACCCGGCAACAGGATCAGCAAGAGGCGGTAGACGGAGATGCGGGCCTCCATACGACCGCTGGCGCGGTCATGGCTGCTCCTGAGGCCTCGTCGGTCCAGGCGGCTCCAGCCAACGGGTCGCCGGACCAGCCCGAAGGCTCGGAAGCTGATCTAGAGCAGGGCAGGGTCAAGTGGTTCGATCCGGAGAAAGGCTACGGCTTCCTGGTGCGGCCAACCGGGGAGGACCTCTTTGTCCACCACTCGGAGGTCGTGGGAGACGCCTCTGCGCTGGAGCCCGGCGGCACCGTCGCGTATGTAGTCGGGCATAACGACCGCGGCCCGAACGCTCGTAGCGTCCGCGTCACCGAATAAGAGAGACAACAGACCGGGAGGTCGGGAGCAGAGATCAGGGGCCGCGAAGCTATCCTTAGCTTCGCGGCCTATCTTATAAAGAGAGGTGCTGCGTGGAGGCGAGCTCAATGAGCTGCGGGGGAACGTGTGGCTCCGAAGGATCCCAGAGGAGCCTGGTAAAGGAGCAGTTCGGGGCACGCTCGTGGCCGGGGAGAACCTCCGGGCCGTAGAGGTCTCGCAGGAAGGCGCGCATGATGCCGCCGTGAGAGACGATAACCAGGGAACCGTCGGTCTCCCGGTGGCGCGACCGTATCGTTGAGAGCGCCCTCTCAAAGCGCCTCAATATCTCCTCATCCGTCTCCGCCCCTGCGACGGTCCAGCGCTCTTCTTCCGGCAGGGCGAGAAATTTCCTGACGAACTCGGGATTGCGGGCCTCCTGCTCCTCCCAGGTAAGGCCTTCGAGAACGCCGCCGCCGCGTTCTGTAAGGTCCGGCACGGGGACTACCTCGTCCGAAAAACCTGTCTCGCGCGCCACTATCCCAGCTGTCTCAAAGGCCCGCAAGAGCGGACTCGCGTAGATGCCGTGGATGTTCGCCCCTCTAAGGGCACGACCGGCGGCAGCGGCCTGGCGTCGGCCTTCCTCTGAGAGAGGGTAGTCTAGCTGTCCCTGCCAGACACCGGTCGCGTTCGCAGTCGACTGGCCGTGACGGATCAGGATGATCTCTTGTTCGCCCGCTTCGGCGGCGGGATCTGTATGTTTAATACTCATACGCGTTAGGTTAGTGCATTTGGACGCGGCTCGGCAAACAATCGTCGGCCGGTGCTAAAATCCTTTGGTCTCAGGGTCGAGATGAGGGAGATGGGTTTTATGTTCTGGAGACGTCGCGAGCGGAGAACACCCGAAAGTGAGATGCTCGGAGGATCGTCGAGAGGCGCCAGCCCGCTCGCGGACCGGCCTGAGGGATCTGCGGAAGTTCCGCTAACGCAGACCGTCAGTCTAGAGCGCGGTCTCTCACGTGCGGCAGCGATCTCGCGGGTCGCCGAGGAGCTTCGTCGGCGTGGTGAGGATGTTCTCGAACTCTTTAAAGAAGTCTCTTCGCCGACCGGGCAGGCTGTGTTGCCGATCTATCTGCGACGTGGGGGAGAGAACATGTTTGTCGAGGTACAGGCCGACGCCTGGGAGGAGAAGACGGTTAGCGCCGTGCTGAGGACCGCGGGCGTACTCCGCTCATCCGAGTATTCGGACGCTGCGCTGGAGATCCTGAGCGTGTATCCCGCGCCTGAGGAGGTTCACTATCTCTGCGGGCGTTCACCGGCAGCGCTCTTTCAGCTAGACCTGGTGCTTAGCGACGATCCTGAGAGGCCCGAGGCCAGCGCCGAGGGTTTCAGGAACGCCGCCGAGCGGCATTGGGGCCTGAACCTCGCCTATGATCCGGAGGAGCTATCCCTAATTGAGGAGCTGCTGAGCGCGGCCCTGAGCGAAGGGGCTGAGGACATACGCCATGCTCCCGTACTTGATGCGCTCGCGCGCGGGCTGGGATGCTACGCTGGGGAGATCCTGCGTCGCCATACCTCGCCTCATGGCTCGTGGCGAGAGGTAGCGGACTGGGGCGAAGACCTCGTGGTCGACTTTCCGGAGGTCACCGCGGACCCAATCGGTAACGCTCGTGCTTTTCTGGAGAACGGCGCCGAAGATTCTGTTGCTTACTACGTCTCCTACGCTTTAGAGGAGCTAGACCGCCGGCCGCGCAGCTAGCTAAAACGCCTGCGAAGCTCGCGGATGATGTGCGTCGAGTCTACGAGCACCTCGTCTCCTATAGTGAGGATTGGGATAGCCCGCTGCCCGGAGAGACGGATGACCTCTTGCCTGCCGTCAGCGTCGGCATACACCTCTTCGTATGGAAGATTCATCCTGTCCAGCTCCTTCTTCACCCTGCGGCAGTAGGGGCAATAGGCTCCGGTGTAGAGTTTTATCGGGGCCTCTTCGGCCTGAGGTTGCGCCACGGTATTCCTCCTGATTCGTGATGTTAGAGGATCTATACAGGCTAAATTATACTGCACCGCCTGCGTCTACCCCATATGGCGAACAGGGCTCGTTTATCCCTGTTGGTCTGCCAACTCCACTACGAGTTCGACCTCCACGGGGGCGTCGAGGGGGAGCTCTGCGACGCCGACGGCGCTGCGGGCGTGGACCCCTTTCTCTCCGAAGACCTCGCCTAAGAGCTCGGACGCACCGTTTAACACCATAGGCTGGTCGTTAAAGCCGGCTGCGGAAGATACGTATCCCGTCACTTTTATGATGCGGCGGATCTTCTCCAATCCGGCTTCGGCCTCTACGGCCGCGAGGGCGTTGATAGCACAGAGTCGGGCTGCCTCCTTCGCCTCCTCAGCGGTGACGTCTCCTCCTACCTTACCGACGTAGGCGAGCGTGCCCTCTCTGAAAGGGAGCTGCCCGGCGGTAAAGAGAAGCGAGCCGGCTCGGACGGCCGGTATGTAGGAGCCTGCGGGACGGGGGACGGCGGGGAGCTCGTATCCGAGATCGTTCAGGCGTTTCTCAGGGCTGCCCTGCACTAGCTCAACGCCTCTTCGTACTCCGTCGGATCGTAGAGCAGAGGATAATCGGGACCGTAAGCCTCGCCGGCTATCGCCTCGCCGATAAATATGGTGTGGTCGCCCGCTCGGGCGGTGTCAAGAACCTTGCAGTCTAAGTAGGCCAGGCAGTCGAGGAGGATGGGGGAGCCGCTCGGGGAGAGCCCGTAAGGGATGCCCTGGAGCTTCTCGTCATACTCACCGCTGGTCTCGGCGAAGTGAGCGGCGAGGCCCACCTGATCCTCGCGCAACACGCTCAAAGAGAAAGTCGCGCTCTCCAGGATGAGGCCGTGCGTGTAGCGATCCTCGCGCACGGCGACAGCGACGCACGGGGGACGTTCGGAGATGCGGGTGACCCAGGCGGCGGTCATGGCGGTTACCTGGCGACCCCTGCGTGTACCGAGAACGTAGACTCCGTGGGTCAGGTTGGACAAAGCGCCGAGGATGGCCTCCCGGTCTTGTTCTGGTCTATCCAATACCCCTCCATCCTGTCCAGTCCGTAGCTTATTCTACCAAGCTGCGAAGCTGTAACAGCGCTTCGGGGTATAATCTCGCCGGCGTTGGACGGAGGGGACGCGTGTAGAAGGGGCGGGTGCCGGTAGCTTGAGTTTCGCGTTGGTCGGGGTCGGGGTCCTGCAGGCCGTTCTCTACCTTCTGTTCGTAAGGGCCATAGATCTCTACGAGCGGGAGGAGCTCAAGTACGTCGTTCCGGTCTTCGTCTGGGGATTCACTGTAGCGGCCCTCTTCTCACTCGTCTTGAACACATTAATCGGGGCCACGTTAAGCGCTATCGCCAACGACCAGGCGGCGGGTTTTCTCACGGCGGTCTTCGTCGCGCCCCCGGTCGAGGAGGTCTTTAAGGGAACGGCGCTCCTGATCGCCTTTATCGTGGCGTCGTTGGTCGCGCGTCGTAAGGGGGCGATGGAGTTCTCTGGGGTGATGGACGGTATCGTCTATGGCTCGGCGGTGGGGTTCGGATTCTCCCTGGCGGAGGACATCATCTACTACGCGCAGGCCGGCGAGGAGACGTTCGTCGTCCGGCGCATCTTCGGGGGCTTCGCTCACGCGGCGTTTACGTCGCTTACCGGGATCGGGCTGGGGCTCGTGCCCTGGGTCCGATCTAAAATCCTGAAGGTTGTTTTGCCCATCATAGGGCTCTCGGGGGCGATCCTGCTCCACGCGAGCTTCAACCTGACGGCGTCGCTTTTCGGTCCCCTGGCCTATCTCCTGGAACTACTCGTAATCATCCTTTACGTCGTAGCCATAGTAGCCTGGCTCGCCGTCGAGCGCCGCACCATTCGCAGCGAGCTTTATGAGGAGATGAGGGCCGGTACGATCAGCTCCAGAGACTACGACATCCTCCCAACCTACTTCGCCCGAACGTTTTACTACCTGGGTCTAATCCTGAGGGGCCGCTTCGGCGAGTGGCGCCGCGCGCGCAAGAGGCACGAGGCGGCGGTGAACCTCGCCTTTATCAAGCGCGTGAACCGCCAGACCTACTCTGATTCGCAGCAGATGAAGATGGACCTGTTGCGCCGGCGCATCGGTGAGTTTGGGGGAGGACGAGCCCTCGGGTTCGGCTCCTGAACCTCCCTCCGGGCCGAGAGGTCCCGGCGACCGGCCTGATCCTGGCCGGCGGAGAGAGCCGCCGAATGGGCCAGAACAAGCTCACCCTGAAGGTCGGAGCGCTCCCCCTCCTCGATCGAGTCCATGCCGCCCTTGCGTCCCACTGCGAAGAGATTCTCGTCGCCGGCGGGAGCGGCTACGCCCCTGCCGGGACGTCACTTATACCGGACCGGCGGCCCGGCCGCCAGGGGCCGCTCGCGGGTATCGAGGCCGGTCTTCTCGCCGCCCGGCACCGCTTCGTTTTCGTCGCCGCCGGGGATATGCCGTTCATCACGCCTGGGCTCGTAGGTTATCTCCTCGGCCTCCTTGAGCATGATGCGCCGGCCGCCCTGCCGGTCTCCAGAGAAGGGTCACATCCTCTGTGCGCCGCCTACAATAGAGCAGAGGTTCTGCCCGCGGTTAGCGCCGCGCTCGACCGGGGCGACCGAACAGCGCGCGGGCTGGTCGAAGGCCTGCCGGGGACGCGCTACGCGAGAGAAGAGGAGCTACGTCGCTTTGGCGACCCGCAACTCTTGCTCCTTAACGTGAACTCGCCGGAAGACCTCGCGCGTGCACGCAAGGCGTTAGAAGAAGAGGCGCACGAGGGCGGTAGAGCGTGAATGGGATTACTAAAGGCTCGGCAGTGCCCGACTCCCTCCTCGGGGAGCTGTGGACTCTGTTTAAGACGTATCGGGGAGAGGCGGTGCTCCTGCAGGGCGGCGGCTCGCCGGAGGTAGCGGTAGTGCTCGGAACGCAGGTTCTGGCCGGCGGGAGGCCGAGCAGACCGCTCGCGGCCAGGACGCTGCACGCGGCCGGGCTGTATGCTGCAGGGGAGGTTCGTCTGCTGATACCGACCGGCGGCGTCGGGAGGCATCCGCCAAGCGAGGCGGAGGTGATGGCGAGACTGTTGCGCCGGGCAGGGGTGCCTGGGGAGGCTATCCTGACCGAGGAAGAGGCGCAGAGCACGCGTGAGTCCGCGCGCCGGGTGGCGCAGATAGCAGAGGAGAGAGGGATAGGGGGCATGGTGCTCGTTACGGACCCTCTGCACTGCGTGCGCTCGGTCGAGGCGTTCCGGGCGGAGGGCCTAAAGGCGTGTGTATCTCCGGTGTATAGTAGCCCGATGTGGCGAAGCGAGAGGCTTCGCCGAGGGCAGTTTGCGAGGGAGTTGGCGGCGCTCGTTTGGTACAGGATGAGGCGAGGAAAGGCCACGCGGAGAGCAAGAAGGTTGCGCTCCCGGCCGTAGCGGTCGGCGTGCTCGCCGTCTCTGCAGCGGCGATCCTAATTCGACTGGCAGACGCTCCGGCGCTCGCGGTGGCGTTCTGGCGTAGCGCCCTAGGGGTGCTTGTGCTGCTGCCTTTCGCCCTTTATCGTCGGGATACGTTTCCGCTTGGGAGGGCTCTGTGGGGCGGAATCGCCTCGGGCGTTGCTCTAGGGGCGCACTTTGGCTTTTGGATCTCCTCACTCGACTACACGAGCGTGGCGGCGAGCGTGGTGCTGGTATGCACCCAGCCGGTCTTCGTCGCGATCCTCGCCTATCTCGTATTCGGAGAGCGCACCTCGCCATTGTCCTTCCTCGGGATACTCGTGGCGTTAGCGGGGACGTTGATGATCTCCTCCGACGGATCAGTCGGCTCGGCGACTCTCTTCGGGAACGCGCTCGCCGTGCTCGGCGCGGTTACGGTCGCTGTGTACGTCCTGATCGGCCGCTCTTTGCGCACGACGGGTATTGGTGTGCTGCCGTACTCAATAGTGGTCTACTCTTCAGCCGCCTTCACGCTTTTACCGGCGGCGCTCTACTCGGATACATCACTTTGGGGATACTCCGGCGAGACCTGGTTCTGGCTGGGGGCGATCACGCTGGGACCCCAAATCCTCGGCCACACTGTCTTCAACTGGGCGCTGCGCTACGTGCAAGCCTCCCTTATCTCCGCCACGATCCTCGCAGAGCCTGTTGTCTCGGCCTTGCTGGCGTGGCTGATCCTCTCCGAGAAACCCGGGCTGGCTACCCTCCTGGGCGGCGCGGTCGTCCTCGTCGGCCTCTTCTGCCTCCTGCGCGGGCACCGCGCCCCGCCGGCGGAACCCGTATCTTAAGTAGCTCTCGACTATGAAAGACGCTCCTCTGGGGTTGTGTGCGGAGCGTGAGCCGTTTGTGACGGCGAAGCCGGAGGAAGGAGCGATCACAGATAGCTACACGAAAGCTGCTATCCTCACCGTCGTGTATGTAGACGCATCTCTCGGAGAGACTCTTGGGACCGCTTAGCACTGGTTTTCGCTACGGGTTGGTGGCGGTCGTCGTCGCGCTCGCCGCGGACCTGAGGTTCCTCTTTATAGATCCGCTGGGTATACCTAATTGGATCCTTGCGGTTGTCGAGGACTACCGTACGCAGCTAGCTCTGGCGGCGTTCCTCTTCCTCGGAATCTTGGCCGCCCTCAGGGTGCGTCCGACCCGTATTGACCCGGATGTACCTTACCGTTCGCTGCTGCTGCGCGACGGCGCAATGGCGGCCACAGTGGTCGCCGTAATGGCGGGTCTCACGCTCTTCATCATCACCGCGCTTAACGCGACGCTCTTCGCAGACGATATAAGCGACTACGCAAGCTCCGCCGCGCCGAACATGGCCGCCTATTACGAGAAGGTCGCCGACCGGCTGAACGATCCTCCTCCGCTCCCCACCGTCGAGCAGATCGAAGAACGCCTGCAGCCCCCCGAGCTTCGAGAGCTCGGCCGCTCCATGGCTAACCTCGTCTTGAGGGCGATCCTGATCGGCTCTGTCGGCGCCCTGGTCGGCGCCTTGCGAGGACGCTCTCAGAACTCGGCCCGCGAAGCGGACCCTTACTTTTCAGGAAACGGGAAGAGCCCGGAGAGATGACACAAACATACGGAGCGCCGGTTGCGGCGGCCCTTCTCGCCGACGCCCTTCTTGGTGAGCCGCCCGAAAGAGCGCATCCGGTGGTCCTCATGGGCAGGATCATCACTGTTTTCGAGAGAGAAACACTCGGCTTGAAGAACACCCGGATCAGGAAGCTCGCAGGTCTTCTCCTCGCAGCGACGTTGCCCGCGCTCTGCTTTGCTTTTACCAGCCTCATTCTGAGCCTCGCGCCGTCCAGGCTACGTCGAGTTCTGGAGATTCTCCTCCTTTCAACCACACTCTCTATGCGGGGTCTCGCCCGAGCCGCCCTCGCCGTCGAACGCGAGATCGAGGGTGGAGACCTCGCTGCCGCCCGTGCCCGAGCAGGGGAGATCGTCGGGCGCGATACGGAAGGGCTCTCACCGAGCGAGCTCTTTCGGGCGGCCGTCGAGTCGGTCGCCGAGAACGCGAGCGACGGCGTCGTTGCACCGATGCTCTACGGTCTTATGTGGGGCGCGCCCGGCGCTCTGGCTTATAAGGCCGTGAACACGCTCGACTCGATGGTCGGGCACCCGCACCCGCCTTACGAGGACCTCGGTTGGGCCTCCGCCCGCCTGGACGACCTCGCCAACCTGCTGCCGGCTCGTCTTACCGCGCTCTCCGCCGCCGCGGTAGCCGGTCCGGGACGCAGGGCAGCGACTCTGACTACCGCCTATTGCTACGGCCCGCTGACCCGCAGTCCCAACGCCGGATGGGCCGAGGCCGCCTTCGCCGGGGCGCTCGGTCTGAAGCTTGGCGGCACGAACCTCTACGGGGGCGTACTCCGACCCGGACCCGTTCTCGGGGACGGACGTCCGCCCGAGGCCGGCGACGTGCGCCGGACGGTGCGCCTCATGCGCCGGGCCTGTCTCTTACTCGCTGGTCTCGCGCTTGTCACGAGCCGCGGCTGGAGGAGCCGTGGTTAGAGGCTGGACCACCTCTCCGGACGGGCGCCATCACGGCGCTTATACCAACGAGGCTGCCCGAGCCCTCGGCTCGCGCCCCGATGGATTCCTCGACTTCAGCGCGAACATCAATCCTCTGGGAGCACCAGAAGCTGCTCTCACAGCGGCGCATAACGCACTGAGGGAAGAGATAGGGGTCTACCCGGACCTCGAGTATACTGAGCTGCGCGCCGCCCTGGCGGGCTACCTCGCGGTACCGGGGCGAACGGTGCTGCCCACCAACGGCGGGGCTGAGGCTCTTTTCCTGGCTGCCCGTGTAGCGGCCGGGGAGGCGAGCGGCTCGGCTTTGATTCTTGAGCCCACCTTTAGCGAGTACGTCGCCGCGGCTCGTGCCGCGCGTTTAGACGTGGAGCACTTGGTGGCGCGCCGTCCGGGAAACGAGTTTCGTCTCGACTTTAACGCCCTCGACAACGTTTTGGAGAATTCACCCGGTGTCCGTCTCGTATTTCTCTGCAACCCGAACAATCCGACCGGCGAGGCTGTGTCTCGCGCGGAGGTGTTGCGGATGGCCGACCGGGTCCGGCAGGCGGGTGCCGTACTGGTTGTTGACGAAGCGTTCGCCGACTTCGCGCCGAACACGAGCGTCGCGGACGCGGTTTGCGAGTGGCTCTACGTGGCGCGGTCCTTCACTAAGTTTTTCGCGGTGCCAGGGCTCAGGCTCGGCTGCTTGGTCACCCACGATGTCGAGCGCGTTCGAGCCTTCCAGCCCTCTTGGCCGGTGAACGCGGTCGCGGCGGCGGTCGGCATCGCGGCCGCGGGGGACGAGGGTTTTGCGGAAGCTACGCTCGCCGAGGTCGAGCCGAGGAGGGGCGAGTTGCTTCGCGCGCTGGGAGGGATGAAAGGAATTACCGCTTACCCTGGCGCGGCGAACTTCTTGCTCGCCCGAGGGCCACACTGGCTACCGGAGAGGCTGGCGAGACGGGGCATCCTTGTACGCGGCTGCGAACCTTTTGTGGGGCTCGGACCAGGTTTCTTCCGGGTGGCGGTAAGGGGAGCCGAGGAGAACGGGCGTTTGATAGAGGCGTTGCGCGATGTATTAGGAGAGGCGGCGTCGTAGCTGTTCACGCCCTCTATATTGGCGGAGCCCGTAGTGGCAAGAGCGCTCTCGCCGAAGAGCGGGCTCGCGTTTTGGGGGGAGGGAACGTCCTCTACGCCGCAACCGCCCTAGCTCGCCCTGAGGACCCGGACCTGCTGCGTCGTATAGAGGAACACCGCGAGAGGCGCAGCCCTGATTGGGATGTGCTGGAGCTCTCCGGCGGAAGCCTGACGCAGGTACTGGCAGCGGCTGACGGGCATAGAGCGGTACTTCTGGATTCCCTGACCCTTTGGGTCTCGGCCCGGATGCTCGGGGGCGACGAAGGCGGGACGCTGGAGGAGTTCGGGCGGTTCGTCAGGGGCGCTAGCGAGCGCTCTGAGCCGGTAATCCTGGTCAGCGACGAGGTCGGGCTCGGGGTAGTGCCCGAGAACGCGGAGGGACGTCGTTTCCGGGATCTACTGGGCCTCGTGAACCAGCGCGCCGCCGCCGCCGCAGAGGAGGTCCACCTCTGCGTCGCCGGTATAGGAAGCAGGGTCAAGTAGGTTGCGGGCCCTCCTGGCCTTCTTCACGGTTCTCCCGATCTCTACCGCCGACTCATCCCTGGACGACGCCGCACGGCGCGTCTACCTATTGCCTCTGGTGGGCCTGCTAACCGGCTTGCCCGGAGCCTTGATACTACTGCTCGCTTTCGTAGTGCCCCCCGGCGTCGCCGCTACGCTCGCGCTCGGGACCGTTCTCCTCGCGGCCGGACTGCACCATACCGACGGCGTGATGGATGTCGGAGACGCCTTGATGGTGCGGGGTGACCCCGCACGGCGCCGGGAGGTCATGAAAGACGCTCGCGTCGGTGTGGGCGCTATGGGGGCGCTCTTCTTGGTCTATGCGCCGTCCGTCGCGGCCCTCGTCGCGCTCGCGCAGGCCTCACCGGCAAAGGCCGCCGTCTCCCTCCTAGCAGCCGAGACCGCTGCTCGCTCCGCGATGCTCCTGGTTCTTCTCTTCGGGGAGCCCGCCGAGAAGGGGTCCTCCTCCTTGCTCTTCGTCCGCTCGCTCAGAGAGGGGAGAGCGAGGGCCGGCGCGCTCGTACTCGCGTTTTTATTTCCTCTCCTGGTTGCGACGCCTCTGAGGTGGGCAGGTATATCGGCGCTTCTCGCAGCGCCTATGACTGCCCTCTTCACGCTTACGCTGGCCAGGAGGGTGTTCGGAGGGATAAGCGGAGACGTTGCGGGAGCTACGGGGGAGGCGGCGCGGACCGTGCTCCTCGTCGCGCTCTCAGGTCTCCTGCTCTAGTGCCAAAAGGAGCGGCCAGCCTCATAAAGAGGTTGGCCGCTGGCGGAAGATAGCTGAAAGGTCTAGGAGGCCAGTTCGTCACCGGGGTTCATAACATGAACGGTAGCGTCGGGAGCGATGTTCGAGAGTTGCTTCTGAAACTCTTCCGGGGTACCGGTAAACAGGGGCAACACTTCAGGGCTGTAGTGGATCGGGACGACGTGTTCGACGCCTAGGAGGCGTGTTGCGTGAGCTGCCTCGAAGGGACCCATGACGAGCCGGTCGCCGATGGGAAGGAGGGCGAGATCCGGGCTATACAGCTCCCCGATAAGCCGCATGTCGCCGAAGACGGCGGTATCTCCAGCGTGATAGAGCTTGAAGCCGCTCTCGAACTCGATAACGTACCCTACCGGCTCGCCGGCGTAGATAACGGTCCCGTCATCTTCAGCGATGCTTGAGGAGTGGAAGGCGTGGGTCGCGGTTACCTTGATTCCCCCGATCTGGGCCGTACCGCCTTTCTGGATCGGTGCCGCGTTCTCGATACCTTTGCCTTGAAGGTAGGACATAATCTCAAAGTTGGACAGCACCGTAGCACCGGTCTGCTGGGCTACGGGGATCGCGTCAGCGAAGTGGTCGAAGTGACCGTGGGTAATTAGCACGGTGTCGATCTCTTGGACCTCCTTAAGGTCCTCCGGGGTCTGGGGATTGTCCGTCAGGAACGGATCTATGAGGATCTGTTCACCTCCGGGGGTCGTAAACCTAAAGGTCGAATGTCCCAGATAGGTGATCCTGTTCCCGCCGAGCATCTCTTCCACGCTTAACCTCCATCGGTCTCAACACAAGAAAACAGCTTAACGCATACCCTAGGCGAGTCCCGGGGAAACCGATGGCGCGCTAACCTGCCTGCCGCTCGCTTGGCGTTTTGTTCGTGTAGTACGATCCCGCGAAGGGCTGCCGGGGTTCTTCCGGGCGCTCTGGGGGATGCGGGCCGCACCCCCGCGTCTAGCTCTGGTATCTTACGTCGGTGATTCATAGGATATGCCGGCATCCAGGGAGGAGATGACGTTTGCGGTTCGCGATGATCCTCGCCGTGCTGGCGGGTCTGGCGGTGGCGACCCAGACGAGCTTCACTTCGTCCGCCCAGAGGGTGATGGGGCCGGTGATGGTGGTGGCTATCTCGGGGCTTACCACCGGCTTTGCTGCCCTGGCGGTCATGCTCTTCATCCAGAGACCGGAGTTTACGGCGCGAGCGGTCTGGTACTCGCTCGCCTCAGGGGTGCTCGGAGCGTTTATCGTGGGCTCCATAGCATACGCAGCCGGGCAGGGCGGGGTTGCCCGGGCACTCTCTTTGGTAATAGCCTCACAGCTTATCTTTGGGCTCGTTTTTGACGCCTTCGGTATCTTCGGTGCTGGCGCGGAGTTATCTTGGCCGAAGGTGCTCGGCGTGATCCTGATCCTAGTCGGAGGCATCCTCGTGATCCTGGACCCTCGCGACTTCCTGAGTTCCTAGGGGCGTCGGTTGGCTGACGCGAGATCCAAGAAGCTCTTCGAGGCGGTGCCGAACTTCAGCGAGGGGCGCGACCCCGGGAAGATCGCGCGCATAGCTGCCTCCGTCAAAAGGACTCCCGGCGTGACCGTCCTGAACCTCCATTCGGACCCCGACCACAACCGAAGCGTACTGACCTTCGTCGGAGAGGCGGAGCCTCTCCTTACAGCCTCCGTTGCCCTCGCCCGCGCGTGTATAGAGGAGATAGACCTTACCGCTCAAAGAGGCGTACATCCTAGAATGGGCTCTCTGGACGTTCTGCCGTTTGTTCCTCTGGGCCCGCCCCTCTCGGAAGCTAACCTGCAGGACGCGGCGCGCCTGGCGAGTGAGGTAGGGGAGGAGATAGGCTTTCTCGGCGTGCCGGTCTATCTCTACGGCGCTGCGGCGAGCATTCCTCACAGAGAGAACCTCGCCGACG
>CADCVD010000148.1 GCA_902806055.1 uncultured Rubrobacteraceae bacterium
ATCCACTTAGCATATCGGTGCATGAGATCCTAATTGGGAAGCTCTCCTCATAAGGGTTAGCACACCAACGGGGCAGACGGGTCAACTGCACTGCAAACCGCTATAAGACTGGCATCCCTTGGGAGATGCTGCCCAAAGAGACGGGGTGCGGGTCCGGTATGACCTGCTGGCGCAGGCTCCACGAATGGCAAGCGGCGGGAGTGTGGGACCGGCTCCACCGGTCACTCTTGGATCATCTGGGAGAAGCAGACAGGATCGACTGGTCGCGGGCTTCGCTCGACTCGGCAAGCGTGGCCGCCCCCAGAGGAGGCAAAGAGACCGGGTCCAATCCGACTGATCGCGGCAAGCAGGGCTCGAAACGGCACCTTGTGGTCGACGGAGCAGGTGTCCCGCTCGCTATGAAGCACACGGCGGCCAACGTCCATGACTCGCAGATGCTCGAAGAGCTAATGGATTCTATCGCGCCGATTCGGCAGCCTAGGGGAGGTCCCGATCGCCCGCGCAAGCGACCCGAGAAGCTGCACGCCGACAAAGCCTACGCCTCTCGCCGCTGCCGAGAGGCGTTGCGCAAGCGGGGGATTAAGGCACGCATCTCCCGACGTGGCATTGATACTAGCAAGCGGTTGGGACGGCACAGGTGGGTAGTGGAACGGACGCTCTCTTGGCTAAACCGTTAACGGCGGCTGAAGGTGCGTTACGAGCGGCGGGCCGACATCCACCAGGCGTTCCTCGATCTAGGGTGCGCGTTGATCTGCTGGAATTACGTTCAACGGTTTTGTTAGGCGCACTAAGTGGCCTTAGCTGCTCGGCGGCTCGTAGAGCTGGAGGTCGTTTCCTTCGCTATCCTTGAACGTTGCGACGCGTCCCCAAGAATGCTCCGAGATCTCTGCCGGCACCTCGACGCCCTGCTCCTTCAGATTACTCACGGTCTCCTCTAGGTTACCCTGAGGCTGGAAGGTAACGACGGGGCCGCCCGCGCCCCCTGCCCCAGAAGGCTCGCGACCGTTCAGCCCGATAGTGAGCCCGTTGGCGTCCACTTCGGCCCACTCACCATCTTCCTTTGTGATCTGTAGTCCCAAAGTATTTCGGTAAAATCCCTTGGCCCGCTCTATATCCTGGACCGGCATCCATACGTTCGCTACGCCTCTAAGCAACTTGGCCTCCTCTAACGCTCTATTACATGGTTCAGGATGTCAGGTATTGTCTCGCTAAACAGTAAGCAGAATAACCGAACTGCTTCCGTACTCTCGAGCGCTGCCGTGTCCTTACACGCCACTGCACTCTTATTCTCTAGTCTCGCCTCAACAGCAGATTTTTGACCTCACCCTTAGCCAACAGAGCACCGAATCGAAGCGACACTGGTTTTGTAGTTTCGAATCGTCTCCAAGGTAGCGATGCGACCCCAGTCGTGCTCTGAGATCCCAGCCGGGAACTCCACGCCCTGCTCCTGAAGGCTAGATATAGTATTTTCTAATCCGCCCTCGGGCTGGAAAGTTATCACCGGCCCGCCCCCGGACTGCGCGCCTTCGGGCTCGCGACCGTTAAGACCGATCGTTAGGTCGCCCGCGTCTACCTCGGCCCAGGGACCGTCTCTCTTGACGACCGGCAGGCCTAAGATATTCTCGTAGAAGTCAACGGCCCGGTCTGTGTCCTGTACCGGCACCCATACGTTCGCAAGTCCTTTTATAGAGCTCACCACAGCCTCCTATCTCTCGAATTCTTCCGCGCTCTTTACCCGCACAGAAGGGTTGCGAATCAGCCGAACAGCTCCCCGAAACGCACGACGACCCTCTCCTCTACCTCCGAGAGCGTTACTCCGGCGCCTAGCTCTCGCTCTAGGCTCGTCACCCCGTACTCCTTTATGCCGCAGGGCGTTATACGGTCGAACCAAGAGAGGTCGGTGCGTACGTTGAGGGCGAATCCATGAGAGGTGATGCGCCCGCTGGAGAACTTCACGCCTATCGCAGCGATCTTGCTCCCCTCTACCCAGACCCCGGTGTAAGCAGGGTGCCGCCCGGCCTCGATACCGTAGTCAGAGAGGATGAGGATGAGGAGCTCCTCGAGGTCTCGCAGATACTTGTGCGTATCCAGCTTCTTGAGCCGAAGTATAGGGTACCCGACGACCTGGCCCGGTCCGTGGAACGTCGCGTCCCCGCCCCGGTCGCTCCAGAACACCTCCGCCCCCAGAGACCTTAGATACTCCTCCCCCGCTCCCAGGTTAGAAGCATTCTTCGCCGCCCGTCCGACCGTATATACCGGCGGGTGCTCGCAGAGAATCAGAGTGTCGGCTATCTCGTCCCGCCTCCGGAGCTTCACAAGCTCCCTCTGTAGGTCCCAGCCCGCAGCATAGGGCGTCAGGCCGGGGAGGCGGCAGACGTCGAAGGCCGCTCCGCCGGAGGGCAGCCTCTCGAGTTGCAAGCCTCCCCCTAGACTACGCCGCTCTTGCGGGCGTCGGCGGTCTGCTCGTGGGCGTGGTAGGAGCTGCGGACTAACGGTCCGCTCTCGACGTGCTTGAAGCCCAACGAGAAGCCGTACTTGCGCAGATCGGCGAACTCTTTGGGCTCGTAGTAACGGCTCATCGGCAGGTGGTTCTCCGACGGCCTGAGGTACTGGCCGATAGTCAGGATGTCCACGTCGCTGGCCCTGAGGTCGCGCATGATCTCGCGCAACTCCTCCTCGGCCTCGCCCAGGCCGACCATGAAACCGCTCTTCGTAAGGCCGTCCGGGTTGAGCTCCTTGACGTGGCGCAGGACCTCCAGTGAGCGGTCGTACTTCGCCTGCGGACGGACCGCCGGGTAGAGGCGCGGGACGGTCTCGATGTTGTGGTTGAACGTGTCGGGCCTCGCGTCGATAAGCGTCTTCAGCGCGTCGCGGTCGCCCTTGAAGTCCGGGGTAAGGACCTCTACGGCGCATCCGGGCACCTCTTCTCTTATCTGCCGGATCGTCTCGGCGAAGATACCGGCGCCGCCGTCCTTTAGCTCGTCCCTGTTTACAGAGGTTATGACGGCGTGTTTGAGGCCCATCTTCTTCGCGGCCTCGGCCACGCGTTTGGGCTCGTCGAGATCTAGCTCGGAAGGCTTGCCGGTCAGCACGTTGCAGAAGCCGCACGAGCGGGTGCAGACGTTACCCAGGATCATGAACGTCGCGGTGCGGTTGTTCCAGCACTCGCCGATGTTCGGACACATCGCCTCTTCGCAGACGGTGTGCAGATTGAGGCCACGCATAGTCTCTTTGATGTCCCGGTAACCCTCGCCTGCGGGCGCCTTGGCCTTTAGCCATCCCGGACGTCCGCCCTTCTGTACGCTGCGCAGCGGCAGGTACTCCGTTGGCGCGCCGTCGGGCGACGGGGCGACGGGCCTATCCTCCCAGCGATGCCGCACTTCGAAGGTGCGCGCACCGTTCTCCAAGACCTTGAGCGAGACCTTTCTACGAGCCACGATTCTCCTATCTACCTCGCATAACGCTCCCTATACTACCGCACCCGGCAAGGGCCGGGGTGTGTGCGCTGTCGCGCCGCAGGTTAGTGACGTCTCCCGGGCGACACTCGTTTCGAGGATCCAGGTATACCAGGCGCAGTCTGGCTCTTCTCCACCTCTACTTACCAATCGGGCCATGCAAAGACCGCAGCCGGGCGGCATCGTTTGCAATACACTGCCGAGGGTTACTAGGTAGAGAGAAGGGGAGGTTGGATGAACGCACAACAGTTCCACGCCGGGGAGACGGCGGAGGCCACAGTGGAATTCATCCACGGCGACAGGGTGAGGCAGATCATAGCGACCTTCGCCCACTCCGACGATCCGAACACAAAGCTTCTGCTCTCCGGCGAGCCCGAAGAACAGGTAGCCTCCGGCGGCGCCGGGTACGCCTACTGGCGCGTGACCCTTTCGGGCGAGGTCACAACCGAGAACGAGCTGGGGGAGTACAGGATGGAGAGCCTGGAGGCCGAGTACCCCGGGGGGCGTAGGGTCCCCTTCGGGAACACGCCCGAGGTGGGGATCCGGATCGCCGAAGAAGAGATAGCTGCGCCGGAGGTAAGCGGAGGCTGGGAGTGGCGCAAGGGGTCGTAGGGAGGCGAGCCGAGCGGTAGGAGGGTCAACCGGGCGGGAAGCTGTTCAGGAGACGTTGCTCACGCTGACGGCGGTCCACCTCTCACGCTCGTCCAGCGCGAGGTAAGTCCCCCGCCAGTGGGCTCCTTCGAGGCTCTCGAAGAGGAACACCGACTCCTCGGCGCTCAGCCCCATGTTCGCGCCGACCACCTCGATCTCGTCCCTCTCGATGCGAGCCTGGCCGTTATTGAGCTTCTTGGCGACGAAGCTCTGCATCTGGAGCTTGTGCTTCTCGTTGAACACGGTGCTCACTCTACGCTGAGGCGGCACGGATCACGTCGGGCTGCCCTCTTCGAGATCCTCATCGCCCTGGTGTTCGCCCCCCATGTCCTCCTCCCCCTCCGCCGGCCGCAGTTGCTCCATGGCCCGGCGTACCTCTTCGTCATCGGGATGTTCGGCCATCCAGCGGTCCGCCTCCGCCCTGGCGTCAGCTGCCTCCAGGGGTGACTGCGCGCCGGACAACCTCTCCAGAAGCTCCCGGCGTTCGCCTTGCTCGTTACCTCCCGCCAAAGGTCTCACCCGCTCTCTATCGCGTTCACTTAAGGTCCGCGCCCACTCTACCCGGTTCGACGCGCCTTTGCTCTGATAGATCCGGAGCATGAGGAGAGCGGCAAGAGCACGATCCCCCACCCCTCCAAAGACCGGAACCCGTCGTAGACGAACCCTTCACGCCGAACCTCGACGAACCTCCCCCGCTCCCCGGGATAGTTCGGATCGTAGACGTATACTCGTCCCTCCTCGACCCGGTACGGCACCACCGAATGCGCCCGCGCGAGACAGTAGAAGAACCTCCGGTTGAACGATGGCCCAAAGCAAAGTATGCACGGGTCCGGGGTCTCCCCAACGAGGCGGAGCCGATCAAAGGCTCGTCCCGGATTTCCTCCCCTGGTAGTCAGCCAGAACCATATCACGGAGATCATGGTGCGCGGGTAAAACTGTCGGAGTTGATACCTGCGAAGCAAAGCTACTAGGCCCGGCGTAAGCGGCACATCCGAGAGCGGCCTGCGACGCTCACCGTCCGCGCCGTTCGTAAAGTCGAAGAGCGCAGCGAAGGCCATACCGAAGCAGAGGCCCCTCCCATAGACGAAAGCATCGAACCGGCGGAGGAGTCCTCCGCCGGTTCTGTCGGAGATGTTAGCGACCGGGTTGCGGAAGCCGAAGCCGTCGCAGGCTGGGTCGAATGACCTCGGTTTAGAAGTGGATCGCGTGCCCGTCAACGGCCATCGAGGCCTCCGCAACGACCTCCGCGAGGGATGGGTGGGCGTGGATGGACATACCGATCTCCTCCGGCGTCCCCTCGACGAGCTTGGCGAAGACGCCCTCCGCAATAAGGTCCGTCACCTTGGGGCCTATAGCGTGCATCCCGAGAATAAGGCTCGTCTCGGCGTCAGCCACGACCTTGAAGAAGCCGTTGGGCTCGCCCTCGATAAGCGCCTTCCCGATAGCCCGGAAGGGGAACTTGGACTCCTTGACCTCGTAGCCCTGCTCCTCGGCCTGGGCCTTGCTGAGCCCGAACGAGGCGACCTCGGGCCTGCAGAAGGTCACGCGCGGGACGAGATCCTGGTTCATGGGCATCGGGTCCTCGCCGGCCATGTGCTCGACGGCGATGATCCCCTCGTGCCCGGCGGCGTGCGCGAGCCAGTAGCCCCCGACAACGTCCCCGGCTGCATAGACCCCGTCCTCGGCGGTCTGCCCGAACCCGTCCACCTTTATTTCGCCGCGGTCGTTGACCTCGACGTTAGTGACGTCGAGGTTGAGATCCTCGGTCACGGTCCTGCGCCCGACGGCGACCACGAGCGCCTCGGCCTCCAGGGTATCTCCCTCGCCGGCCTCACCGGTCGGGGCGTCCTCGCCGCCGTAGGAGCCGCCCTCGCCCTCTGTCTCCTCCTGTTCGCCGGAGCCGGCGCTCGCGACCTTTATCCTCACGCCGTCGTCGGTCTTCTCAAGGCTTTCGGGGTCAGCCTTGGTGCTGGTGAGAACCCGGATGCCGCGCCCCTCGAACTCCTTCTTGAGGACCTCAGAGATCTCGGGGTCCTCCAGGGGGACGATGCGATCGAGGAGCTCTACTACAGTCACGTCGGTGCCGAAGTCGTTGTACATGCTGGCGAACTCGACGCCGACGGCGCCGCTCCCCAGGATGATGACGGACTTAGGATAGTACTCGTCGTTCGTTACGATGTCGTCGCTGGAGATGACCCTCTCGCCATCGAACTCTAGACCCGGCAGGGTGCTCACGGCGCTCCCCGTGGAGATTAGGACGTTCCCGGCCTCTAACTCGTGTGTCTCGCCGTCGTTGCCCTCGACCTTTATCTTCTTGGGCTCGACGAAGCTCCCCACCCCGTTGTAGACGGTGATCTTATTCTTCTTCATGAGGCCCTGGACGCCCCGCCTGAGTTGGTTGACGACCTGCTCGCGGCGCTTGGCGGCGGTCGGGTAGTCGAACTCGACGTCGCTGACCTTTACCCCAAACTCCTCGCCGGTCTTGGCGTTGTGGAGCAGATGGGCAGTATGGAGGAGCGCCTTGGTCGGGATGCAGCCGACATTGAGGCACGTCCCCCCGAGGTAACCGCTCTCCCGCTTCTCGATCAGGGCTACTTTCATCCCGAGTTGGCTGGCCCGGATCGCCGGTATGTAGCCTCCGTTCCCCCCGCCGATAACCACTAGATCAAAATTATCCGCCACTGTATCCCTCTCCTTCCTTGATATTCAACCCAATGTTAACTCTTGTTCCCCCTCGCGGCTATTCTCACGCTGACAGGAGGGACAGTAATGCGTGGGCCTCCCGCCGACCTTCTCCCGAACCACCTTGCCTTCACATCCCGGACAGGGTTTCCCGTGCTTCTCGAAGATGCGCAGGTAGTTCTGGTGCTCACCAGGCCGGTTCAGCACGTCCCGGTAGAGCCGCACCGTCGTCCCACGGTGCGCTACACCGGCCTCGAGGTTAGAGCGTATCGCGGCGTAGAGCGCCTCCCACTCGCCGTCTGACAGCGTGTTCGCCTTGCGCCTCGGATACAGGCGTGCGTCGTACAGGATCTCGTCGGCGTAGATATTGCCTATCCCGGAGACAACCTTCTGATCTAGCAACAAAGGCTTTATTTGCGCCCTTCGCGAAGAGAGAGCCTTACGCAAGTATGCAGCACTGAACTCCTCCTCCAGCGGCTCCGGCCCCAGAGACGAGAGTCGTGTCTGGAGCTCTCCCTCATCGAGCAGGCGCACCCTGGAGAACCATGTTTCGTCCCGCAGAAAGAGCCTCCGGTCCCCGTCTAGATAGAGCACTAGCATCAACGCCGTATTCGGTTCCTCGACCGGCGGCACGAGAAGGAGCTGACCCCCGATCTTCAGCTGCATAACGAGCGACTCGCCGGAGTCCAACTCAGCGATGAGGTGCTTCGCTCGACGCCGCGCCCCGGTTATCGAACGTCCCGCGAGACGCGCCTCGAACTCCTCCGTAAGGGGCTGCTCGACGAGGCCAGAATCCAGCACCTCCGCGCGCTCTATTCTCGCCCCTACGACCTGCTCGCGCAGATCCTCTTTTATCGTCTCGACCTCGGGCAACTCTGGCATGCGCTCTCTGATACTCCCTACAAGACCTCAGGTCTCCATACTAAGCCGTGACGACCGGCGCGACGAATCGGACGAGGCCCTCTTCAAATCGCTCGTCCATGCTGCGCCACTGGGGCCCTCGAAGGTAGATCAGTAGCCGGCGGCCCGGACGGAGGCATCTAACACCGGGGCGGGCTCTCGATAAACAGCCTTGTAGAGCCCATCGAGCATCACGGAGCGTGCATCTAGGGAGCGCATCGCGCCCTCGTGCACTTTTCTCTGGCCTTCCTCATCTCCGGCGTAAGGGGCGACGGCTTCCATCATTATGCGGGCGTGGGTAACGTCCATCGTTACGTGGCTCGTGAAGATCTCTAAAGCTTCGTCAGGGAGGTCTGCCGCCTTCTTGAGCCCCTCGGTGAGACGGACATAGATCGGAGGCACGGGCCACTCGCTCGCCGGCCCGAGAGCTCCCAGCCCTAGCCGAACGTCCGGGTCGCGCGTCAACTCGCGGTGAGCGCTTATATACAACTGTATCTCCGGGAGCGTCCCCGGCCTCTCCCACTCCTCCTCGGTCAGCCCTAGAGCTGCAAGGAAACGCCGGTAGAGGGCCGGGTGAGTCTCATCAGGGTTCAAATGACCATACTCGTCAAAGAGGATCTCCGCGAGCGCGAGCTGCAGCCTCTCGTCGTCCTCGCAGTTGGAGATAAGCGACGCAAGATACAACCGGCTAACCCGGACGTGTCGGTAGTACTGGATCGCGAACGTTCTCACCCCTTCCCTGTCAGCATCCCCCTCCCCGAACCGCTCCAAAAAAGGATGCACTAGCGCCGGATGCCCGATAACCTCGCGCTTCAGTTTTTCCAGAAACTCCCCTGCGTTCACTCGCCTCTCCTTCCACAGCTCATCTCAAGTGTAACGCACGCCTGTAACCGTCAGCTTTTAGCACAACGCTAAACAAGCTACCGACCACATCTCCTCCCCTCCATTCAGCGAAGGTATCGACGGGAGTAGCCTGGCTCCAAACCGTGCGATCGAAGCCAGAGCGCTACTAGCCAGCCATCATCCAAAATGCTGTTTTTGCAGGATATTCAGCAGTGAAAATCGTTGCACGAGTAGTATAATCCGTATATGACAGAGAAGAGACAAAACTGGTTAAGCGTCCCGCGACGACGGGAAGAGGAGCGGCTAGACCCGCACGTCTACGCACGCGGGATCAACGGGCTGACGGTCGAAGAGGCGGTGGAGCGCGCGTACCCGCGGGTCATGGGAATACTCGCGCGGAGCGGGGAGCGGTATTCGGAGTTCGAGGGGGAGTTAGTAAGGCAGACGATACGGGCGTGCCTGATCTCCCAGGTCTCCAGGGCGAACCTGTATCGCATCGCCGGCATCCTCGTCGCCGACCGTCGTGACGAGGGCGCGCATCTCGGAAGATCGCTCGCGCTCGCCTACGTCGCTGCCCTCCGGGAGGCCTTTCTGCCAGATCTCTCAGTCGGTGAGCGGGTCGGCTCACTCTTCGGCCACGGCGAGGTGCGCTACGTCTCCGGCGACGCCCACAACGCCGCCGTGCAGCTCGACGGCGGGCACGAGGTCTGGCTGCCAGCCATAAAGCTCTACCGGCTCGACCACGAAAGAGGTCCGGAGGCCCCCTTCAGGCCTCCCGTCCAGCACGCCTCCTAGACTGACGCGGCCCGCTACCGGGTAGACTCTTCTGACGACGAGAAGCAGCGAGAGAAGGGTAGCGTTATGAGAGCTTCGGAGGCGAAGGTGCGGGTGATCTCCAACCCCTCCTCCGGCGGCGGAACCTACGACTTCGACCAGTTGCGCGACAAGCTAGACGGCCTGGAGCCGGACTGGGTCGAAACCGGAGGCAAGGAAGACGCCGTCGAGGCCGCGCGAGAGTGGAAGAGCGGGCTGCTTATAGTCGCCGGGGGCGACGGTACCATCAACGACGTCGTCAACGGCCTGGGCAAGGCTGGGTTCCCCGAGCACGTAACGCTAGCCCTACTGCCCAGCGGAACCGGCAACGACCTCGCGGCGACGCTGGCGATCCCCGAAGACCCGGAAGAGGCGGTAGCAGCGATCCGCCAGGGCCGGGTACGGACCCTGGACGCGGCGCGTGTAAGGTCCGCACGCGTCGGGCAGCACTTTTTCGTAAACGTGGCGACCGGGGGGCTGGGGGCTCAGATCTCCGACGCCAACGATGAGCAACTCAAGAGCAAGTGGGGCAAGCTCTCCTACCTCCGTGCCTCACTTGAGGTCTCCCGTAACTTTGACGTACGCGAGGTGGCGCTAACCCTCGACGGTGAAAGGCGTATGATACGCGCCGTCAACGTTGCGGTCGGCAACTGCCGCTATGCCGGAGGCGGATGGCCCGCCGCCCCGAGAGCCAACCCCGAGGACGGTCTCCTCGACGTCGTCGTCATAGAGGATATCGGGCTCAAAGAACTCCTCACGCTCACCCCCTCGGCCCTCGCCGGCGTGGACTATCTCGATCAGGAGGGCGTCTTCTCCACTCGCGCCAGGGAGATACGAGTCGAGACAGATCCCGGCCTCGTCTTTACCGTCGACGGCGAGGTTATCGGCGACGAGCCCGCCGAGTTCACCGTCTTACCACGCACCCTGAAGGTTATAGTGGGGCCGGAGTACGTACCAGAGCCGTAGGTCTATTTACCCAAAAAGTTGCATAAGCTACAATAAAATTGATAACCCTCGTACCTGGCGTACGAAAGCTCGCGCGAGTGGGTACTGAGGACCGTTCGGGGTCCTTATAGGGGAGTTAATCGAAGACTAAACAAAGCCCTTGCAGAAGGAGCGTGCATATGGCTGGATCGCGTTTGTCGCGGCGGGATTTCCTGAAAGTCGGCGGTGGCGCTCTTGCCGGAGGGTACGTACTGGGTATGGCGGGTTGTGGCGGCGGCGGTGGCGGGGGAAGCGACTCTCTAGGGCTCTTTATCACCGGCTCCGACGACGCGCGTAAGAGTTACTTCGCGGACCTCACAGCGGCGTTTCAGGAAGAGTCCGGTCGGCAGTTCGAGCCGGAGTACGTTGGGATAGAGCAGTCCCAGCAGGAGTTGACCACCAGAGTTGGCGGCGGGGACCCGCCGGCAACGGCCTACTATCCTGGCAGGTGGCTGCCGGACTTCGCAGATCTGGGCGCCCTGGCCTCGGTGGACTCAGCCGCCGTCGAGGGTTTCGCCGCGAGCGCGGTCGAGGGCGGCATGGTGGACGGGGAGCTATACGGGATGCCATGGGGCTTCTCGACGCGGGCGCTCTTCTACCGGACCGACCTCCTGGAGAGGGCCGGGCTGGAGCCGCCGCGAAGCTGGGACGAGATGCTCGCCGCCGCGCAGAAGATGCACGACCCGGACAACGACGTATACGGGTTCGCCATAGCCGGGTTAGACCACACCTCGACGGCGGTGCAGTTCCTGATCTGGCTGTGGTCCGCCGGCGCAGAGGTCCTGAGCGAGGACGGCACCGAGGCCCTCTTCAACTCCGACGCGGGGGTCGAGGCCCTTACGCGCTATGCGAGCGTGGTAAAGGACGGGTACGCCGAGCCCGGGGCCATAACCAACGACGAGCCCGCCCTGCACAGCCTCTTCAGGCAGGGCCAGCTCGGCATGATCATCACCGGACCCTGGATGCGCGCCCTCATGGAGACTGAGGAGTCCACGGTTCAGATGGGCCAGAACGCGGCCGTCATGCCTCTCCCGCCCTGGGAGACGAGGGCAACCCTTGCGACGACGGACACTCTGAGCATCTTCACCGAAGGAGACCCCGAGGCGGCGAATGAGTTCCTGCAGTTCGCCGCGCAGGACGACTGGGTCTTCGACTACTCCATAGCCACCCAGCTACAGCCGGTCAAGGAGAGCGTCACCGAGAGACCGGAGTTCGCCGACGACCCTTACTGGTCCGAGGCGTTTATCCCCTCGGGCGAGTTCGGCAGGCCCTACCCCAACGTCGTGGGCTGGACGGACGTCGAGGATGCCCTCATCGCCGCCGTCCAGCAGACCCTGCAGGACGAGGACCCGAAAACGGCGCTCGACGACGCTGCCGAGAAGGCTAACGCCGCGCTAGATCGAGCCTAGAAGTGGCTCTCAATACCGCCAAGAAGGGCAGGCCGCGCCGGCGCAGCTTCGGGCCCTATCTAGCGATCCTGCCAGGGTTCCTGCTCATAGCCGCCGTCATCTTCTACCCGATAGTCAACACCTTCTGGCTCTCGCTGCACGACGTAAAGCTGATCGGGACAGGAAGGTTTCTCGGGCTCGACAACTACCGCACTCTAGCCCGGGACCCGCTCTTCTGGCAGATCGTGAGGCAGACCTTTCTCTGGACGTTCTCCTCGGTCATGCTCAAGCTGATCCTGGGGATGGCTCTAGGGCTGCTGCTCAACGAGAGGTTCCGGGGACGCAAGGTGTTCCGGGCTTTGCTGCTCGTCCCCTGGGCCATGCCGCTCGTCGCGGCGGCAATCGTGTGGCGCTGGATGTACGACGCGAACTTCGGCTACCTCAACGACCTGCTACGCCAGATCGGTCTGATAGACGAGCCTATCGTGTGGCTTGGCGGCCAGAATAGCGCCTTCGCCGCGGCGGTCGTCACCGACGCGTGGACGGGGCTGCCGTTCATGGCCTTCGTCTTTTTGGCCGGGCTGCAAGGTATAGACCGGGAGCTCTACGAGGCTGCCAAGATAGACGGGGCGAACGTCTGGAGCCGGTTCCGCTACATAACGCTCCCCCAGCTCGCCCCCGTAACCCTCGTCGCCACGCTAGTCAGCAGCATCTGGACCTTCAACTCGTTCAACATCGTCTACGCCCTGACCGGCGGCGGTCCCCTCAACTCGACTGACATCATGGTTACGTATACCTACACTCAGGCTTTCGACCGGCTCCAATTCGGCCTCGCCGCGGCCCTGGCGACGGTAACGTTCGTGATCCTGCTCGTCTTCAGCCTAGTCTACGTCAGGCTCTACGGTAGGGAGAACGCGGTATGAAGACGTCTCTGGTCCGTCAGACGTTGGTGCTGGCACTCCTATTGGTGCTCTTCGGCTTTCTGTTGATGCCGGTCTGGATCATGATCATAAGCGCGCTCAAGCCCCTAAATGCCGTACAGACCCCGGATCCGACGTGGCTGCCGGCCCCGGTCCGCTTCGAGAACTTCGTCGAGATATGGAGCGAGATCCCGCTGCTCTCCTACCTCAAGAACAGCGCTATCGTAGCCTTCTCCTCCACGGCGCTGGTGATGGCGTTGGCGATACCCTCGGCCTACGCCCTGGCCCGGTTCTCGTTCCTGGGACGTCGGCCGTACATGTTCGCCCTCCTGACCACCCAGATGTTCTCCCCCGTCATCATCGTCATCCCGCTCTACCGCTTCATGCGCGAGTCCGGACTCTACGACACGTTAACGGCGGTGATCCTCGGCGACGCGGCTCTCTCGATGGCCTTCGCAACCTGGATGCTTACGGGCTACTTCCGGTCCATCCCCAAGGACGTAGAGGAGGCGGTCTGGGTGGACGGCGGAACCCGCCGCGACAGCCTCCTTCGCGTCGTCCTGCCCCTGAGCGCTCCCGGGCTCGTCACCACGGCGATCTACACCTTCATCCTGGCCTGGAACCAGTTCATCCTGCCGCTCTCGTTCATCTCAAGCCTTGAGAAGCAGGTCGTGGTAGTTGGTCTCTACGACTTCGTCAGCGAGGAGGGCGTGGCGTGGAACCTGCTCATGGCCTCGGTGGTGGTCGCCGTGATCCCGGTCGTCCTCCTCTTCACCCTCGTTCAGCGCTACCTCACCGAAGGTCTACTCAGCGGGGCCACAAAGGGTTAGCCCCGGTGCTACCATCACTCCCATGGAAGAAGGAGTAAAGATACTGCTCTTCGGCGCGGCGGCGGACGCGGCCGGGACGCGGGAAGAAGAGATAACGGCAAACGGCGTCACCCTGAGCGAGTTGTTCTCGATGCTTACTCACAAGTACCCGGCTCTGGGACCGATGCGCGGCACGCTCGCCTTCGCGATCAACAACGAGTACGCGAGCATGGACGAGACGGTCTTCGCCGGCGACGAGGTCGCGGTGCTGCCGCCCGTCTCGGGGGGCTAGTTGTTCCGCATCGTCGAGGAACCCATAGACGTGGGCGCGCTCATCCTGGAGGCTCAGCGCCCGGACTGCGGAGCGGTCGCCACCTTCGTCGGGACGACACGGGTAGACGAGTCGAGCGGCGCGTCGGTCGAGTACCTGGAGTATGAGGCTTACCGGCCGATGGCGGACCGGAAGCTGGAGGAGATCGGGGCGGAGATAAGGGAGCGGTGGGAGGTTGGGCACGTATCTATCGTCCACCGCCTCGGGCGCGTGGACCCAGGCGAGGCGAGCGTGGTGATAGTCGTCGCAACGCCCCGGCGCGTACCGGCGTTCGAGGCCAGCCGGTACGCGATAGAGCGGATCAAGGAGATCGTGCCGATCTGGAAACGAGAGGTCTGGTCCGACGGCTACGTCTGGGTCGGCAGCCAGGTAGGCACTCGCTCGCCAGCATGAAGTGTAACGACTACGTCCCCACGGCAGCAAATCGGCACTCGCTCGTCAGCATGAGGTCTGAAAGGCTACGCCCCTGCGGCAGTAAGGTCGGCATCGTCGACTGGCTCAGCAGATATAAAGCTAGGTCGCAACGACCTTTGAGGGAGCGGAGGGAAAGGTATACTCGGGCCTCATGGGCAAAGATCGATCTTCTTCGAACATGGACTTCGGCATCCGGGTTGGTACGGTTGTGGAGAGGGACGGTACACTGCTCCTCGTGCGCCACGAGAAGCCGGACCGGGAGCCGTACTGGGTCCTTCCCGGCGGTCGCCTGGAACCGGGCGAGACTATTCCCGAGTGCGCCGAGCGGGAGTTGATGGAAGAGACGGGCCTTGAGGGCCATTTTGCGAGGATACTCTACGTGAGCGAGTTCATGTCCGAAGACAGACATACGGTGGACGTTACGGCTCGTATAGAAGCGGAGCCAGGCAGAGAGGCGAAGCTCGGCAGTGACCCGGAGGTCGAAGAGGGCTCGGAGCCGACACTCAAGGAGCTGCGCTGGGTAGAGGTGGAGGATCTGAACGAGTTGACGTTGCTTCCGGGCTGGATCAAGGAGAGGCTTATAGAAGACGCAACGCAGGGGTGGCCGTTCGGCGGAGAGGTTTACCTGAGGAACGGCAAGGATGCCTGAGAGGTCGGCCGAGTCGCTGCTGCTCGTGGTCTTGCAGGACGTCGTGCTAGTCGTGCTCGCGGTCGGGGTTTTCTGGATCGGGGTATCCGTGGCGCGAGGGCTCGGAAGGCCGGCGAGATACTCCCTTGCGCCCCTGGGTCTCTCGAAGCCGGGCGGCGGCTATCTGGTCGGGGCGGGGGTTGGTTTGCTCTTCGGTCTCGGGGCGCTGGTGGTGAGCCTGGCGCTCTCACCTTTGAGCGCCTATGTACTTCAGCAACTCGGCTACTCGACCGAATCGAACATACAAGGACCTCTAATGGAGGGGCTGTCCGCCTGGATCGGGGAGAGCCCCGCGACAGCGATTCCGTTGATCGTCGCCGTGGTAGTCCTCTTCGGCCCGGCGGTCGAGGAGTTCTTCTTCCGGGGGGCCATCTTCGGCGGCCTCTACCGGCTGGGCCTCCTGTTCTCCCGCGCCTCCGGCGATAAGGCCGGCAAGGGCAACATAGGGATCGGCGAGAAGGTTTCGTTCGCTATCTCTGCTCTCCTCTCGTCGGCGCTCTTCGCGCTGGCACACCTTGAGCCCGCGCTCTTGGCGGTCCTCTTCGTCCTGGCGATCGCCCTGTGCGCCCTCTACCGCCGCACGGGGAGCCTCCTTCCGTGCTTCGTCGCGCACGCTACCTTCAACTTGTTCCCCGTACTACTCATCATCTTGAACGGGCTCGGAGCGCTGCCGGCGCTACCCTAGCCGCGAAAGGGGGAAGGACATGAAGGAACACCCGAACCTCGTAAACGAGAACGACCTGGACTGTGGTGAATACACACCCGGCGACAAATTCGGTTATCGACGCAAGCAGCTAAGCTCGGCTAGCGGCGGAGAGAAGCTGGGATGCAGCCTCTACGAGGTACCGCCGGGACACAGGGCTTGGCCCTACCGCTACCACCTCGCTAACGAAGAGGCTATCTACGTCCTCGAAGGCTCGGGTACGCTCAAGGGATCGGCGCGAGGAGATCGGTGTTTCACAGGGAGACCACGCGACGCTCGCCACAGGAGAGGCGGGAGCACACCAAATCCTCAACACCTCTGACCTGCCCCTGCGGTGCCTCTGCTTCTCGACGATGATAGAGTCGGACGTAATGGTTTACCTCGACTCAGGGAAGGTTGGAATGTGCCGCAGCCGCGCCCGGAGGCCCGAAAACGAAGAGAACCTTCAGTAAGTTCTTGAGGAGCGACGCCGAGGTCGGCTACTTCGACGGAGAGTAACAGCCGTCAACCTCTGGCCGTCCGGCTAGCGGCAGGCTGTCAAAGACAACTACGGATGTTTGCTACAGGAGCCGTATACTACACGCGGGCCTTCAACGTCCTCTAACCGGCCCAAAACAAAAAACGGCCCCCGGAAATCCGGGGGCTGTACCCTTTGAGTGCTACGCAGGTATCTGGTTCAGCACGTCCGCCTGCAACTTTTGGAGAGGCGGATGGTTTTTTAACCCAGTATCCCGCAGGGCTTTAAGTGGGCCTAGGTCAGAGCCACCTCTCCCAGAAGATACCTGCGACTACTACTCGATGCGTCTATCTGGATCACCTCCTCTCCGTGCTAACAACGAGGAGAATTTTACTACTGCTCTCAATATCTGACAAGGTGAATTTTTAAGTTTCGTTACGCCGCGTAATGCGGTTTCTGAGGAGGTCGAAGGCACGGTTGGCGCTCCGCTCCCGGACGGCCTCGCGCGAGTATTTCCAGGCCGAGAGATCCAGCCTCTCGGCCACCGTTCCGTTCTCGTCGGAGACTCCGACGAAGACGAGCCCTACCGGTTTCTGCTCCGTACCTCCTCCGGGTCCGGCGACGCCCGTAACGGAGAGCCCGTAGTCAGTACCGGCGGCTTGCCGCACCTCTTCGGCCATCGCCCTCGCCGCTTGTTCACTCACGGCCCCGTGCTGGACGAGGAGGTCGTGGGGCACCCCGAGCAGCCGCTCCTTGGACTCGTTGGAGTAGGTGACGAGGCCCTCCTTGAAGTAGACCGAAGAACCGGCTCCGTCGGTCAGGCGCTTGGCGAGGAGGCCGCCGGTGCAGCTCTCGGCGAGGGCGAGAGTCTCGCCTCTCTCCTTGAGGAGGCGTCCGACGGCGCCTTCTAGCGTCTCGTCGTCGACGCCGAAGTAATAGTCGCCGAGGCGAGCGAGGATCTCCTCTGCCACCGGCGTTATCTTCTTCTCGGCCTCCTCCAGGGTAGCGGCCCTGGTGGTGATGCGCAGCCTGACCTTTCCTTGGCTGGCCAGAGGAGCGACCGTAGGATCTGAAGCGTCGAGGAAGTCCTGAACCTGCTCGGCGAGAGCGGACTCGCCGATGCCCGTGAAGTGGAGACTACGCGAGACGATAGCGCCTTCGCTTCGCTCCCTTACGAGGGGCGCCAGCGTCCCCTCGAACATACCCTTCATCTCCGCCGGTACACCGGGCAGCGTGGCGACCAGCGCACCGTCGAGTTCGAGGAGAGCGCCCATCGCCGTGCCTAGAGGGTTCGGGATGAGCGTGGTCCCCTCGGGGAAGAGGGCCTGCTTGTAGTTCGACGGCGTCGGTTTGCGGCCGAAAGCGGCGAACTTTTCGTCTACATGTCGCCTCGCCTCGGGGTACTCGACCATCTCGCGGCCCGCCGCGACACCCAGACATTCGTTGGTCAGATCGTCGGAGGTAGGCCCGAGTCCTCCTGTAGTGAGGACGAGGTCCGCCCGCAAGGCGGCCTCCGAGAGGGCGGTGATGATGCGCTCCCGGTTGTCCCCGACGGTCGTGTGACGGTACAGGGAGACTCCTAAAGCCGCGAGCCTGTTACTCAACCAGGCCGAGTTCGTGTCCACCAGGTCACCAAGCAGCATCTCGGTCCCGATAGTTACTATCTCCGCGCTCTCTATAGTGCCGGTCTTCTCGAAAGCTTCTGTTTTCGTCTTCTCATTCTGCATCGTCTTATTCTACAATCCCCGCCATGATGAACGACTCCCTCCTCGCGGCCGCCGAGAACTATGCCCGCGAACGCCTCTCCGGCAAACGCTACGCTCACACTCTGCGCGTCGCCGACACCGCCGAGCGTCTCGCTGAGTTACACGATCTCGACCCCGGACGGGCACGCCTCGCAGCCCTTCTGCACGACTCCGCCCGTGAGACGGACAGAGAGGAGATGCTGCGGGTGGCCGAAGAACAGGGTATCCGGGCGATCGATCTCGAACACGAGCGACCGATGCTCCTGCACGGCCCGGTCGCCGCGAAGCTTGCGAAGACGGAACTAGGAGTCGATGACGACGAGGTACTGGACGCGGTACGGGCGCATACAACGGGCGAGCCCGGAATGCGGCCGTTGGCGCTCGCGTTATACGTAGCCGACAAGATCGAACCAGACCGCAGCCAGCCCGGCGTAGAGACCCTGCGCAAGCTGGCGTTGAAAGACTTACGTAGAGCCGCGACGGTAGCCCTGGACCGGTCGATCTCCTACAACGAAGAGCGCGGACGCCCGACCCACCCAAAAAGTTACGAGACTCTGAAATGGTTAGAGAGACGTGAAGGTAAGCGCTCTAAAGAGCGCGGGGTGTAGAGCATAGATCTCTAGCCCCGCCGCTACGACCACGACGGCCGCCACCGCAAACTCTGCCGCCCCTCCCGACCTGACTCCCCGCGGCAATAGCCTCAAGGACCGTCCCGCCGGCCACAGTAGCGGCACCCCCCTCGTGTTCAAAGCGTCGGCGAAGAGATGCGAGGCGTAGCCGGCGATTAGAGCTACGACCAGGTCCGGGGAGAGCGGCGCGAGAGGCGAGATCAACAGACAAAAGAGCGCTACCCCGAGCAAGGAGTGGGTCAGCGTCCGGTGTCCGACGGTGCGGAAGAGCACGAAAGAAGCGATCCTCAACGTCCAACTCAAAGGTCGGGTTAGAAGGTTCAACGCCGGGTTCTTCATCCGGCTCAACCCGTTCCCGAGCCGGCTGCGCGGGTTGTCCACGTCTGGCAACAACGCTGCCACGACGGCCACGGGGTAAGTGTAGAGAGGCGGCTCCTCCCCAAGGAGCAAGAAAGAGCCAGCGAGGGCCGCGACCCCGAAGATAGAGTGTGTGGTGGCGTTCATCGCGAGGCAGTCTAGCAACTCTTACGGAACGCGCAGGTTACTACCGCCCAAGCCGACCGTAGAGCAAGGAGCGGAGAAGCTTCGCCACTGGAATAATTATATCGAGCGAGCCGCGGCCCTAACCATCGCCATCTTCGAGTCGCGCGCGAAACGCCTCTGAAGCACGCGGACTAGTGGATAGCCGGGCCAGGCGAGAGGGTGGTTTGGTCGGGAGAAGGCGAAGACGTCGTAGTGGACCAGGTCGTTTTCGCGATTCCATTCGACGAGGAACCGCTCTTCACCGCGCTCGCCGTGTCCGGGGAGCGTCCCATAGCCGAAGCCGAACCGCTCCACCTCGCCTGACTCCTCGATCACGTAGACGACGCGGGCGGAGTTCAGCGACCAGAAGCGGTAGTGCCGCGCGAGCACGCCGACCGTCGCGCCGACTTTTACAGGCGTGTCGGGCCAGCACAATCGTGCCCACCCGATATCGAACTGCCGCCACCCGCGCAGGGCCTCGACCGCGAGCGCATATGTCTCCGGCCCCTCACCGAGCCTCACCCGGTAGCGGTCCACGATGTAGCCTCGGGGGGCATCACCGCCTCTCGAAGCTCCGACCTCTTTGTAGGAGAAGGGCAGGTTCTGCTGTGACGAGAGAAAACGTCGAGCAGCGACTCTCGATGGTCTCCTTAGCGAGAACACAATGCCAATACTAACGGCTAAGGGCAGGTTGGCTTAATAAGGTCCGCATGGGCAACTCCTTGCGCCGAGAGGCGCGGGAAGAGGGTTGGGGCTCACGCCTCGGTCTTTCCGTATGGTCACCTGGCCTGAGCTCCGGCCGCCGACTGCAGTAGCAGCATCGCTGCTAGGCCGAGTAGCTTACCTCGATCTAGTCCCCCGCTCTACCTAGTAGGAGTTGTAGTCGCCGGAGCCGGACCGCTTTTGAAGTCCCGATCCATCCACAAGACCTTTGCCGAAAGAGAACGTCGTCTTCTCTCACTGCCAACTGGAGGTAGGAGACGGAGCGGCGGCGAATCCTTGCTGCGCCGCAAGGTTACCCTCCGCGCGAAGATCCCTTACGTGCTGACAAATGGCTGCCGACGATCTCGAGAAGCGCTTTGACGGTGTCGGGATCAAACTGCTCCCCGGCGTTCTCGTCGAGCTCTTCAAGCGCCGCCTGAACCTCGATAGCCCTACGATAGGGACGGTCAGAGGTCATGGCGTGGAAGGCGTCGAAGGCGAGGATGACGCGGCTGGCGAGGGGTATACGCTCCCCCGAGAGGTTGTCAGGATAGCCCTTACCGTCCCAGTGCTCGTGCTTAGATCTTGATCGGGGCAAGGTGAGCGAGGCCCTCGATCGCGGCGACGATACGTTCACCGATTATCGGGTGCTGCCGCATCAACTCCCACTCGCCCTTCTCAAGAGGCCCTGGCTTGTTCAGAACCGAGTCGGGAACCCCGATCTTGCCGACATCGTGCAAGAGCGCGGCCTGCTCGATCTCATCGACCTCTTCCTCCGGGACCCCCAGACGCCTCGCTACCGCCGCCGACAGCTCGACTACGGCCTGAGAATGTTCGCCCGTATAACCGTCCCGGGCCTCCAGAGCCGCGAGCAGCGCGCCGATGCCGGTAGCCTTTATCTTGAGCTCGCGGTTCTTCGCCTCAAGCTCTTCACGCTCGATCTGCTCGGCGATGAGCCGGGTGATCACGCCCATAAATCCCGCGTCGCGCTCGCGCAGCTCGAGGCTGGGAGCATGGCTCATGCAACATACTGTGCCGAAGAGCCGGCCGTCGGAGAACTGCAACGGTACCCCGACGTAGGAACCGATGTTCGAGACGCGCGTCATCTCAAGCTCTCTGACCTCCTCGTCCTCGCCGACGTTCGGGACGACATACGGGATGCGGCCTTCGATCACCTTCCGGCAGAAAACGGTCGCCAGCGGCGTGGCCACACCCTCTTTAAAGTGGAAAGACCCCGCGTCGCCTTCGAGCGAGCGAAACGCTATCTGTCCCTCGGTGACCTCCGAGACGAAGGCGACGTCCATGTCGAGCTGCTCGCGGGCCGTAGCCAAGACCCTCTCCACGAGGTCAGAAGCACGGTAGTAGGCGAGCCCGGCGAGCTGGAGCAGTTCACCGGCAGCATTCGGTTCGCCCTTGTCCGCTCGCACGAGGATCCTTTCGCGAAGTTCAGTAGCTAGCTGGCTCTAGCTCGTTGCAACGATTTTTCTTACCATATTCTCTCTACTTCCGCTACTGGCATCGATGGAGCAGAGATCTTCGATGCCGTCTTCGTATGTTCCTCTCCTCGTCTGGGATCTTCGCCGCTCCTCCGAAGCTCTCCATTAGCAACGTTTCCCTCGCGCCCTTTCTTCGACGCCCTGCTCCCTCACTCATGAGCACAAACTAGAAGGCGTCTGGCAGTCTATCGTGTTGTCCTAGGAGGTTCCTGAAGAGCCGAAGCCCACCTCCCCGCGTTCGTCGGAGCCCTCCTCGAGAAAGTCTACGTTTATGAAATTGGCCTCCGCCGCCCGCACGAGGACGAGTTGGGCGATCCTCATGCCCGCCTCCACTTCGAACCCTTCATCGCGGTCGTGGTTTATGAGAGGGACCATGATCTCTCCACGATATCCAGGATCTATAAGCCCGGGTGTGTTGATGAGCGAGACCCCGTGCCGTACCGCGAGCCCGCTCCTCGGAAGTACGAGACCAGCGTACCCATCCGGGATGGCGACCGCTATCCCGGTGCGTACCAAGACCCGCTCTCCGGGCGCGAGAATCGCCCTCTCGGCGGCGGAGAGATCGTAGCCGGCATCCCCAGCATAAGCGCGGGACGGCGCTCTGGCTTCGGGGCGTAATAGCCGGAAGGTTACCTTCAAGATGTAAGTCTTGAGGAGCTGGAGGTTTCGTGGGGGCGCGAGTAGTCCATACGGGGCGGATGTTAGCACGGCTCTCCGAAGGCCCTCCGGGCTTCGTCAGGAAACGTTCGCGGTGCTATTCTTTATCAATGATCGAGAGAGAAGTGAGCGGTAGGAGAGAGCGTTACCTGGTTACCTCGGCGTTGCCGTACGCCAACGGGCCGTTGCACGTCGGCCAGATCGTTGGGGCGTACCTCCCGGCGGACGTCTTCGTGCGGTACCTGAGGGCGCGCGGTGAGGACGTGGTCTACGTATGCGGGACAGACGAGCACGGCGTCCCGATCACGCTGACCGCCGAGCGTGAGGGGAAGGACCCGAAAGACGTCGTGGATTACTGGTGGGCGCACATGAAAGAGACCTTCGCCCGCTTCTGCATCAGCTTCGATAACTTCTCGCGCACCTCGACGCCGCTGCACGCGGAGAACACTCAACTCTTCTACCGCAAGCTCAAGGAGGGCGGCTACATCTCGGAGGCGGAGAGCAAGCAGATGTACAGCCCAACCGAGGGGCGTTTCCTGCCCGACCGGTACGTCGAGGGGACATGTCCGGTGTGCGGCTACAGGGAGGCCCGAGGCGACCAGTGCGACAACTGCGGCTCGTGGTACGAGGCATATGAGCTTATCGACCCGCACTCAAAGGTCACCGGCGGACCGGCGGAGGTCCGGGAGACCACGCACCTGTACCTGGACCTGCCGAAGTTCTCTGACCGCCTCAAGGAGTACGTCGGCGGGCAGGAGCACTGGCGCACATCCGTCAAGAACTTCGTCCTCGGCGTTATAGACGGGGGGTTGGAGAAGCGGCCCATAACGCGTGACATAAAGTGGGGCGTGCCCATCCCCGAGCCCGGCTTCGAGGACAAACGTTTCTACGTGTGGTTCGACGCCCCCATAGGCTACATCTCCTCGACGATGGAGTGGGCCGAGAACATCGGGGAGCCGGACCGCTGGCGCGAGTACTGGCAGGAGCCGGACACGAAGCTGATCCACTTTATCGGGAAGGACAACACGGTCTTCCACTCCCTTGTCTGGCCCGCGCAGCTCATGGGCGCGGCGGAGGACGGCGAGGAGCCCTTTATACTCCCCTACGACGTGCCGGCGAACGAGTTCATGAACCTGGAAGTCGTCGTGGACGGGGAGCCACGCGCCATGCAGATGTCCACGAGCCGCAACCTCGCCGTATGGCTGCACGAGGCGCTGGACAGCTTCCCGGCCGACCTCTTGCGGTTCTACCTCGCCTCCAACCTGCCGGAGACAGGGGACGTCGTGTTCTCCTGGCGCGAGTTCCAGAGCCGGGTCAACTCCGACCTCATAGGAAACCTCGGCAACTACATCAACCGGACCCTCTCGTTCATCGAGAAGTACTTCGACGGCGAGGTGACGCGTCCTGGAGATGTTCCCCACGACGCGCGCGAGGCTCTGGACGACCTAAAGGAGATCGAAGCTCGCTACGAAGAGCGGATGTACGCCGGGAGGCCGAGGGATGCCCTCGGGGAGCTGATGGCTATGAGCAGGCGGGCCAACCGTTTCTTCGACGCCTCTGCCCCTTGGAAGAGCCGTAAGGAGGACCCGGAGGAAGCGCGGGTCGCGCTGTACTACTGCTGCGTGCTGCTCGGCACTATCGCCTACCACGCCGCCCCTTATGTCCCGGAGGCGGTCGAACGGCTGCGCGCGTTCTTCGACGGGCCCGTGGAGCGTATCTCTGAGCTATACCCTTCGGAGAGCTACCGCGTGTCCGGAGCCACCCCCCTCTTCCGGCGGGTGGAAGACGAAGAGGTAATCGCCGCCGAGGAGAAGTTGGCGAACGCGGCGAAGGGCGATGCTTA
>CADCVD010000149.1 GCA_902806055.1 uncultured Rubrobacteraceae bacterium
GTCCTCCTCATACAGCGCCGCCGCCCGCTCAGGCTCCCCTTGTACCAGCGCAGTTATCCCGAGCCAGGTGAGGCTCATGGCAGTGCCACGCAGGTCGCCCAGCTCCCGGTTCAAGGCCAGGCTCTCTTCGAGCAGCGTTACCGCCCGGGCGTGATCTCCTTCATCCACCGCGGCCGCGGTTCCTGAGAAACAGAGCAAAAAGGCGATCGCCTGCCGGTCCGCCAACTCCCGCCGCAACGCTTCGGCTTCTTGACTAAGCGTCCTCAAACGCTCGTGATCTCCCTCATGCAAAGCCATGTGTCCTAGATGTACGAGCGAGGTTGCGAGGCCCGGTTTGTCCCCAAGCTCTTTGAACAGTGCCATACTCTCTTCGAGCAGCGCAACCGCTTGTTGGTAGTCGCCCTGGTATGTGGCTATCCAGCCGACCTCGCTCAGGGCCTTTGCCCGCACGGACGTCGGTGAGGGGCTACTCCTGGCGAGTCCCCTTTCCAGCCAGCGGCGTCCCTCACTCAGGCCGTATGCGTTCCAGAAGCGCCCCCGCGCCAGTGCGACCGCCAGCCGCAGCCCCAACCCCGCGTGCTCTTCTGATTGTGCGTCTTCCCGATCCAGGGCCCAAGAGAGCGCCGCCCTGAAGTTGCCGTGCTCTCTTCCCAACCGCTCCAGCCACGCCTCTTGTGGCGTCCCCTTCGACTCCGGTTCGGCTTCTTCGGCCAACGCCAGGTACCAGGCGGCGTGCCGCTCCCGGACCTGCTCGGCCTCCCCGCTCTCTTCGAGCCGCTCCCTCGCGTACTGGCGGACGGGTTCGAGCGTCCTGTAGCGCGAAGCGCCTTCTTCTTCCCCGCTCGCCCCCGCCGCCACCACCAGCGACTTGTCCACCAGCCCAGAGAGCAGCTCCAGCACGTCGGCCCGCTCGATGCCGTCCCCCACCCCCACCGCCTCGACCGCCTCTAAGGTCCATCCCCCGGCGAATACCGCCATACGCCCGAACAACTTACGCTCTTGCTCGCCCAGCAGCTCGTAGCTCCATTTGAGCGTGCCCCTCAAGGTCCGCTGCCTCGTGGGCGCCATCCGGTCTCTGCCCACCAACAACCCGAGGGAATCTTCGAGTCTCTCCAAGATCTGCTCGACGGAGAGCACCTTCGTCCTTGCCGCCGCGAGCTCGATGGCTAGCGGCACCCCCTCCAGCCTCCGGCAGACCTCTGCCACCGCCCCAACATTCTCGGACGTCAGTTCGAAGGTCGGCAGCCTCGAGCGAGCCCGCTCCGCGAAGAGCCTGACCGCCTCGTAGCGCGTCGGGTCCTCAGCGGAGGCCAGGAGGTGGCCCTCGTCGGGCACCGTGAGGGCGGGCACCGGCCAGTTGGCTTCGCCCGCCACGCCCAAGGCCTCCCTGCTGGTGGCGAGAACGCGCAGGTCGGGGCAGGCGCGCAGCAAAGCGTCCGCCAGCGCGGCGCACCCCTCGATCAGGTGCTCGCAGTTGTCCAGCACCAACAGCAGCCGCTTCTCGCGCAGGGAATCGACGAGCGCGTCGGTGGGCGAAACGCCGGGCCGCTCGCCCACCGAGAGCGCCCGGGTGAGCGCCTGCGAGATGAGGTCGGGGTCAGAGAGCGAGGCCAGACCTACCCACCACGCGCCGTCTTCGAGGTCCTCCGCCAGCTCGGAGGCCACCGCCAGCGCCAGCCGCGTCTTGCCGGCCCCCCCGGGACCGGTAAGCGTGAGCAGGCGAGTGCCGGCAAGGAGAACCTTGACCTCGGCGATCTCCCGCTCGCGCCCGACGAAGCTAGTCAACTCCAGCGGCAGGTTATGGGGTGGTGGTTGGCGATTGGAGGGTGGCGCGGATGGTTGCGCTTTGACAGCGGTCTCCTCGACGGAGCGCAGCCTTCTGCTTCGAGAACCTCGCCCCTCAGACGGGTCTCGCGACGGAGGAGTCATGGCTTAGGGCCCACGGCTAAGGTCGCAACCTCCTTTCTTGCGCACATCAGCTTACCCTACAGGGACTTCGAGTGCATCCTCGGTCCGCTTTGGCTGTTCGGCACTCGAACATGCGTGATTCGACCAGCTCCGCTGGGGCAGGTAGGATAGGACTCCCTTATAAGGGGCACATCGTCAGAACCACGTAATAGGGGTACGTATTTTCCTGAGTGGGGGTACCTACTTATCGGTCTTATTCACCGAGATGCCGAGAAGAGGTCTTCTCGGAAACCGAGCTTCCGGTGTTGGTCATATTAGCCACCACGCCCCACCTAGCTCTAGGCGTAAGCTTCCCTACTAATTGTCCTGGCGGTTCCAAGGCCGCCCGCGATGATCCCGCGCATATGTGTAGGCGGTGTAGGCCGAGATAACGTGGCAGATCCAGCCGAGCAGGCCACCCGTACCAATCCATAAGCCCGGTGTGATGATGAGCCACAGGATGCCGGCTAGAAAGCGACCGTTGTAGAACTGTCCGATTCCGGGGATGACCGCACTTAGAACTGCGGCTACTGTAGGCTCGCGCATCGTTACACTTTACCTCCCGTATGTCTCTGGCCTAGCGGTTGTACCCAGAAGCCAAACATATAATGGGGCAAAGAGAAGGGTCGGAGCCCCGAATCTACGATGCCGGTCCAGTGTTATTCACCGAGCTGCCCGCACTGAGTACCAATGAATTGTTAAGCCCTGCGCTCACCTACCAGGAACAAAAACGTCAGTAGGGAAGCCGTGCTCAACGCGCTTCTTACCGCGTGTAACCTTCCCCAACGGGTTAGCAGTTTCTCTGCTTGATCCAGGTCATTCGCCATCGCCGGGTCGAGCAATTTCTTGTTTGTTGGCATTATCACCAGGGCTGTAAAAGGTATCACCGCCACCAGTAGCCCGCCGCCGATCAGCCACCTCGCATCGGAGCTGGATCTCCAAGCTATCAATGCGCTTAAGAAACTCGCAACCGCCAATGAGACTTGCATGACCGTCGCCCTATGGTAGCTGGGTGCGAACTCTGTTAGAGCAGGGCGAATTCCAGTCTGCATACGTGCCGGATGCTCCACCAGGTTGATGTAGACGGATGCTCCGGTGAACAACCCCGACGACAACGTAGCGATCAGCTTCGCAAGCGCGTCTAGGGTTCCCCTCGATTCGGAGACTTTATCAATAGACGCCATTTTGCCGTACATACGCCCCCTTCCCCGTTCCCCGGTTTCTTTCGCCACACTATATCGGCGGAAGGAGTGCGAGGCTATAGCTGCCGAGGCTTGTCAACTGGGAAGTGAACATCGAGCCTAGGAACTTGGCAGGTGGTCTCTATAGGGTAGCCACAGGCTCGGCCGACGCGCGCTACGCAGCACCGGAGGTAACGGCTGAACCCAAGCGGCGCCTCCCTCTTTGTCCGGTCGTCGGCTCCTAGCGTCGATCCTGGCGGGCAACGCCGCGCCCCGCGTGCCACGACTCGATGACGAGGTGGTCGGCTGGATCTCCGAGGCGAACTACGACCACCTCGGTGATGTCGGCCCGGAAGAGGTGAGAGGAGTCTGGCGCCGCATTGGCCCCGATGATCGCTGCTTTGCGCTCGGAGTCGGTAATCTCCTCGATGCGCCCGGCCAGCTTCGCGTCACCGGTCCAACCCGCCGGATCCGCCGATCCGCTGTGCAGCGCGAAGCGGGGGTCGCGCCGGAGGTCGAGCGCCTTCAGCGCCCGCCACATACTTCCGAGCCACAGCTCTCCGTCGGCGAAAACAACTTCAGTTCCGCTGATACGCGGGGAGCCGTCATGCCGGAGTGTTGCGAGGGTCTTGTGGACGTAAGCATCCAGGAAACCGCGAGCCAGGGCGGCGAGCTTGGGGGCTTCAGCTTCAACATCACTCCAGCTAGCCATAGCAGACAGAATGATACCCGAGGATGGTACGCAGCGCTCAGGATGCTTCCCGGTCCTAGCGCATAACGATTCGAAAGGGTGAACCTGGGTTTCCTGAGAGACATCTTAATGCAATCTGGTGAATAGAAGAGGTCTTTGGCAGCATTCGAGCGCACGATCGCAGCTTCGAGCACCGTCGATCACCCTGCCAGTGGCCCTCTTGGTGCGTAAGGACCGGCAAACTACAAGGCGAGCCTCGTTTAACGACGAGGCCCAGTTCTGTAACTCCAACGGAACATGAACCGTAGATAAATTCGGAGTCAGGCCCTCCAGTTTGTGCAAAACGGGGTAGAATGCAACTCTATGCCACTCTTAGACAAGCAACGCCGGGTAATAGATACGAGGCGCCCTGACTATGCCGTATTCAGGAAGAGGCGTAGGATCGGGCTCCTCGCCTTCGTGCTCTTGTTGGTCATGTTCCTTGGCGGCGTCGCCTATCTCTTCTCGGGCGGCTCCGAGGAGACGGCGGAGGAGCCTCTGGAGCAGGCCAACGCTCCCGTAGTGGAGGAGGCGGAGGAGCCTAGCCCTGTAGAGGAGGCAGCTTCCGAGGAGGCTGCGCCGGAGGAGACTAGCTCTTCGGCTGCAGCCGAGGAAGAGGAGGCCGAACCGGCGGTACCGGCTCCGGAGGATCCAACGCTCTATCTGACCGTGCCCCGGCTGGGTGTTTATGGTCACACGGTCAGAAACGACAGTTCCGAGGCTGCTCTGGATGCGGGGGCGATCAAGGTGCCCTCGACGGGTTTCCCCTGGGAGGAAGAGGACACCAACACGTACATAGCGGGTCACCGTATTGGCTGGCCGGGTACCGAGAGCTACTATCAACTCTACGAGTTGCCGTTGATGCGTGAGGGCGACGTGGTCTACCTGGCGGATACTAACGGCAGGGCCTACCAATACAGGGTCTTCGATATCTTCGCCGTCAGCCCCTCCCAGAGTGAGGTTACCCGTCCCATCCCGGGGAAAGACATAATCTCGCTGCAGACCTGCACCGAGAGCTTAACCGACTGGTGGACTATGGGTCCGGGGCTCTACGGGGGAGGTCCGGAGTCGGGGCGGCTGGTGGTTCAGGCCGAGCGGGTCTAGAGAACCACGGTGGACCTTTTCCCCTACCTCCGAACGCCCTATATTCTCTCTAGCGCATAGCTTGCGCCCTTAGCGCACGGGGGCGGGCGGCTGTTATACGGCTGTTATAATTCCTTCAGCTTTAACTAAGTAGTAAGCGAGAGTGGTGGAATGGTAGACACGCTAGATTTAGGATCTAGTGCCTTCGGGCGTGCGGGTTCAAGTCCCGCCTCTCGCACAGCTCTCGCGGAGGCGCGGCGGCTGATGAGGTCGGTCGAGAAGAAGATAGGGGCGTATGTCGGCTAACGTTACGAAGATCGAGGACAACAAGGTTCGCATCGATGTCGAGGTGTCCGCCGAGGCGGTCAAAAAGAGTGTCGAGGCGAAGGTCCGCGAGTTGAGAAAGCAGATCAGGGTACCGGGGTTCCGCCCCGGCAAGGCGCCCCGGCGTATGATCGAGAACCAGGTAGGTCGTGACTACCTTTACATGGAGGCGCTCCAGGACAGCCTGCCGAACTGGTACTCCGAAGCGGTAATCGAGACTGACCTGAGACCGATAGACCGCCCGGAGATCCACTTCGACGAGTCTATGGACGAGGAGGAAGGCTTCAAGTTCTCCGCTACCGTCGAGGTGCGACCTGAGGCGAAGCTCGGCTCCTATAAGGGCGTGGAGGCCCCGAAGCGCGAGGTCGAGGTCGCCGACGAACAGGTTGAGGCCCAGATCGAGGAGATGCGCGGGCAGTTCGCCACGCTTGCGGCGGTCGAAGAAAGACCGGTGCAGACGGGCGACTTCGCCGTCATAGACTTCAAGGGCGAGAGGATGACCGGCGGTCCCCTGGAGGGGGCCGACGCCGAGGATTACATGCTGGAGGTCGGGCGCGGCGAGCTTCTGGAGGACTTCGAGCAGAATCTCGTAGGGATGGCCGCCGGGGAGCGCAAACAGTTCGCGGTGACGTTTCCGACGGACTATGCCGAGGAGTCGCTACGCGGGCAGTCCGTGCTGTTCCGGGTGCATCTCAAGGACATCAAGGAGCGCGAGCTGCCGCCTCTGGACGATGAATTTGCCAAGGAGGCGAGCGAGTTCGAGACCCTGGATGAGCTGCGGGGGGCGGTGCGCGAGCAGCTGGAGACGACCGAGCGTCAGCGGGTCGAGGCCGAGTTTAGGGGACGTGTTCTGGACGCGGTCGCCGAAGGGGCCGAGGTCGAGGTGCCTAGTGTGATGGTGGATGAGAAGGCCGATGAGATGGTCTCCTCGTTCGAGCGCAGTATCCAGGCGCAGGGTATCGAACCGGAGCAGTACTACCAGCTCGCCGGGTCGAGCCGCGAGGACGTCCGGGAGCGGGTGTGGGGGGATGCCTCCGATACGGTCAAGAAGGAGCTCGTCCTGGACGCGGTCGTGGCGGCGGAGGAGATACAGGCCGACGAGCACGAGATGATGCACCAGATCGAGCACCTCGCCGAGGACTCGAACCGTTCGCCGAGCGAAGTTGCGGAGCTTATGGGCGGCAACGGTACCTACGCACTCCTTCAGGAGGAGTTGGCCCGGAACCAGGCGCTTGAGTTCCTCGCCGAGAACGCGGTCCCGGTTCCGATGCCTCCCGAAGAGGCAGAGGGCGCCGAGGAGATTCAGGAGCTGGTGGCAGAGACGACCGAAGAAACCGGTGAGGTCGAGGTCGTAGAGCCGTCCAGGGTCGAGGGAGACGGGGGAGACGGGGGAGACGAAACGCCGCCGGGGGCCGGGGAGCCTGCGCCCGCAGCCGGCGAGTCGAGGGTCGAGGCGTCGGTTCAGGCTGGCGAGAGTTCGGCCGGTACAGAGAAGAACGAAGGAAAGGAATAACAGAGTATGAATTACGATCCACAGGCCGTAATACCCTACGTGATAGAGCAGAGCCCGCGCGGCGAGCGGGCGATGGACATCTACTCGCGGTTGCTGAAGGATAGGATCATCTTCCTCGGCACCCCGGTGGACGACCAGGTGGCGAACGCTATCATGGCGCAACTCCTGCACCTTGAGAGCGAGGACCCGGACCAGGACATCAACATCTACATCAACTCTCCCGGCGGGAGCGTCACGGCCGGTCTTGCTATATACGATACAATGAGGTTCGTGAAGCCCGACATCGTGACGACGGCTTTGGGAATGGCGGCTTCGATGGGGGCGTTCCTGCTCGCGGCAGGGACGAAGGGCAAGAGGAACGCGCTGCCGAACACGCGGGTGTTGTTGCACCAGCCGAGCATCGGCGGTCTGGCGGGACAGGCGTCGGACGTTCAGATCCACGCCGAGGAGCTCATCAGGACCAAGCGCAGGCTGAACGAGATCCTGGCCGAGAACACCGGTCAGCCGTACGAAAAGATCGAGTTGGACACCGACCGCGACTACATACTCGGAGCCGAGGAGGCCATCGAGTACGGCGTGATCGACAATATCGTTCAGCAACACTAGCGGACGTCTAGAGCGGTATTGAAAATGGTAGCTAAGGGGAGGCGTCTAGGAGAATGAGGGACCCGTCGGACCAGTTGCAGTGTTCTTTCTGCGGAAAGAGTCAGCGCCAGGTCAGGAAGCTCATAGCAGGCCCGGGCGTGTATATCTGCGATGAGTGTATAGAGCTGTGCAACGAGATCATCGACGAAGAGTTCTCCGGCCCCGAGGTTCTGAAGGACGACGACCTCCCCAAGCCCCGTGAGATCAACCGCATCCTCAACGAGTACGTGATAGGGCAGGAGGATGCCAAGAAGGTCCTCGCGGTCGCGGTCTACAACCACTATAAGCGTATCAGCATGGGACCGGAGTCGAGTGAAGGCACCGAGCTCCAGAAGTCGAACATCCTGCTCCTGGGGCCGACCGGATCGGGGAAGACCCTACTCGCCCAGACGCTCGCCAGGATACTCAACGTACCCTTCGCTATAGCGGACGCGACAGCCTTGACCGAGGCCGGCTACGTCGGTGAGGACGTCGAGAACATCCTGCTAAAGCTCATACAGGCCGCCGATTTCGACGTAAAGAAGGCGGAGACGGGCATCATCTACATAGACGAGATCGATAAGATCGCGCGCAAGTCGGATAACCCTTCCATAACGCGTGACGTCTCGGGCGAAGGCGTGCAGCAAGCCCTGTTGAAGATCCTCGAAGGTACCGTCGCTTCAGTACCGCCGCAGGGCGGGCGCAAGCACCCGCACCAGGACTTCCTGCAGATAAACACGAAGAACGTGCTGTTCATCTGCGGCGGGGCGTTCGCTGGGCTCGAGGACGTTATCCGGCACCGGGTCGGCAAGAAGACCATCGGGTTCGGGGGTGATACCGACTCGCGTTTGAAGGATGAGCCGGACGAGATCCTGCAGCACGTCCAGCCCGAGGACCTGTTGAAGTATGGTCTCATCCCCGAGTTCGTGGGACGGCTGCCGATCATCTCGACCCTGCGCAGCCTCGGGGAGGGGGATCTTATCCGGATCCTCACCGAGCCGAAGAACGCCCTGGTGCGACAGTACCGGCAGTTCTTTCGCTACGACAAGGTGGACCTTACCTTTACCGATGAGGCGATGAAATCGGTCGCCGAGCTTGCTCTAGAGCGTGGAACCGGAGCGCGCGGCTTGAGGAGCATCCTGGAGACGGCGCTGTTACCGACGATGTACGAGTTGCCGAGCCGCTCCGACGTCGCCAAATGCGTCGTGGACGCCGACACTGTGCGCGAAGGGGTGCAGCCTACCCTCGTTACCGCTTCCGGCGGCGACTCGAAGTATGCCTACGACGAAGAGACGGCCTAGAAGCAAACCCCTTTGAGCCAGGCAGAGATCCCCAAAACTTACGACCCCAAGGCCGTCGAGGCCCGCATCTACGAGGAGTGGGAGGGTTCGGGCGCTTTCGAGGCCGACCCGAACCCCGAGAAGGAACCCTACTGTATCGTCTTGCCCCCGCCGAACGTGACGGGCGCTCTACACATGGGACACGCCCTCAACGGCACGATCCAGGACACCCTTACGCGCCGGGCGCGGATGAAGGGATACGAGGCCCTGTGGTTGCCGGGTGTCGACCACGCCTCCATAGCTCTCCAGAACGTAGTCGAGCGAAAGCTGATGCGCGAGGAGGGCAGGACCAAGTGGGACGTCGGGCGCGAGGAGTTCGTCGAGCGCTGCCGGGAGTTTGCCCAGGAGGCCCGGTCCCAGATCCTCTCGCAGCTCAAGCGGCTCGGGGCTTCCGTAGACTGGCGGCGGCTGCGGTACACGATGGACGAGCAGTATTTCGACTCCGTCCTCACCGCGTTCGTCGAACTGTACAACGCGGGCCTGATCTACCGGGGCAACCGCATCACCAACTGGTGTCCCCGCGACCGTTCCGCGATCAGCGACCTTGAGGTCAATTACGAGGAGGTAGAAGGTAGGCTCTACGGCGTTCGCTACCCTTTAGCTGACGGCAAGGGCCCCGACCCCGACGGCAATGACTACGTCCAGGTCTTTACCACCCGTCCCGAGACGCTACTCGGGGACGTCGCGCTCGTCACGAACCCGGACGATGAACGGTACAGGGAATTGGTGGGGCGGCGGGTGATGGTGCCGTTTGTAGGGCGCGAGGTCGAGGTGCTCGCAGATGACTACGTAGATCCGGCGTTCGGAACGGGCATCCTCAAGGTCACCCCGGCCCACGACCCCAACGACTTCGAGATCGGGCAGAGGCACGATCTCGAAGCGGTGAACGTGTTGAACCCGGACGGCACGGTCAACCAGAGTGGCGCCGAGTTCGCTGGGCTGACACGCGAAGAGGCCAGGAAGGCCATCGTGGAGCGGTTAGAGGAGAAAGGGCTTCTAGGCGAGGTGAAGGAACATACGCACCGGGTCGGGCACTGCGACCGGTGCGGAGCGGTGATCGAGCCGTGGCTCTCAGAGCAGTGGTGGATGTCTATGAGGGAACTGGCCGAGCCCGCCATAGAAGCGTTGAAGCACGGGGAGATCACCGTCTACCCCGACTCTTGGAGGCGCGAGACTATACGCTGGCTTGAGAACCTGCAGGACTGGAACGTGAGCCGCCAACTCTGGTGGGGGCACCGACTCCCGGTGTGGTACGGCCCGGACGGGGGGGTCGTAGCCGCGAAGGAGTCGCCCGGCGAAGGATACGAGCAGGACAAGGATGTCCTCGATACGTGGTTCTCATCCGCGTTGTGGCCCTTTGCCACCCTGGGGTGGCCGGAGGAGACGGATGACCTTTCGTACTTCTATCCGACGAGCTTTCTGAGCACCGGTCGCGAGATCATGTATCTATGGGTCTCGCGCATGGTCATGACCGGCCTGCGCTTCCGGGGCGAGATTCCGTTCAAAAAGATCAACGTCCACTCGATAGTACTCGCCGAGGACGGGACGAAGATGAGTAAGTCGAAGGGGAACACTATAAACCCCCTCGACCTCTTTGAGGAGTACGGCACCGACGCGGTCCGCTTCGGGCTCCTTTACCAGTCCTCGACTCAAGACTTCTCCTACTCCTACGAGCGTGCGGCGTTGGGGCGTGGGTTCGTCACCAAGCTCTGGAATATGGGCCGCTTCGTCTCGGGTTATCCGGCGGAGACCGAAGGACCGGAAGAGGCTTCGGCGTCGGATCGTTGGATCCTCTCTTCCTTCAACGAGACCACGCGCGACTACGATCGGCTGTTGGAGGAGTGCGAGTTCTCCGAGGCGATGCGTCTGGTCTACGACTTCGCCTGGCACGACCTCGCGGACTGGTATGTGGAGATCTCCAAAGCTGCGCCCACCAAGCAGACTCCGCGCGTTCTGCGGGAGGTCTTTGAGGGGGTGCTACGTCTCCTGCACCCGGTCATGCCGTTCGCCACCGAGGAGATGTACCGGGCGATCGGGGGCGAGGGCCTCCTAGTACGGCAGCAGTTTCCGAGCTTCGATCCCTCGCTCACGGACACCGAAGCGGGCCGGGCATTAGAGCGAACGAGGCTCGCGGTCTCGGCGGTCCGCTCCTTCAGATCCGAGGCGAAGGTCGACGGGGAGCTGGAAGGGAAGATGCCGGAGGGCGCCGATCTTACGGTATTCTCGGCTCTCGCGAGGGTGCGGACGGTAGAGGACCTCAGAGGCTCGGCTAAGGCTACGCTGCCAGCCGGCGACGGAGTGGTAGAGCTGGCCCTCTCCGAGGAGATGAGGCGAGAGGAGATAGCGCGTCTGCGTAAGGAGATAGGGCGCATCGGGGGCGAGGTAAAGCGGTCCGAAGGCAAGCTCGCAAACGAGAAGTTCGTCCAACGTGCTCCCGCCGAAGTCGTCGCCGCCGAGCGGGAGAAGTTAGACCGGAATGCTGGTCTACTGAAAACCCTCAAAACACGTCTCGACGAGTATCTGTAGCTCACGCGGTGAACGCTGAGGCGCATCCCTCCTACAAAGCCGTCTGTGCCGAGCTTGATCGCCGCCGGCGCATAGCTCTGGGCTTCGAGCGCATCGGCGCTCTGCTAGAAGCCCTCGATAATCCTCAACACTCTCTGCGAGTAGCTCAGGTAGTCGGCACTAACGGCAAGGGTACGACCGCCATTGCCCTCGCGAGCGCTCTCTGCGCGGCAGGTCATCCCTCCGGCGCTTATCTCTCGCCGCACGTCCTCTCCTACACCGAGCGGGTGATGTTGCGCGGGCGATACTCGACGGAGAAGGAGTTCGCCGGTGCGATGTGGAAGGCTATAGAGGTCGCGGACGAGAACGACATCCCTGCCACGCAGTTCGAGTTGCTTACCGCCGGCGCTCTTGCGCTGTTCCGAGATTCAGGATTCGAGTGGGCTATCCTCGAGGCGGGGCTCGGGGCGCGTCACGACGCGACCTCCGCGGCCGAGCCGGAGGTGGTGGTGCTGACGAACGTTGGCCTCGACCACACGGAGTACCTCGGCGAGACGGTAGAGGAGATAGCGGAGGAGAAGTTGGCCTCGATAAAGTCTGAAGCACTGCTCGTCCTCGGAACGGACGACCCGCGCGTCTTGAGAGTAGCTCGGGAGGCTACGAATGAGGTAGGCGCGCGGCTCGTGGAGCACAAGGCGACGGGGAAAGAAGAGGCTGAAGGAGCGTCTTTCCTGGACCGAAACGAGGGTCTCGGGCTGCTGGCTGGAGAGGTGGCATTAAAGCGAACTCTCGGCCCGGAGGAGCGAAACGGTGCCGTTGCGGCGGCGCGGGCGGCGCGTCCTCCCGCTCGCTTTGAGGAGCATGAAGTGCGCGGGGTGTTGGTCGTCGTCGACGGAGGACATAATCCGGAGGGGCTGCGGGCCGCGCTTGGGGAAGTGCGGACGAGATACGGCGCGCGGCCTCTAGGAGTAGTATTCGGCGTCTTGAAGGGAAAAGACGTTGCAAGTATGCTTAGAACCCTTGAGAACGAGGCTCAACTCCTCGTGCTCACCCGTCCTGATAGCGATGACGGGCGGGCGTTAGACCCTGAGTGGGTGCAGAAAGCGTATGGGCCGCGGAATGCTGGAGGGAGGAGAGCACGCGTGATCAGAGAGGCCGAGGAGGCTTTGTGCACCGCCGTAGAGGAGATGAGAGAAGCTGGTGGCGTGGTGTTGGTTACCGGGTCTCTCTCTACCGGGGCGGGGATATTGGAACTGCTGCGCGGCGATGGGCGTGACTAGCCGCATCTGGAAGTTCGTGGGGCTGCTCCTTGTGATCTCGATAGCCTCCTTTATCCTCGGCTATCTCCTCGTCCTGAACGCGATAACGTGAGGGCTGCGTACGCCGCCCAATCGGGGCCGGACCCGTTTCAGGCGGTCAGCGACGTTCTAAATAGCCCATACGTAAAGATCGGCTTCTGGGTCGTAGCCTCGTTCTTCGTCTTACTGTGGCTCGCGCTAGCGTACTGGACGTTCGTGGACGCGGATCGGCGAGGAGCGTTGCGGTTCTTCTGGGGAGGCTTTGCCATCGTGTTTCCGTTCGTTGGCGCGCTGATCTACTTAATAGTCCGACCGCCTGAGTATCTCTTGGACTCCCGCGAGCGCGAACTGGACCTCGCCGTGTTAGAAAGGGAGCTAAGGCACAGGGTAGACCTGTGCCCGAACTGCCGCTCGATCGTGGAGAAGGAGTACCTACTCTGCCCGGAGTGTGACTGGGATCTGAAGAAGCTCTGCGAAGGCTGCCAGAAGCCGCTCGAATTGAGCTGGGGCACCTGTCCGTACTGCGCGATGATACAGAGCAACAAGAACGTCAACCGATAGGAGAAGATAGAGATGGAGCAGACGCTAATACTAATAAAAGGCGACGGCGTAAGACGGCGCCTCATCGGGGAGATCATACGCCGCATCGAGGCGAAGGGTCTCGACATTCGCACTATGCAACTCATGGACGTAAGCCAGGAGCTCGCCGATGAGCACTACGCCGAGCATCGCGAGAAGCCGTTCTTCGGCGAGCTGGTGGAGTTCATCACCGCAACGCCGGTCGTCGCGATGTGTGTCGAGGGTGATAGCGCGATAGCGGTGATGCGCCGTCTCATGGGCTCGACGAACCCCGCCGAGGCTGCCCCCGGCACCATTCGTGGCGACCTGGCCCTGAGCCTCCCCGATAACCTCGTCCATGGCTCCGACTCTACGGAGAGCGCTCAAAGGGAGCTAAAGCTCTTCTTCGGTGGCTAGAGAGAACCCGCTCTAACTCTCTGATGCGGTTCGTTCTCGCCTCCGAGTCTCCCCGGCGCGTAGACCTCTTGCGCCTGGCTGGCTACGAGTTCACTGCCCGCAAGAGCGGCTTTACGGAAGTCGTCGAGGGAGACCCCAGAGAAACCGTCGAGACCAACGCGCGCGGCAAGGCCCTCACCGTCGCCGCCGAGTTGCCCGGCGAGGTCGTTCTCGCGGCCGACACGATAGTGCATTTGCCGGAGTTGCCGGCGGGCGAAGCGACCCTTACCCAGGCCAAGAGCGGTGGCGACGTGCGTCGGATGCTCGACCTTATCTCCGGAAGCGTCCACGAGGTCTACTCCGGGGTCGCGGTAGCGCGCGACCGGGACATCTCTATTCGAAGCGCCGTGACCCGAGTCTACATGCGCCCGCTCTCCGAGGTCGAAATCTCCGCCTACGTCGGACTCGGCGAGGGTGTCGGGAAGGCGGGAGGGTACGCCATCCAGGGTAGGGCCGCCCTCTTCGTGGAGAGCATAGAGGGTGATTACACCAACGTGGTAGGCCTCCCGCTCGTGTTGACGAGCACGATGTTGGAGGAATACGGGGTGCGCTGGTACTGATGGAGACCTCCTCGCCCCGTCGGTACACCATAAAGCAGCTTCCGCCGGAGCTCCGGCCCAGAGAGAGGTTGCTCACGGCTGGGCCCTCCGCGCTCTCCGACGGGGAGCTTCTGGGCTTGCTCTTCGGTATCGGGAACAGAGAGAAGACCGCCGTCGAGCTTGCGGGCGAGGTGATAAGCGAGGCCGGTGGCCTGCACGGGCTCTACGACGTCTCCGTCCACGAGCTCGTCAGGGTCAAAGGCATCGGGGAGGCGAAGGCGTGCATAATAATGGCGGCGGTAGAGTTGGGGCGGAGGATCGGGCAGGTTCGTAACCCGGGGCGCCCCGTGATATCATCGCCCGCGGACGTGGATAGATTACTGAGGGGGCGTGTAGCCAACCTCGACCGGGAGAACTTTGTCGTGGTGCTTCTTAACACCAAGAACGAGGTTATCGAGTCTCCGCTGGTCAGCGTAGGCACGCTCTCTGCGGCTCTCGTACACCCGCGGGAGGTCTTCAAGCCGGCCATACGGGCGAGTGCTGCGAGCGTGATCCTGGCTCACAATCATCCTAGCGGGAAGGTCGAGCCGAGCAGGGAGGACCGGGAAGTCACGAGGCGTCTCGTTGAGTCTGCGGAGATCCTGGGGATCGAGGTACTGGACCACGTAATTCTGGGTGACGGATTTTATAGTATGAAGGAACACGGGAAGCTCTAGCCCCGGCGAGAGGGCAGAGGTTTCTAACGAGCGAGGGGATAGAGATGTTTGGAGGGTTTTTCGGGAGGGACGTTGCGATAGATCTCGGTACCGCGAACACGCTGGTGTTCGTCAAGGGACAGGGGATTGTTCTTTCTGAGCCTTCGGTAGTTGCGATAGACACCAAGACTGATAAGGTCGTTGCAGTAGGGAGCGCGGCGAAGAGGATGCTCGGGCGCACGCCCGGGAACATCGTCGCCATGCGTCCCTTGAAAGACGGGGTCATAGCAGATTTCGAGGTAACGGAGAAGATGCTCTCCTACTTCATTCGCAAGGCCCAGCCGAGGCGCAGGTTTTTCCGGTCTTTCGTGGGACCGAGGGTCGTGGTCTGCGTGCCTTCGGGGGTGACGGGCGTGGAGCTTCGGGCGGTCAAAGAGGCGACCGAGTCGGCGGGGGCGCGCCAGGCGTATACCATCGAGGAGCCACTGGCCGCAGCGATAGGCGCGGGACTGCCGGTTACCGAGGCGCAGGGGTCGATGATCCTGGACATCGGCGGCGGGACGAGCGAGGTCGCGGTGATCTCCTTGGGCGGTATCGTGACGAAGTCCTCTATCCGGATCGCCGGCGACGATATCGACGATGCTATCTCCTCATATATACAGAAGGAGTATAAGCTCGCCATCGGGACGCAGACAGCCGAGCAGCTAAAGATAGAGCTCGGGAGCGCCTTCAGGCTCGCTGAAGAGGAGTCGGCGGAGATAAGGGGCCGGGACCTCGTCACGGGGCTGCCGAAGACTATCGTTATTACCAGCGAGGAGATACGGGAGGCGATCAGCGTCCCCGTGGATGCGATCGTCGCGGCGGTCCGCGACACGCTGGACCGTACGCCGCCGGAGCTTGCCTCGGATATTATGGACCGCGGCATGGTGCTCGCTGGGGGCGGCGCGCTTCTCAGGCTCCTCGATGAACGCCTGAGAAGGGAGACGGGCATTCCTGTACACGTATCGGATGAGGCGCTGATGTGCGTGGCGATCGGCAGTGGTCGCTCCCTGGAGGAGATCGAGTACTATCGCAGCGCTCTCTCTTCCTCTTAGAAGGTAGTTTTGGGACGCCGTAAGCCCAACGCCGCGACCGGCCTCGCGGCTCTAGCTATCCTCTGCGTGACGAGCCTCGCCCTCTTTACGATATACGTGAAAGAGGGCGAGTCCGGGCCGTTGCACACCGTCCAGCTGGGCGCCGCCGAGGTCTTGAGGCCGGTGCGTGGGCTGTTCGGCTTCGCTGCTTCGCCGATCGAGACGGCGGGCGAGAGGGTAGAGGGGGTCTTCGACGCGAGCGAGAAGGAGGAGCTCGAAGAGAAGGCGCGGAAGAACGAGGAAGGCGCGGCGGAGGCCGCGCGCTTGAGGCAGGAAAACGAGCGGCTGCGCCGACTTTTGGAAGGTCAGCAGCCATCCTTCGAATACAGTTCGCTCGCGCAGGTCGTCGCGCCCGTGGGCGGGCAACTCTCTAACAGGATACAGATAAACGTTGGAACGGACGATGGTGTGAAGCCCGAGCAGCCGGTCGTCGTTGGCAACAACACCCTCGTGGGACGTACTACGGATAAGGTGACGGCCAACACAGCCGAGGTGATCCTCGTTACTGACCAGAACTTCGCTGCGGGCGTGAGGCTACTCTCTCCTGAGGGGCCGGACGATCAATCAGGAGAGGAGACTACTCCGGCTGATGGATCGGCAGCCGAGGAGCCGCACGGAGAGGGGCTGTTGAAGACCGGTTGGGATGACTACCTTGGGGTGGATTACGTAGATCTCGATGCCGGAGCCGAGCAAGGAGACTTCGTGGTTACGAGCGGTCGCGCGGGCGACAGAGAGCTTCTCTTCCCGCCGGGGCTCCTCGTGGGCACGGTCGAATCGGTTAGCTCGCAGGATATAAACCAGTACAAGAACATAGTTGTGTCACCCGCCGTTAAGGCCGCCGAGCTTGAGGAGGTGCGGGTGATCACCGATTGGTAGCCGCGGAAGGATGAGGGATTGTTAGGGGCACATATCTCTATCGTACGGGCAGCACTGCTCGTTGCCCTCGCCGCGCTCCTCGAAGCTACGCTCTCGCCGTTGCTAGCTCTTGGCTGGGTGGCGCCGCACTTCCTCATGATCGGTCTTATAGTGGCGGTCACGGGCATGCGGGATCTTCAGGGGTTGCTTCTTGGGTTCTTTGGTGGGGTCTTGACAGACGCCCTGAGTGGCGGCATCTTCGGGACCGGTACCTTGGGCGGCGTCCTAGCAGCGGCCGTTGGAGTGCGGGCCGGAGCCTTGCGCCGAAAGGGCGGCACGGGGACGCTGATGGCTCAGGGCGTCGCAGCCTCCGTGGCTGTGTACGACCTGCTGAATCTATTCGCCGCCTCCCTCGTCGGTAGGGGCGGCCCGGACGCCTCGGGCTATCTCTCTGGCTTTGCTGACTACCTAATAACCGGTGTGGTCCCTGATGTACTGCTCAATGCTGTGCTCGCGTACTTGGTAGGCGGTCATATACTAAGGGCTATAACCAAGAGAGAAGAGATATGGAACTAAGCAGGAGCAAAGTAGATAACGAGGTCGGGCTCTCCGAGCGGCTCCGGGCGTTGGACCCGATACTGCTCTTGGCCTCGCTCGCGCTGACCGGGTTCGGTATATTCGCGGTTTATATCGCAGGCTCCGAAGGGGGCGCGAGCTTCGCGCTGAATCAGGCTCTAGGGCTAGTCGTGGGCCTTTTGGGGGCGGTGCCCCTCGCCCTGATCGACTACCGAAATCTAAAGAAGTATCTGTCGGCTATTTACGGTCTGATCCTTGTGATGCTTCTCGCCGTTACGATCAGCGGCATCAGTGCCAAGGGCGCCCAGCGGTGGATCGACATAGGACCCGTGCAGGTCCAGCCCTCGGAGTTCGCGAAATTACTCATCGTAGTGGTACTCGCCGGGTACTTCTCCGAGCACCGTGCCGCTGATACCAAGACCTTTCTCAAGTCTTTGGGCATCCTCGGGGTGCCGGCCCTGCTCGTCTTCGCTCAGCCAGATCTTGGGACCGCGCTCGTCTTCGGGGCAGTGTTCTTTGCGATGGCGTTTATCGGCGGGGCGAGGCTGCAGCAGATCGGCCTGCTCGCAGTCTCCGGTATAGTCCTCTTCGCGCTCGCGGTGAAACTGGGGATTCTCCAGGAGTATCAGATCGCGCGCCTTACGGCTTTCCTCGATCCAGCCGGCGCTACTACCGAGAGCTACCAGGTATCTCAGTCCATGACCGCGATCGGCTCGGGCGGAATCAGCGGCAAAGGTCTCGACGGTATGACGCTCGCAAACCTGGGCTTTCTGCCTGAGGATCATACCGACTTTATCTTCTCGAACCTCGCCGAGAGGACCGGCTTCGTCGGTGGGATTCTGATCCTGGGGCTCTTCTTCGTCCTCGTGTGGCGGATGCTCCACGTCGCGACCGTCGCGAGAGACCGCTTTGGCGTCCTGATCGCCGTGGGGATTGCCACTATCTTCTTGTTCCACGTTTTCGTCAACATCGGTATGACGATGGGCATCATGCCGGTGACCGGCATCCCGTTGCCGTTTATCAGTTACGGGCGGAGTAGCTTGGTGGTTAGCGTAATCTCCCTGGGTCTCCTCCAGGGCATCGCGATGCGCTCGAAGGAGGGGTACAAGGGAATGGATGCCTGACGCGTTGGCCATGCCGGACGCCGGACGGTATACTAGACGTTCGGAGTTTGCGCGGAGATCAGATACCTCGCGTGCTCGTTCGGTTTACCAGGCAACGGGAGAGATTGTATGTTTGCGGTATTGAAGGTCGGCGGCAAGCAGTATAGGGCCGGCAGGGATGAAGAGCTGGTCGTGGACCACCTCGACGGTGAGATAGGGGACTCGGTGGAGATCCCGGTCGCATTCACGGCCAACGGGGACGACTTCGACCTCTCGGGCGGAACGGCCCGGGTCGAGATCCTCGAACATTTAAAGGGTGACAAGGTACATATCTACAAGTACAAGCCCAAGAAGACGTACAGGAAGAAGACCGGGCATCGCCAGTCGCGAACCCGAATCAAGGTTGTGGAGGTATAGGCAATGGCTCACAAAAAAGGCGGCGGCTCGTCGAGGAACGGACGCAATACCGAGGGTAAGAGGCTCGGCGTGAAGACCTACGGCGGAGAGCTGGTCTCCGCCGGGAGCATCATCGTCAGGCAACGCGGCACGAAGGTGCATCCGGGCCTTAACGTGGGCAAGGGCTCCGACGACACGCTCTTTGCGAGGATCTCCGGCCAGGTGAAGTTCGCCAAGAGCCGTGGCAAGAGCGTGGTCAACGTGGTCGAGGCGCCCGTCGAGGAGGCGCTGGAGGCTACGGCCTGAGCGTCACGCTCGGGGGCTTTTAACTCCGTTGCAGTTCGTAGATGAAGCCAGGTTCATCGTCCGCGCGGGTCGCGGGGGCGATGGCAGCGTCTCTTTCAACCGCGAGAAGTATAAACCCCGCGGCGGCCCGGACGGCGGACGCGGCGGGGATGGCGGATCGGTGATATTACGCGCCACTGAAGATCTCCAAACCCTCGAACCTTACGCTCACCGCAAGCTCATAAAGGCCGAGCGCGGCCGTCATGGATCAGGCAACAACCGCTCTGGCGAGAAGGGAGCGGACGTGGTTATAGAGGTGCCTGTGGGGACGCTCGTTCATGACGAAGACGGTCTGCTCGCCGACCTCTCCGAGCCGGGGCAGGAGTTCGTCGCGGCCCGGGGCGGTAGCGCGGGACGCGGCAATGCCTCCTTTGCTACCTCGACGAGAAGAGCGCCCGCCTTCAGGGAGAAGGGCCTCCCCGGTGAGGAGCGAGAGATGCGCTTAGAGCTAAGGGTGCTCTCCGACGCGGGGCTCGTAGGACTTCCGAACGCCGGCAAGTCGTCGCTGCTCAGAGCCCTGAGCGCCGCACGCCCGAAGGTTGGCGATTATCCTTTCACGACCCTCACCCCTCAACTGGGCGTCGTAGACGAGAAGACTTACCGGGAGCCCTTCGTCGTTGCGGACATACCCGGTCTGATCTCCGGGGCGAGCGAGGGGCGAGGGCTCGGGAACCGCTTTTTGAGGCACGTTGCCAGAGCACGGCTCCTCCTACTCGTCCTCGATGCCTCTGAGGACCCGGAGGGAGCGGAAGGAGCCTTGCGGGCCGAACTCTATCGGGCGGGTCTCTCGGAGAAGCCGGCGTTTGTAGTACTAAACAAGATCGACACGCTCGATGATGAGTTGCGAGAGTACCTGCGGGACGCGTTCCCAGGGGCGGTTCAGGTCTCCGCGCTGACCGGGGAGAGTGTCGGAGAGTTGAGAGACCTCCTTGAAGAGAGGCTCAGAGCCTTGAGTGAGGAGGAACGTGTGGCGGCAAACGGGACGGGTCCCGGCGAGCATCGCGTCTACCGGCCGACGTGGAAGGGTCTGCGCGTCGAGAGGGTCGGGGACGGGGCCTACGAGGTCTCCGGCGAGGGGGTCGAGCGGCTCGCGCTGCGCACCGACTGGGAGAGCCAGGAGGGCGTGGAGCACTTCCAGCGGGAGTTGGAGAAGAAAGGTATCGTGGCGGCGCTCAGGAAGGCCGGGGCGGAGAGCGGGGATGAGGTCAGGATCGGCGAAGTGGAATTCGATTATCAGTGAGGGCGGCGGAGTGAGGAAAGTAGGTATCTTCGGGGGGACCTTCGATCCGATCCACCAGGGGCACATGGTAATCGCGGAGCAGGTCGCAGACACTCTCGGATTGAGGCGTGTAATTTTTGTACCTGGGGGAGTACCTCCGCACAAACCGCCGACGAGCGTAAAGGCCTCAGCAGAGGACCGCTTGAGCATGGTCGAGGCAGCGGTTGCCGATAACGATGATTTCGTCGTTGACCGGGTGGAGATAGATTCCGGGAGACCAATGTACAGCGTCGAGACGGTGCCGCTCGTTAAGGACCGGTACGAAGGAGACGAGTGGTACTTTATTACCGGGGCGGACGAGGTCTCTAACCTTCTCTCCTGGAGGGAGCCCGACAACCTACTCGCGCAGACGGCGATGGTAGCGGCAACGCGCCCCGGATACGACATATCAAATCTGGATCATCTCGCCGAGGCGTTGGAGAACTTCGAGAAGATAGTGCCCGTTGAGTGTACGCGGGTGGAGATCTCGGCGACCAGGATCAGGAGAAGGCTCGTAGAGGGTAAGAGCGTGAGATACCTGGTGCCGGACGGAGTGTTCGAGATTATCCATGACAGGGGGTTGTACGGTGCCAGCGTGGTACGGGAAGATCGCAGATCGGAGGAAAAATTGAGCGGGAGCAAGGAAACGTGAATCGCGAAGATTCTACAGCCAGGCAGCAGGTCGAGGAGACCCAGAACGAGGGGCTAAGCCTCACTCGCCACATGGCGGAGACGGCGGCCCGGGCCGCCACCGATATGTTCGCTAGAGACGTGGTGATAATAGATCTGCGGGAGATCCTCTCGTACACGGACTACTTCGTCGTCGCTAGCGCCGAGACCGACCGGCAGACGCGGCGCATCGTCGAAGAGATCCTCGACAAGATGAGGGAAGAGGGATATAAGCCTCGCACACGGCGTGTCGATGAAGGCTCGGTCTGGATCAGCCTGGACTTTCTAGACGTGGTCGTTCACATCTTCACCGACGAGGCCCGCGACTACTATCGTCTGGAATCGCTCTGGCGCGCCGCTCCCCAGGAGCACTGGGAGGAGTAAAGCTCGGGTCCGGCCCACGTTGACACTCGTCCCAAGCGTGCCTATACTCTGAAGGCGTTTTGGGGCCGTAGCTCAGCTGGGAGAGCGCCACGCTGGCAGCGTGGAGGTCAGGGGTTCGATCCCCCTCGGCTCCACCACTACTAGCTTGTGTGGAGCGTACGTCTTGCCGGGAGAGCACTTCGAGACCGCGAAGGGACGCTAGGTTTTCCAGTGTTCTGACTTCCGCGTGCACCTAACCTGATTGTCAAACAAACCACCTTAACACGACTTCTGCGTTTATACGTAGGGGTCAAATTGGGGTCAACGTCTTATCGCCGTTCGCTAGCCTCACGTAGCATGTCCAGCTTCTCGTGTAGTTTCTCAGCCTTGCGGCCCCGCTGCTCATATGCTTAAGAACCTAAAAAGCTATCTCTAGTAGATGAAACACCAAGATAACCAACCATCCAACTACCCCGCCGATAGCACAGATCAAGATGGTGATGAGGTTGATGGGGATATCGTCCTCAAGAAATAGATTCGTCAGGAAGAGCAGAATCACCCCAATGATTCCATTGACGATAAGTCCCCACACGGTTCTCGAGCGCGATATCAAAAGCAGAACTACTAGTACAACTAGTACGATGAGTATTATCGTCTCCATTAAGCTACCATCTCTCCTTAATCGCTGCGTTCGCGGGACGTTAGGATTTTAGCGGCACTTTAGCAGTTGCATATGATGGTCGAATAATGCGAGGCTATCGGGAAGTCCCTATTCACCGAGATACTAAGAGGGAGTTTTCTCGGCATCTCAGAGGCATGAAGGACTAGGCATAGCGCGGCTGTTAGCTAGATGGCATTATGACTGGCACAGCAACGTGTAGAAAAAGGAGGAAACATTGACCGCCGAAATCCTGGATAAGTTCTCTATCTGATAACTACCGCCCTCGGTCTCGTGGCCGCCTTGGCCTGGAACGAGGCAATCCAACAGTTGTTCACTCAACTCTTGGGTGAGGCAGGAGGAGCGTTGGCCGCTAAGTTCTTTTACGCCTTCATAATCACACTCATAGTCATCTTCGCAACCATAGCCGTAAGCCGGGCCGCCGAGCGGGCGAAGAAGCTCGAAGAAGAGCGAGATAAGGGCCTGCTCGGCCTCGGACGCTCCAACAAGGAGTAACAAGGACGGATCGGGGGAGCGGTCGCGCTCCCCCGATCTCTATACCTACTTGAAGTCCTCCGGGGAGACCCGGTTCATCCAGTCCTTGAACTTATCCACAACCTCTTCCTCGGGCGCCTCTTCCATGGCCTCCTCAAAGACCACGCCAGCCTCCTCTATCACCGTGTCGGAGGCGAAGATAGGGGCGCCCGCCCTCACGGCTATCGCGATGGCGTCCGAGGGGCGAGAGTCCACCTCCACGATCCGCCCGCCTATCTCGACCTGGAGAGTTGCGAAGAAGGTAGAGTCCCTTAGTGCGGTTACGGTGATACGCTCTAAAGAACCGCCCATCTCCGTGACCAGGCTGAAGGCAAGGTCGTGGGTCAGGGGCCTGCTGAACTCCTGATTCTGGAGCTTCATGAGGATAGAGCGCGCCTCCGGTTGGCCGATCCAGATCGGCAGGTAGCGATTCTCGTCCTCGACCTTGAGGATGACTATCGGGCTGGAGCTAAAGAGATCCAGGTTGATCCCGTAGACAGACATCCGGGTAAAGCCGTTAGCGCTCACTGGCTAGTACGCTCCTCTCACACCGCCCTATGCCGGGTTGATACCCGCAGCGAATAGCATAAATCTCTAACCGTCGATTCTACTTCGCGTCTGACGCCCCTTCAATCTTTTGGAGCAGATACCCTACGTCACAGGCTGTCTTCTCGTGTTGTACAATACCCCCGTAATGGACTCTGCCCCATCTGGCGGAGCACCTTACGGGCCTGTAGCTCAGCCGGTTAGAGCGCTTCTCTGATAAGGAAGAGGTCCCTGGTTCGAGTCCAGGCAGGCCCACTCGGAAAATCTCTCGTTTTGCAGGTAAAAGAT
>CADCVD010000150.1 GCA_902806055.1 uncultured Rubrobacteraceae bacterium
GGAGGGAGACGACGTAATAGCGTACTGCCGGATAGGAGAGCGTAGCTCACACACGTGGTTCGTGCTCAACTACCTCTTGGGCTACGAGAAGGTAAGGAACTACGACGGGTCGTGGACGGAGTGGGGCAACACCGTGCGCGCCCCCATAGAGAGGTAGGGCCTCCGTTGGACAGGCAGCTACAGATACAGATACTCCTGGACCATTACCAGAACCCGCGCCATAGCGGGATTATGGAGGAGGCGGACGTGCAGATGCCGGGAGGCAACCCGGGCTGCGGCGACGTAGTAACGGTCTACCTGAAGGGGGCAGAGGACCAAGAGCACATAGGAGAAGTTTCCTATGAGGGCGAGGGCTGCACCATAAGTATGGCCGCATCGAGCATGCTCCTCGAACAGGTAGTCCAGGGCAACATGACGATGGACGAGGTCCTGGAGCTAGACTACAACGAGATGATGGACCAGCTCGGGCGCCAGATCGTGGCGAGCCGACCCAAATGCGCCACCCTGGGTCTCGGCACTCTAAAGGCCGCCATCAGGAAGTACCAGAGGGATAAGCGCCTCGATGACGCCGGTGTCCCTCGCCCGCAAGGCCCCGCCCCGGAAGAGGGCCTGGTCTTCGGCGAAGGCGCGACGGAGGCCGCGAAGAAGGAACGATAACACAGCGAGCTTCAGCTGCCGGCGCGTCCCGACGCGCCGCGCCGCCTCAGGCACCGGCTCCGGCGCTTACCCGCAACTGTGGAGGTTGATGTAGTGGTCGTCACACCGTCCGGAAGCCACCTCGACGCGCTCCTCACCCACCACGAGCTCTTCGAGTTGCCGATGCAATAACGTGCCTACAAGAAGTTCGGGGATGACCAGCCGGTAGTGCCGCTCCCCTTCCGGCGCCACGTCCTCGACGAGAAGCCCCCCGCAAGGACAGTAGCCGTTGGCTCCGTCCGTATAAAGGAAGGGTAGGCTCTCGCCTCCGTACATGCCCGAGCAGTCCGGGCATCGCCACACGAAAGTCGTCGTCCTCTCTTTGAGCATCAGCGCTGCCTCCCCGCTTCGTTATATTGTGACGAATTTTACACGCGTCTTTCAGCCGCAAGAAGGATGAGAAGTTAAGTAAAGGTTAAGAAAAGTTGAGGAGAGAGTATAGATTTGGCCTGAAGATACGGGTAATGGTAGAGTTCGGCCCGTGAAGTTACGCGCGGGGATGGCGGGGATGCGGTGATCCGGGTTGTAATAATCGACGATCAACCACTTCTGACAGACGGGTTCGGGAGAATCGTGGACGCCCAGCCGGGGATGAAGGTCGTAGGCGCGGCCCACGACGGCGCGAGCGGCGTAAAGCTGTGCCGGGAGCTAAAGCCGGACGTCGTCCTGATGGATATCAGCATGCCGGTTATGAACGGGGTCGCGGCTACGCGCCGGATACGGGACATACTCCCCGACACCAAGGTCCTCATCCTCACCACCTACGCAGACGACGTGCACGTCTTTCAGGGCATGAAGGCCGGCGCAACCGGCTACCTCCTCAAAGACTGCACCCCCGACGATCTCTCTTTCGCGATAACGAGCGTGCACGACGGCGACACCATCGTGGCCCCCGGGATCGCGCGCAAGACCCTTCTCACCTTCAAGGAAGCCAAAGAGAAGCCCGAGGCGCCCAGCCTCTCGGAGAGAGAGATCGAGGTGATCACCGCGCTCGCTCGAGGTCAGGGCAACAAGCAGATAGCCCGCGACCTCGGTATCTCCGACAAGACCGTCCGCAACCACGTCTCAAGCATCTACAAGAAGCTACACGTCTACGACCGGCTAGGAGCCGTCCTCTACGCTATAAAAGAGGGCCTGGTAGACGTGGAAAGCTTTGAAGGACGGTAGCTGGTCGCCATTCCGAGCGACCACAGGTCTAGTTACTGGTACAACTCCCGCCAGCTCGCGAGCTTCAGCCCGTAGGCTAGTTGGTCGCGCTGGCGTTGGCGAGGCGAAAATCGGCGGCGATCTGGTTGGCCGCGGCGTCCACCCGCCGACGCTCCAGTATGCCGAGCTAGATAATGATAGCTATGGCTACGAGGATACCGAGGATGGCGATAACAGTGAGCACCTCCTGTAGGGTAAACCCGCCCTCGTCTTCACGAGAACTTGTGTTCCTTGGCACCAGCAAGTCCCTTATCCCCGATCCCCAGCTTCATCCGGTCCGACTTCAAGCCGTCAGGAGCGGGCGTCCCTAAGACGGCAGACATGCTCCCATCTCGATAGCCTCTACCGCTCTCCTTGCCTCTCCCCTGCTGAACGTGTGACAAATCCGACCGTCAGCACAGCCCGCTCTTCGTCACGGGCAGCGTACCATCGGGGGACGCAACGGCGTATCACCCGAAGGTTGTATTCCACATCCCCCGAAAGTCACATTTAGATCGATACTACGTTACTCCCGGAATCCGGTAGAGGGCTGCAAGCTCTCTAATCCTTGAACCGTTCGCAAGATCCCTGCTACATCCTAGTGGTAGCAGAGGCGGTTGGTCCGTTCTCCCCAGAACGGTATCCACTTTAAAGGTTGTAGTGGTCGTTGAGGTTGATGACGCGTCGCGCAACGTCTTGGTAGCTCTCTATGGTTCACCCCGAACAGATCCTTGAACTGCCTCTCGAATACCTAATACGTATGAAAGTTGACCAGGCGCGGCGGCATCAGAGGTTCTATGTATTGCCTCTGTGTACTTGAGACGGCCAGACACCGGGCCGATCATGGTTTTGGCCAGGAAGCTGAAGCAGAATAATCCTCCGACCAGTACTCGCCCTTCGTACGCCTGACGAGCCAGCGGAGGTGTTCAGCAAGGTTCGAGAGACGGCCGGCCCGTAGTGTCTACCCACGCTCGATGAACTCTATGCGGTAGCCGTCGGGGTCGCGGACGAAGAAGAGGCGAGTGCCGCTGCTCATGGCGTGCGGCCTGCTCTCGAAGTCCACCCCGCCGGCCTCGTCGAGCTTCGCGGCCAGAGCGTCGAGGTCCTCGACGGCGAACGCGACGTGACTATATCCTTCACCTAGAGGATAAGATTCCTCTCGATCGTGGTTGAGGGTGAGCTCCAGCCGAGGCTCGGGGTCGCCCGGGACGGCGAGAAAGGCGTTGGTAGCGTCAGGACCGACAGGACTCTTGCGGACTAGCTCCAGACCGAGTTTGTTGGTGTAGAAGTCGAGGCTCTCATCTAGATCGAGGACCCTGTAGCAGGTGTGGACGTACTTCATAGAGCGCTCCTCTGTCGATATTTGCAGTATTGGATGGTGTCGCCATTCTAGCATTAGCCCCCATATCTCCCGACAAAGATGGCGCGCGGGCAAGGGAGTGCGGTCGGCCCGAGTCCGGCGCAAGAAGGTTCTTAAACCTTATGTCAGCAAGGATATACAGCTAGGTTCGACCGAGACTTCACGCTCTTAATCTAAAGCTCTTGGAGAGCTAGGAGTCTACCAAAAGTAATGTGAAGCTAAGCCCGATTTACGTTGTTCCCGTCTCGCGAATGTGCGAAGTTACCCCTGCAAATCGTGGAAAACTGCAGCAACGACAGCCTAGCAAAGAACGAAAGGAGGTCCGGGTGTCCCGGTCTTCAGAGCGCACGGTACTTATATGTGAAGAATGTGGAGAGAGGTTAATTATCGCCGGCCCTGAAAATGCTTGGCGCCCGGAGCGAGATATCTTCGAATGTGAGTGCGGAGAGAGACATCTCCTCACTACCCGGCAGAGCAGATTTAACGCCTCTACCGAGGACCAGCCTACGTCAGAGCTTCCGTCGTTCGGCTCGCTTCCCGACAGACGAAGCGCGTAGGTACTACACCAAAGACCCCTCTAAGGACAGACGTGCCTTGCGGTCATTATTTGGGCGCCTCAATCGGGAGCGTATCCAGGAGAGAAAGTATTATCCTTCAGTGGGTACGCGAGAGACATTCTGGCTAGCCAGCCGCTTCAATGGTCACGGTCAGTCCCCTCTCCCGCAGGCGCTCCTCGTAGAGTTCCGCGAGCTCTCTGTGGCAGCTCTTGGCAACCGCATTACCCCTTATGTGAGCCTCGTACATGATCCTCGTAGCCCGCCTGACACTGATACCGGGGATCACTCGCCTCAGGACAACCACTACCCGGGGCATCGAGTTGCTCCAGTCGTTGTGCAAGACGACGTTCCACGGTGGCTGGGTACGATCCTTGTTCTCAGTCCGCGTTACTTTCGCTCGTTTGTTCTTCGTCGCGCTCATATTACGCTATTCTGGCATGCCTCCCGCTCCGCTTGATCCCCCAAACGGCCTATTTATGGCAGGCAAGAGAAACGCTCTGCTCCTGAGGATCTTCAAACTACTCAAGGACCAGTAGAGCACCTTGATCTCCTTCCGGGATCGTTTTGCTTGCCGTCCGGATTTCGAGAGCTAGAACTCCTTCAATATCTTCTCGCGGGTGAGCAACCCAGCGATCAGGTCCTATCCACGCCGGTCTGATGGTGAGGCGGCTAATACAGGAGTCCTGCGGTAGAAGAAACCCGAGCAGGTCCACGCCGACTACGTCTGATCGACCGTTGCTGCTATGCTCTTTTCATGGAGATGGAGAACGTCACGCGGGGGCTGCCGGAGGGACCGGCCAGGAGAGCGGCCAGGATCGCGCAGGTCGGCGCCCGCTACGGCTTCGGCTACGTCTTCGGACGCAGGTTCCTTCTGGGACGGCAGCGGCGGGACGTCGGCAGAGTCGGGACACGGCTGAGGCTGGCAATGGAGGAGCTAGGGCCGACGTTCGTGGAGCTTGGACAGGTTCTCTCCGCGCGAGGAGACGTGCTGCCGCCGGACGTAACAGAGGAGCTTGCGCGGGCGGCGGTCCCGGTGCCCCCCGTGCCCTTCGCCCAGGTGCGCGCTCTCATAGAGAGGGAGCTCGGGAACACGCTGGAGCGGCTCTTTCCCGCGTTCGAGGAGGCGCCTGCCCGGGTAGGGGTACTCACGCAAGCACATCGGGCAGTGCTGCCGGGAGGACGCACGGCGCTCGTGTTGGTACGCCGTCCGGGGGTACGCAGGGACCTGCTCGCGATGCGGCCGGTAGCGGACGTGGTGCGCCGGAGGGCGAGACGCCGGAACGGCGAGGCGCTGCCGCTGGACCCGGCGGCGGCGGTTGGGGAGTTCGCTGCTTACGCCGCGCACCGCAGAGATATGTTCTTCGCGGCGCAGACCGCCCGGCGGCTGAAGGAGATGGACGGGTTCGGTTTGAGGGTGCCCGACGCATATCGCCGCTACTCGACGGGACGGTGCGCGACGTTCGAGGCTCCCGAGAAGGCAGAGCCGCTCGGGGCCGAGGGGTACTCGGAGGCGTCGGGAAAATTGGTGAGGTTGGCGGTTACGGAGGGGATCTTCTTTGCGGACCTCGTGCCCGAGCGGTTCGTTATGGAGGATGGAGAGATCTGGCTCGCAGACCCTACCGAGGCGTCCGCCCTCGACCCAGAGCGGCTGCGCGGGTTGGCGGAGGTGTTGGCCGCCGTGCGACGCGGGGACGTGGACGGGTTAACACGGGCGCTTCCGCTCC
>CADCVD010000151.1 GCA_902806055.1 uncultured Rubrobacteraceae bacterium
TCGGTCTGCTGGTCGATGATGGTCTGCAGCTCGCTATTTATCTCGTCGCGGTTGGTCAGCAGGTCGTCGAGGTCCCTCTGGCCCAGCACGCTCCTGAGGGTGGTCTGGCTGATCTGGCTGGTGGCCAGCACGTGGTTCTCGACCTCGATGACGCTCTTGTTGGGGTCGACCACCCTGAAGTAGATCACGGCGTTGACCCTCGCGGGCACGTTGTCGCGGGTGATGATGTCCTGAGGCGGCACGTCCATCGTGACGGTCCTAAGGTCTATCTTCACCATCCTGTCCACGAAAGGCAGCAGGATGAAGAGCCCGGGGCCCTTCGGCCCTCCCTGGACGCGTCCGAGGCGGAAGATCACGCCCCGCTCGTACTCCTTGACCACCTTGATCGCGCTGATAAGCACAGAGGCCACAAATACCGCGATCACCACCAGGGCGATGAACCCGATACCTACCCCAACCGCCTGCAACAAGCCCAAGTTCGCGTGCACGAGAGTTCCTCCTCTTGTCCTAGCCCTTCCGGTCCACAGCCCCGTGGTCGTGGGCCTCCCGCGCGGGCACCACCTGCACCGTCGCTCCCTCGCCGAAGCCCACCACGGTTACCTTGCTCCCCACCCCTACCATCGGCTCACCATCCCGCGGGGCGGCCGTCTCCGGAGCGAACGCCAGCACAGCCTTCCACAGCTCGCCGTGCACGAACACCCAACCCTCGGACTCCGCCCCCACGGGGCTCCTGACGGTGCCCACCTCGCCGATCATCCCCTCCTTGCCGGTGAGGGCCCGCCTCCCCACGAGGGCGCGCGAAGACCCCAAAACGCCGAAGAGCAGGCCCCCCATGAGCGCTGCGACGGCCACGATGGCGCCGAGCAATACGCCCGAGTAAGGAACCCCCGCCCACACCAGAACCAGACCCCCGGCGAACATCATGACGACGCCCAACGCGGCGGGCAGGCCGTGGTTGGTCGCGATCAGGTCCACGATCAACACCGCGATCCCGAAAAGGATCAGGAGTGCCCCAACCGCCGCCGGTATCACCATCGGCGGAAGCGCCGTCTGGCTGAAAGTTGGGTATGCTAGGAAGGGCAGCATCGTCGGTCCAGAGTAATTGTATCGCACAGCGCCACGAGGGCGTCATGCAAGGTCATCTCTCGCAAGCTTCGCTGCGTTAGGTGGCAGGACCCGAAGCCTGGTGTCGTCCAAAGCCACTGTAAAGACCATCTAAATGGCGTGGACCGTCCGGTGAGGGAGAATGCCTACTACCAGCTCTAGGGCGCTTTGAAACGGTACCGCGCGCGTGCCCTATCGTCTCAGATTCTTTCCGCCGAGTCTAAGGGGGAGGTTGCGGCAGAATGAATATCGGTGGGCCCGTGTTGGGTAGGTAAGTGGTGTGCAAGAGTTCGAAGAGAGACACGCCCTACGGGGGTGAAGTTGGGCTTGGGCGTGGGATCGGGTTTGCTGTTCGTGATCGGTCTCTTTGTAGGCGCGGTACTGAGGAGCGAGCTGCTAGGCGTGCTTTTGTTGCCTTCTCATGGAAGTAATACTCAGACCCCTGCTCGGGCGTCATGTCGGGGTCGATCTGCCGCCCTTCCCGTCGATCCTGGACACCTCGGAGTTGCTGGGACCACTGCCCGAGCAGACCAGCGTGCACCTGGACCGTGGCTATGATTCTCGTACTACCCGTGAGAAGCTAAAGGACCGCGGCCTGCTCCCCGCAATCTCCGAGAAATCGCTCAGAGAAGCCCCACGACCTCCTGCACTGCGAGTACTACGAAGAGCAGCACGGCGCCCACTAGGACCACGTTTGCCACAATCCCGTTACGGTATTGCCGCGCCACGCGCTGGGAGTTGAGGAGCAAAAGCAGCGTTGCCGCCAGGAATGGCATGAACAAGGCCCCGAGTGCGGCGTAGATAATTACCAGCAAGACCGGCTCGCCGAAGAAAAGCAGGAGCATCGGCGGGAAGGCCATGAAGACCAGAAAGCCGCGGAAGTACAAGCCCTTCTCGGATAGATAGCGCTCGGCCTCCGTATCCGGTACGCCTCTTAAGGTTCGCACGAGGTCGCCAAAGAGGTAGGCAAAGCCGTTCCACCCCCCCAACACCGAAGTGAACGTGGCAGAGAAGAAGCCTACGAGGAAGAGCCAGCGCGCCACAACGCCGAACCGCTCTTGCATGGGATCCGCGAGCGCCACGAGGCCCTCTTCTCCGCTGATTTCCCTGCCGGTACCGAAGAGAAACTGTGCCCCAACGATAAGCATAGACACCATAAAGACCGCCGTCATCACGTAGCCGACGGTTGTGTCGATTCGCATGGTCGGGATCCAGGACGAGTCTCGCCAACCCCTCTCCCGTACCCAGTAAGTGTAAGAAGCCAGCGTTATGGTTGCGCCTACGCCGCCCATGACGCCCAGAAGGTAGAGGAGGGAGCCCTCCGGCACCCGCGGCACTAACCCAACGGCAAGCTCCCCGAGGTTCGGAAAGGTAAGGATCGCAGCGCCTACGATGGAGATGAACATCAAGACGATAAAACCTTCCATGACGCGTTCAAAGAGACCGTAGCGACCTACCACCAAAATCGAAAAGCCGACTATAGCGATGACGATGGCCCAGGCCTCGAGCGGCATGATCGGGAACATCGCGGTGGTCGCAAGCGCGGTCGCGGAGGTTACTGCAGCACCGTAAATGAAAGCCAGGATAACGAGGTAAACCAAGGCGTATACAGTCGCCCAGCGGGTGAGGGAGTGCCAACCCTGGACGATTGTCTCGCCCGTGGCCATGTACCAGCGACCGATCCCTTCGGTCAGAAAGAATTTGATGAGCGCTCCGAGAACAACGGCCCAAAGAAGGGCCGTTCCATATTGCGCTCCGGCCGTCAAGGAGGAAACCATGTCTCCGGCTCCTACGCCGGCGGCCGCTATGATCAGGCCTGGTCCCACTACCGCAAGACGTCCCCCTAAGGAGGTGGGGGCCTGTGTTTGCGGGCTAGGTTCGGTAATCATAGAACACCTTTCCCCAGGTGGTAACTCACAACAGAGCAACAGCACTTCTACAGGAGTCAGATACATTGAACACTATTGCTATTTTAGCGTCAAGCCTCCGAGGTTCTCGCTTTATAGAGGCACACCCATTTCGCCCGCTGATACAGAATTTGTCAGATTTTCTCTACGCTGAACGGTGATCATTGAGCCAGCGCGCAGCCGTCCTTGCGCGGGTCGCTGCCGCAGGCGCGCACCCCATCTTCCGTAAGACGGATGAGTTGGGCCCCGCCGGTCGGCACGACGTAGTCGGGACCCACCTCGATGCGGTGGCCCATATCACGCAGCGTCTGGATCTCGGGCTCCGGTATGCGGCCCTCGACGAGGAGCGTGCCCTCGTCGTGGAAGTGCCGCGGATGGTCCACGGCCTGCTGGGGATTCATGCCGTAGTCGAGAAGGTTCACGAGGAGCTGGGCGTGGCCCTGGGGCTGCATCGAGCCGCCCATGTTGCCGAAGATGGCCCAGAGGGCGCCGTCTTTGGTGATGAGGCCGGGGATGATGGTGTGCATGGGACGCTTGCCGGGCTCAAGAGCGTTCGGGTGGCCCTCGATGAGGCGGAAGGAGTTGCCCCGGTTCTGCAGGCAGACCCCGGTCCCCTGCGCAACGACGCCGCTGCCGAAGCGCATGTAGAGGCTGTTTATGAACGAGCAGCCGTTGCCCTCGGCGTCCACGGCGCACAGGTAAGTGGTGTCGCTTCCGAGGGCGGGGCTCACGGACTCGGCGGCGCGGTCGGGAGAGATGCGGCCCCGCTGCTCCGCCGCGTACTCCTTGGAGATGAGTTCCTCGGTTGGGACCTCCGCGAACTCAGGGTCCCCTACCTTGCCGTGCAGGTCGCGGAAGGCGAGCTTCTTGGCCTCCACCTCGAGGTGGATTCGCTCGGCGCCAGAGGGGTCGAGGGAGGCGAGGTCGAAGCCCTCCAGGATGTTGAGCATCTCGATGGCCGCGATGCCCTGGCCGGGCGGCGGTATCTCGTGGACGCGCGGGCGTGGTCAGAAGCGGATCCCTCCGAGTTCGTGGAGGCTTGGCACATTGGGGCTATGGCCGAGGCCCTACAAGCAGTGGCCGACGGACAGGCCAGGAACCTGCTGATACTCGCCCCGCCAGGGATGGCGAAATCTTTGGTGGCGAGTGTCCTGTGGCCGACCGGGGCGTGGATCAGAAACCCAGCCGAGAGGTTTCTGTGCAGCTCGCACAGCATCAACATAAGCCAGCGCGACACCCTGCGGGCCCGCCGTGTCTTGCAGAGCCCTTGGTACAGGCGGCTGTGGGGGCACCGCGTTCGGCTCGCCGGGGACCAGAACGTCAAATCGCGATACGAGAACACGGCGGGTGGCTGGAGGATAGCGACGTCGACGGGCTCCGGCGTAACGGGCGAGAGAGCGAGCGTGATACTCGTGGACGATTCGCACGACTTGATGGACGCGTACCGGCCGCAGCAGATCCGCTCCGCCGTAGACCACTGGAACACGGCCCTCAGGAGCCGTGGTACCGGCGAGCGCACCAGCCACGTGCTAATAGGCCAGCGTGTGGCGCATTACGACCTCGCGGCCGAGATCATGGAGCAGGCGGACAGGGGCGGGGAGCCCTTCGAGACGCTCATACTCCCCATGCGCCACTCGGTAAGCTTCCAACTCGTCCTACCGAGCGGGCGGGCCATCGGGCCGGACCCGCTCGACGAGCGAACGGAGGCTGGAGAGATGCTGTTCCCGGAGCTGTACCCCGAACACGTCGTAAGGAGGCTGGAGCTGGCATACGCGGACAGGGCCGATGCCATCCTCCAGCAGCAACCCCTCCAGCAGCAGGGCTCGATGTTCAAGCGGGAGGCGTTCCGCCACTACTACACCGATCCCGACGGCGTGGAGCCAGAGTACCTGTTCTACGATGGCGACAAACCAAAGGCGTACTTCGCTTCTGCATGCCGCAGGTTCGTGACGGCTGATCTCGCGGCCTCGATGCGAGAGAGCGTCGGGTGCTCACAAACAGAGGCGAGGTCAGCGTCGGATTTCGGTGGACGGACCCTGCCGACACGCGCGATGTTAGAACGGTGCTCGAGGAGGAAGGCCTCAGGTTCGACGCGCAAGATGCCGCCGACCAGGGTCAGCGGTTACGCGCCGCCGACTTACAAGGACTCCTCGAGAATGGACTCAGCGCAGGCTGATCTGCTTCGTCTGATGGGTTGGTGTCAGGTTGGTGTCATGGAGAACAAAGCGAATTACCATCTCATCCAAGGTGCGCACGTTTTCCCTGCAAACCACGTCAAAAAACGAGTGGAGCCGAGGGGGTTCGAACCCCCGACCTCCGCCGTGCAAAGGCGGCGCGACACTTTGCTAGGCCTTTCCGGAGTTTGCAAAACAGCTGCAAACAAGCGTATTTCTACTCTATCGCCTTTCCTAGTATTTCAGGAGATTTACTCGGGTT
>CADCVD010000152.1 GCA_902806055.1 uncultured Rubrobacteraceae bacterium
CTGGCCAGAGATACCTTTCTTATCTTTTCTAATACCTTCTGAAGACATAGAGCTTTAGACTTCTCTTCCTTCCCGAGGTTTGTTACCGCTCATTCAATTCCTAGCGCGCAACTCTAGCTGACGAGCTATCCAGTGGCAATAGCAGTTACAGGATCAAGAGCTCGCGCCACAGCGAGAAGCGCATATATTACCGAGTAGCATGAAGGCAGTCTACTCACCCGGAGCGCCGTTGGCCATCGGATGCCGATTTCCTGTTGGCGCGGCCTTTTAGTATTAAGAAGGCCGTTTTGTTAAGGTAAGAGTATGAGCAACGTTGAGACTGTTCGGCCCTTCTCGTGCGTGCAGCAGCACGAGCATCCTTACGCTCGCACCTGCTGTGAAGTGAAGGTTACACAGTGTACGAGTGGTGTCCCCCGTCGGCTTGCAAGCTCTGGTGAAAACCTATCAGCCTGCGCCATCAAGGAGACGAGCTCTTGAACGAGAGCGCTGAGTGTAACGCTCCACTAGCCTTGATGGTTCGCACGTCGTCAGATGAGCCTGGTGCGCTCCACGCGCTCACGAAGGTGATCCTGGATCACCGGGCGAACATCACCCACGTAGACATCGCTGAGCGGCGCCAGGATGGCTCCTCAGTCTACTTTGAGCTAGAGGACGTTGTCAGCGAGACGGCAGAGTCGCTGATCGAGGATCTCGAAGCCCTGCCGATAGTACGGATGGTCGAGCGAGCGCCATCTTTTCAAAAGGTATACGGCAAGCGAATCATCGTGGTTGGCGGCGGAGCCCAGGTGGGCCAGGTGGTGGTCGGGGCGGTCGCCGAGGCCGACCGTCACAACATCCGCGGCGAGCGTATCTCGGTCGACACGATCCCGCTGGTCGGCGAGGAGAACCTGTCGAACGCCGTGCGGGCCGTCGCCCGCCTCCCACGGGCGGTGGCGCTAGTCCTGGCCGGAGCACTCATGGGCGGCGACGTTGCCCAGGCCGTTTATGAGATCCGCGAGAAAGGGATCATCGTGCTCTCGTTGAACATGCCCGGCAGCGTCCCCAAGGCCGCAGACCTCGTCGTCACCGACCCGGTCCAGTGCGGCGTCATGGCCGTGATGGCCGTCTCCGCGTCGGCCCGCTTCGACATTAGCCGCCAACGAGGCAAACGCTACTAACTTTCGCTGTCTCGCATCTCCCCTCCCCGTGCCGCAGACAGCCCCCGAAGCCCTCCTCCGATCCAAAACATAGCTATGGTACTCGCTGGATCGTCCGCACAAGAGGTCAGAATTCTCTAGAAATCGCTATCAAGTAGGAAGAGTGGCCGATACGAGAGCCACTACTAGTGAGGGCTGACAGGGCTTCGAGCTCATAGACAGCCTAGCTGGAGAGGGCGGCGGCGATTATCTTCTCGTGATCGAAGGCGAGTTCTACGGTGGAGGGATCTATAAAGGAGACCTCGGCGGCGTCGGAAGCGGCCCGGGGATCCCCCGCGGCGCGGGCAAGGTAGGCGCAACTTACGTTGTGGCCGCGCGGGTCGCGGTCGGGTTCGGAGTATACGCCGACGAGCTTTACTATCTCGACGTCCAGGCCGGTCTCCTCCTTCGCCTCCCGGACCGCCGCATCCTCCGTCGTCTCCCCCACCTCGACGAAGCCTCCCGGCAGGGCCCAATATCCTTCGTAGGGATCGCTGCCGCGGCGGATCAGGAGTACACGCCCCTCCTCCGAGGTCACTACAACGTCTACCATCAGTTTCGGCGTCTCCGGTCCGGCCATGGGTCACATCCTTTCTCTCGTCTCCTTCTTCTCCGTGCTACTACCCCACTGCCAGGTTGACCAATCGTCTGGAGACTAATCTCAGAGGCGTACGGACCGGTCCTCTGGGCGTGAGCACGCCACAACCCGGCGGAGAGGGTATTATCTAGAGCATTGTGAGAAAAGTCGCGTGAAGATACTTGCGATAAGCGATGTGGTGGATCCGGTGCTCTACGGGACGAACATCTCCTCTTATGCCGCTGACATAGAGGCGATAATCTCCTGCGGGGACCTGCCGTTCGAGTACCTGGAGTACGTCCTGACCTTCTCGGGCGCGCCGCTGTACTACGTACTCGGCAACCACGATCCGGCCGAGGAGAGGAAGTCGCCGGCCGGTTGCATCCCCCTGGATGGCCGGGTCGTGCGCGCGGGGAACCTAACGCTGGCGGGTCTCTCGGGCTCGCTCTCTTACTCTGGAGGTCCGAATCAGTATGCCGAGCGCGCCATGCGCCGCCGATGCCGCGCGCTCTCCAGGAAGGTAACCCTCGGCTCCCTGTGGGGCGGCGAGAGGCCCGACATCTTCGTGACTCACGCTCCGCCCTTGGGCCTTGGAGACGCGGAGGACCCGGCACACAGGGGCTTTGAGGCGTTCCTCCCGCTCATCGACCGCCACAACCCGGCCCTGTGGCTACACGGCCACGTACATCTCTACGGTCCTGACGTACAGGAGCGACGAGTCAAGAGCCGGGGCGCCACCCAGGTGGTGAACGTATGCGGGCACAAAGCCTTGGAGACGCCAGGAGAAGCAGTAGCAGGGACGGGTACCAGGCACACGAGCGGGTTGCAGGCTAGATAGATGGACCCCAACGAACAAGCGGACAAGGACTTCTCACGCGCCCGGCGGCGGGCTTTCTTGAGGCGCCTCGGAGCATATCTGCGCCGAGACGAAGCCTCCAACCAGTTGCTCTCCTTCGACGAGGTGCGGGGAGCGTTGGGCGCGGTGGAACAGACCTACCTCGGGATGCGCGTGGTGCCGGTGGCGGACATCGTGGGGAGCGTCGGTAGGCACAGAGACTTCGACCGAGCCTTTCTGCCGAGCAAGCCGAGTCTCGGCGGTCGCTGGAAGAAGATAGACCAGGCGATGCACCGGGCCGAGGAGCTACCTCCGGTGAGCCTCTATAAGATCGGGGCCGCCTACTTCGTTAAAGACGGCAACCACCGCGTCTCGGTCGCCCGCCAGCAGGGTATCGAGATGATAGACGCCGAGGTCGTGCAGCTAAGAAGTCGGGTGCCGATAAACTCCACCCTAACCGCCCGGGACCTTTTGTACAAGCTAGAGCACCGGCGTCTCCTGGAGCGGCTTCCGATCGACGAGGTGCTCCCGGAGCTGAAGGTCGAGCTCTCCGACGTAGCCGACTACAGGAGGCTTGCGAACCAGATCGAGGCTCACGGGTTCAGGGTGAGCCAGCTCTGGCGACGCTACGTCTCCCCGGAGGAGGCGCTGGCTGACTGGTACGAGCACTCTTACAAGCCAATCGCGGCCATGATCCGGGAGGAGCGCATTCTAGATGCCTTTCCCGAACGCACCGAGCTCGACCTGTACCTTTGGATCCTGCGCCACCGTGAACAGCTCGCCCTGGAGGCACGCGGCGAATCAGTGTCCTCCTCGGCCGCCAAAGACGACATCCTCAAACGCCAGGGCCGAAGGCCCCACCCCCCAAACTCCACGAACATCTACGGCTAGAGACGCTCTCTCTGGTGTAAGATCTGGCGTGGTTATATCGGTGTGGAAGGGATCTCTTGGATGCGTTAGCGGTACTCTGGGCTCCCGTAAGGTCGCTCTCGCGCGTGGCGGAGGAGCGCCGGGTGCTGCTCGGTTTCGGGGTCGTGGCGCTCTACGCGACCCTGCAACTCATCACCGGCGTCGTGGACATCCTGGGCGGTGTGACCGCAGGAGCTTTCGAGCCCGAGGCTTTCCCCGGGGTGCCGCCCGACCTCGTGGAGGATATCTCGCGGAGCACGGGGGTGGCTACCCTGCTCGGCGCGGTTCTCTCGCCGTTTGTCGGGTGGGCCGTTGTCTCGCTCCTCATGCAACTCGTCACGCGATTCTTCGGCGGGACGGGACCGCTCTCGGGGACTTTCGCCATCGTCGGCGTCGCCGCGGTACCGCTGGTGATAATGGCCGTGATAAAGATACCCGCGACTGGTATCCAGGCGGCGGCTGGGCCGGAGAGCACCGCGACCGCCATCGTGGACCTCCTGCTCATCCTGCTCTTGATCGCAGCCTACGCCTGGAACATAGTCTTGGTGGTGATCGGGGCCGCCTTCTCCCGTAGGGTAGGCTACGGCCAGTCCGCCGGATCTTGCACGATCTCTTGCGCCGGTGTCGTGGGCCTTATAATTCTCGTCGCTCTGATCATCGGCGTCCTTGTAGCCGTCCTTGTCGGAGCGGCGGGCTCGGCGGGAACGCCTTAACGACCTCAGCCATCAAAGGAGGAACAATCCTTGGAAGCCGGACACGGCCAAAACAGAGAGAATCTACCCGCCAGCGGCGAGCCCAACGGGCCTCCCTCGGGCGGTCCTCCTTCGGGACCGCCGTCTCCTCGGTCCAGGCGGAGAGGGTTGTTGATCGGGGGCGCTATAACCCTCTTGCTGTTGCTCTTGACGGTGGGGACTATAGCGTTGGTCCTCCTGGCCGGTCCTGGCGGGCGGGAGGGCAGGGGGAACACCGCGGCCCCCCAGAACTTCGAGGAGGAGTACGTCTCGGGCGAAGGGCCTGACAGAATCGCGGTGCTGCCCGTCGCCGGCCAGATAAGCTCCGCGCAGGGTAGTTCCGTCGGCTCACAGACGGCGACGCCGCAGACCTTACGAGACCAGCTCACGCAGGCTGCGGAAGACGACCGCGTCAGAGCCGTGATCGTCGAGGTCAACTCACCCGGCGGCGGCGTTGTGGCGAGCCAGCAGATGCACAAGAGTATCCTGGACTTCAGGGATGAGACCGGCAAGCCCGTTATCGTCTCCATGAGCGAGACTGCAGCCTCGGGCGGGTACTATCTCGCTACCGCCGCCGACCGGATAGTCGCCAACGAGACCACGCTTACTGGCTCGCTCGGGGTGATCTTCTCGTACCTGAACCTTACAGAGGCGGCCGAGGAGTACGGCGTCGAGCAAGAAGTTATAAAGAGCGGGCCGTACAAGGATATCGGCTCCCCCACCCGCGAGCCGACCGAGGAGGAGCTGGAGATACTCCAGAACCTCGTGAACGAGTCCTACGACCAGTTAGTAGGAGTGATCGTCGAGGGCCGCAACCTCCCGGAGGATGAGGTACGCGGGATCGCTGACGGACGAGTCTACTCTGGACTTCAAGCTGAATCTCTCGGTCTAGTGGACGATCTCGGCGATCTCGACCGTGCCGCCGAGATCGCGGGGAACCTCGCGGGCGCCGGACGTACGACCGTAGTACGCTACGAGCGAGAGCCGGGCTTCGCTGAGCTCTTGCGTAACCGCCTCGAACCGTCAGAACCCCAGGCGCTCGAAGCCCTGGAGGGTGTCGGGGTCAACCTTACTCCCGAGCTTCAGTATC
>CADCVD010000153.1 GCA_902806055.1 uncultured Rubrobacteraceae bacterium
GTTCTTCTCAATGGTCTGAAATTTCGCTCCGACGCTTCGCCGATCTGTAGAAGCAACCAACAGAAACAGGACAGAACAACTCTCAACATCTCGATACGACCCGAACGTGACTCCGCGCCTTGGTTATCCGCAGTCATGCCCTCTACCCGCGAACTACTGCGATGCGCCGCTCTAGAGTATCTCTACCCCACGCTCGACGGGCTCGTAGAGACCCACGAAGTAGGCATGCTGTGTGCGCAACCTATCCACCACGGCTATAGCCTCTGCCTCGGAGGCAAATATGCCGTAGACGGAAGTACCGGTACCGCTCATCCCGGCTCCAAGAGCGCCCGCGCGCAGGAGCTTCTCCTCCAGCTCCCGAACCTCGGGAACGAGACTCTTTGTTGTGGGGGCAAGTCCGTTGTCGAGAGCCCTGGCGAGCGCGCCGAGATCCCCCGCCCGCAGAGCCTCCGCCGCAGGAGAGGTTGAGGAACCTCCTTCGTCGGACCGTTCATCGTAATCTCGGTAGATCCGGGCCGTCTCCGCCCCAGCAGCCGGTTTGGCGACCACAAGACAGTGCGGCGGCGGTGCCGGAAGGCGACTAAGGACCTCGCCGATGCCCCCGCCGAGCATCGTGCCGCCTGTAAGGCAGAACGGCACATCCGCCCCGATCTTCAGCCCTACCTCTCTTAGCTCCTGGTTACTCAAACCAAGCCCGAAGACTTCGTTCAGGCCTACGAGAGCAGCCGCTGCATCCGCCGACCCTCCACCAAGCCCTGCGCCAGCGGGTATTCGTTTACGCAGGCGCACCCTCGCCGGAAACCCGGTCCCGGTGAGCTGCCCGAGTAGCCTCCCAGCCTTGAAGATCGTGTTCTCTTCGGGCGGACCAATTTCGGTATTCGGCGGTTCGATCACTAGTTGGAAGCCAGCCGCGGCTGGCTCCACCTCCACCTCGTCGGCTAGAGAGATGCTCTGCATGACCGTGGAGATCTCGTGGTACCCATCGGGCCGCGCCCCTAGTACCGCCAGCGCGTAATTGACCTTCGCGAACGACCGAAGGCGCACCCTCCTCAAGCGGGCCTCCCCGAGAGCTTGCGCGCGAGCGCCAGGAAGTCGATCGGCCTCAGCTCCTCGGCTCGCGCATCCGGCCCGTAGCCCAAAGACCGCAAAGCATCCTGCGCATCCTCCCGCACCGGCTTGGGAAGGTTGTTGACAAGTCGCTTGCGGCGACTCTTGAAGGCGGCGAGCACGAGTTCCTTTACGCGATCGTAGTCCACCGGAGATCCCCGCCGCTCCATCGCAACGACCGCCGACCACACGCGGGGAGGTGGTTCGAAGACAAGCGGCGAGACCTTGTGGGCTACCCGCACCTCCGCCAGGAGTTGCGCGAGGACCGCGTAGGTCCCGTAGTCCTTGGTCCTCCTCTCAGCGGCCATCCGACGCGCCACCTCTAGCTGCACCATGAACCGCAACTCGGTGAGGGACTTCGCCTCCTCTAGTAGCCGCAGCACCAGGGGCGAGGCGACGTTGTAAGGCAGGTTGGCGACGAGCTTGTTCGGCTGCGGTTCCAGAGCATCGTAGTCGAAGGTCAGGGCGTCGCCCTCGTGTATGAGAACGTTCTTGTGAGGCCCAAGCGCCTTTCGCAGATCAGGCAACACGTCCGGGTCCAGCTCCACGGCGTGTACGAGCCCCGCCCGCTCGGCGAGAACGGAGGTGAGAGCGCCGCGTCCCGGCCCTACCTCCAGGACTACGTCATCCTCTACCACGCCCCGGGCGACGACACGGGCGGTGTTCGGGTCTACAAGAAAGTGCTGGCCGAGACGTTTCTTGGGGCGCGACTCGGGTCTATACAACGCGGCGCTAGACCTTCAACGGCAGGCCGAATAAGTCGCGGGCGTTTCGACTCGTAAGAAGCCCGAACTCCTCCTCATCCATCTCGATTCGTTCAGCGACGAAGCGGGCGGTGTAGGCTACGTTCTTCGGCTCGTTCGCCTCCTTGCGCACCGCCTGCGGGCTCAGATACGGGGCATCCGTCTCGACCAGGATGCGCTCCGGGTCGAGCATTCCCAAGACCTCCGCCGTCCTGCTGTTCTTGTAGGTGACGTTGCCGGCGAGACCGACGTAGTAACCACGCGCCTCTGCCTCTCTGACCTCGGACTCACCCCCTTCGAAGCAATGAAGCACGACGGGGACGCGGGCACGGGCGAGAATACCAAAGGTATCGGAGAAGGCCTTTCTGGAGTGGATGATCAGCGGGAGACGCGTATCGTTAGCGAGCGAGATTACATCCTCAAAGAGCGCCCTTTGTATCTCCCCGGACCAATCTCCTCTGTAGTAATCGAGCCCGACCTCTCCGAGAGCCACGATCCCCGGCGACTCGGAGAGCTCCGCTAGAGCCTCCAGGTCAGCCGCTGTGTAAGTTCCCGCGTTGTGCGGATGTATCCCCGCTGACGAGTAGACGTTTGGCAGTACCGCCGCCAACTCCGCCCCCCTCTTCGAATCCTCCACGTCCGTCCCGATGTTGACCACGGCGATCACGCCCGCCCCAGCCGCCCTCTCGACCGCCTCCTCCGGCGAGACCTCAAGCCGCGTGAGGTGCGTATGCGAATCTACGAACATCAACCCCTACCCCCCGAGAGCAGCCAGCACCGAAGGGCATTATAGAGCGGCTGGAGATCAGGCGTCAGTGAAAACGCTTCTCACGTCTTACCTCAATCGATTGCCCATCTCCTCTTGCCCAATCCTCAGTCTCGTGCTATTGTTTCGTTAATTGACGAAATAACAAAATGGGGTTTTTGGCGAACATGGTCCGGCGGGGTTGATGGATAAGGTGTTCAAGGCTCTGGGGGACCCGACGCGGAGGGAGATACTGCGTCTGTTGCGGTCTGGGGACATGAGCGCGGGAAGCATCGCGGAGGAGTTTCCGATCGCGAAGTCGACGCTTTCCGGACACCTCAACGTGTTGAAGGAGGCGAACTTGGTCGTGACTGAGCGGAGCGGCACCACCATCACCTACAGCCTCAACGTGGGCGTGTACGAGGAGATGCTGGGAGCCGTGATGGAGTTGCTCGGGGTAGGAGACGATGAGAAGGAGGGCAAGCGAGATGCGTTTCAAGCTGCGGATTGAGGCCGTGCAGTGGGCGATCATAGGGGCGATGTTCGTGCTCGCGGCCGTCATGTGGCCCTCGGCGCCGGACCAGATACCAGCAAACTGGGGGCTCTCAGGGGAGCCGGAACGCTACGGCGGCAAGTTCGAGGGCTTGCTGCTGCTACCGCTGATCACGCTCAGCGTCTACCTCCTTATGCTGGTCTTGCCGAAGCTAGACCCCAGGCGAGACAACTACGCCTTGTTCGAAGGCGCCTACGCTGTGATCCGCGTGTCGGTGGTCGTCTTCCAGGCGCTTATCTACGGTTTCATCCTGCTCTGGGTTCGGGGCGTCGAGCTCGACGTCACTGTCGTGGTGTCGGTCCTGGTCGGCGGGCTGCTAGTCGTTTTAGGCAACCTTCTCGGTAAGGTCCGACCCAACTGGTTTGTGGGCATCAAGACGCCGTGGACGCTCTCCAGCAGGCGCTCGTGGGTCAAGACGCATCGGATGGCCGGTTGGACGTTCGTGCTGCTCGGCTTGGCGTTCGTATGTCTGGGGCTCGCGAACCCGGCCTGGGCCCTCCCGGCGCTAGTTGCAGCGACGGTCGGCTCTCTTCTCTGGCTCGTCGTCTACTCGTACCTCGTCTGGCGCTCCGACCCGGAGAGGGGACCCGAAACGGACGCCCCAGAAGCCGGGAGGTAGCCACAGAGAGGGCGCCGAGGTCCGCTGGCTACTACTTAACGAGGCGGTCGTAGATCTCCGACCGCCTCTGCCCCGTCTCCTTCGCCGCCCGCGCCGCCGCCCGCGACGGGCTCTCACCTTTCGAGACATACCCACGCGCCCTCTCGACGACCGCCTCGAAATCCGCAGGCTCCTCCTCAGCACCGCCACGGGCGACGAGCACGATCTCTCCGCGCACCCTTTCCGCGAAGTGCTCCGTCGCCTCTGCCGCCGTACCCCTATAAACCTCCTCGTGCAGCTTGGTCAGCTCCCGGCACACGGCGACCGGCGTCCCCGGGGGCAACTCTTTTAGCGTCTTCGCCAGCCGGTGCGGCGATTCGTAGATCACGAACGTCGAGGCTTCGCGTTTTATGCGGTCGAGTAGCCCGGTACGCTCACGCCCCTTGCGCGGAAGAAAGCCGAGAAAGAACGCCGTATCTACCGGCAACCCGGAGGCGACGAGCGCGGTCATCACGGCCGAGGGACCGGGCAGCACCTCGACCTCCACGCCGGCTTCGATACAGGCCCGCATGAGCCGGTAACCTGGGTCGGAGATCAGCGGGGTGCCGGCGTCGGAGACGAGCGCGACCTTCTCAGAGCGTGCCCTCCTGGCTAACTCGGGAGCGAGGCGTTCCTCGTTGTGCTCGTGGTAGGAGACGAGAGGTCTTTTTATGTCGTAGTGGGCGAGGAGACGCCCGGTATGGCGCGTGTCCTCGCAGGCTACAGAGTCCGCCTCCCGCAGAGTACGAAGGGCACGCAGGGTGATGTCTTCGAGGTTGCCTATGGGGGTTGGAACGACGGCTAGAGGCAAAGGGAATCCCGCTAGCCGAAGACGTACTCGCCCGAGGGGCCTCGGGCTAGGGCAGCCGCACCGAGGATGCCGGAGGCGGCGCCCAGAGTCGCTTCTCTTATCTTTACGAGGTCGCGTCCAGGGGAGCGGGACCTAAGGTAGATCTCCCGGCGGACGGAGGCCAGGATCAGATCCCCTGCCTCGGCAACCCCGCCGCCTACCGCTATGATCTCCGGGTTGAAGACGTTGACGAATCCGGCGAGCCCGACGCCGAGCCATCTTCCAGCCTCCTCCAGGACCGAGATCGCCGCCTCATCCCCCTGCCGCGCGAGCTCGCTAACGTCCTCCCCGAGTACCTTTCTATCGGCAGCAAGCTTGCCTAGAGCAGAGCCGGGCTGTTCGCTGGCAACTTCGCGAGCACGGCGTTGTATAGCGGTACCCGACGCGAGGGCCTCCAGACAGCCGTGGTTGCCGCAGTTGCAGCGCGGGCCGGTCGCCTGAATCGTCACGTGCCCGAGCTCCCCGCCAGCCCCTTGCGCCCCGCGCAAGAGGACGCCGTTCGTAATTACCCCCCCACCAACCCCCGTCCCGAGCGTTATGAATATGAGGTGTCCGACCTCACTCCCGGCTCCAAACTTAAACTCGCCCCAGGCCGCAGCATTGGCATCATTCTCAACGGTAACATGCAGGCCCGTCCTCTTGCCGAGTTCGTC
>CADCVD010000154.1 GCA_902806055.1 uncultured Rubrobacteraceae bacterium
TCGGGAACGCCCATGGCACCAGGATCGCCGCCCTCACCAGCCCCCGGCCTCTAAACGCCCGGTTTATAGCAAGGGCGATAGCCAGCCCGATCATAAACTCGAAGAACACGCTCACCACGGTAAAGATGAGCGTGTTTCTCAACCCGTCCAGGAACTCGCTGTTCTGGAACATCTGCACATAATTCTGCAAGCCGACGAAGTTTCCGGCGCTATTGATGTTCGCCTTGAAGAAGCTCAGGTAGAACGAGTAAGCGATAGGGTAGAACGCCACAACCAAGATGATGAACAGGGCGGGCAGGATCATGTAATACGCGGTGCGCCGCTCGGGGTTGCCGAACTCCTCCCTAAGCGCGCCCCGTTTCTTTCTCTCTGTAGAGCCCGTCGTCACTAGCTTTACCTCTTCTCTCTACGGGCCGGAAGCGACAAGGTCACGCCCCGCCCTTGTCTCTACGCCAGCCCCTGTCCCTGCTCGATGATGTCCGTGAGCTCCTGTTGGAGCGTGCTCGTCACCGTCTCGGGGTCCTCCTCTCCGTTCAGCGAGGCGTTGAACTGCTCGGCCATCACCAGCGACATGTCCGAGTAGAACGGGGAGACGGGACGCGGCACGGTGTTCTGGATGGCCTCCGCCCCCAGAGCTACGACCGGTACCGCGTCCTGGACCTCCTGGTCATCATAGAGTTCTTGCAGGATCGGCAGGTAGGAGCCCTCGGTAGCCAGTCTCCTCTGCTGCTCGGGATCGGTCATGAACCTGATGAGCTCGTAGGAGGCATCCTGAACCTCCGGCTCCGCGAGGGCGTTGATCATGAGGTTCCATCCGCCGAGGCCGCTCACACTCTCCCCGTCCGAGCTTGCCGGCAGCGGCGCGATACCGACCTGATCCTGGGTTATGCTCGACACCGCGGAGTCCCCGGCCTGCGCATATACATACGGCCAGTTACGCAGGAACACCGCGTCTCCGTTCAGGAAAGCCGCCGTCGACTCGTCCTCCTTATAGGTCGAAACGGCTTGGGGAGTGATGCCGTCCTCGACCATGCTCCGTTCCGTCGTGAGGCCCTCTCTCGCCTCCGGGCTGTCTACGGTTACGACGCTCGAGTCGTTCGGGTCAAGAACGTTCCCGCCCGCGCTGTTTATGTACTCCAGGGCGTTCACGACCCCGCCCTCGTAGTCAGCTCCCTGGAAGACGTAGCCGTAGCGCGTGCCGGACTGCTGCTGCACCGTGCTCGCCTGCTGCTTGAGCTCGTCCCAGGTCGCCGGAGGCGCGGAGATGCCGGCCTGCTCCAAGAGATCGCGTCGATAGTACAGGAACCCCGCGTCCGTGCGCCAGGGGACACCAAAGATGCCTCCCTCGTAGACGTTCGTCTGCAACGGCGCCTCGAGAAACCCTTGCTGCTCCTCCTCGGTGAAGCGGTCGGAGAGGTCGAGGACGAAGCCCGGTAGCGCGAACTGAGCGGGCCAGGTCACATCCCCCTCGAACACGCTTATATTCGTCGAACCTCCCTGAAACTCGGTCCTGAGCTGATCGAAGTACTGACTGGAGTCCGGCGGCATCTCCCGATAGGTTACCTCGATCTGCCCTGAATTCTGCGAGTTGAACTCGTCTATGAGCGTCTGAAAGGTCCCCGTGGGATCGGGGGTGGTAGCAAAGGTTATGCCTACGGCACTACCCCCGCCACCGCCGCCGCCACCGCCGCAACCCGCGACCCCCAAGAGCGCCGCCCCGGCGAGGCCCGCGCCGCTGATCTTCAGGAAGTCTCGTCGGCTTATACGGCTTACGGCCGGCGTGTCTGCGGGCGTTGTTTCCTCCCTCGGTCCTTCGGTCCTCTCCGTCATCTGACTTTACTCCTCCTTGTCTATCCCCATGCTCGGCATACTTCCATCCGCTGGGCTAATAAATGGTCGTCACAAGTTTCCCCTAAGCTGTGACGGCCAGCCGGATCAGATGATGGCCTTCTCGGTCTCTGGATCGAAGAGCCTTATCTTGCTCGCGTCCACCGCCAGCTTGAGGGAATGCTCGATCCGGGCCTGGCTCTCCGCCGAGACCCTCGCCACCATGAGCTCCCCGAAGTCGTCGGCTGAACCCGAGCCCTCGGCGCCGCCCTGGTCGGCTCCCTCCCCTTCGCCCTCCGTCAACTTCTCGAGGCTCTCCAGATGAGCGGCCACTTCCTTGTCCATCCCGAAGTACAGATACTTCTCGCTACCCATGCTCTCTATGACCTGGGGCGTGACCGTTATGCAGTCGGACTCGGAAGTGATCTCCGCGAGGCTGGCGTCCTCTATGTGCTCGGGGCGTACCCCCAAGACGACCTCCTTGCCCGCGTACTGCCCCAGGCTCTCGCTCTCCCCTACTACCTCCCGGTTCAGGGAGATCCGCGTCTGACCGAAGGCCACTGTATACCCGCCGTTGTCCTTCTCAAGTATCGCCCGCATGAAGTTCATCGCCGGGCTTCCGATGAAACCCGCCACGAAGACGTTCACCGGGTGCTCGTACATCTGTTGCGGAGAGGCGACCTGCTGGACCACGCCGTCCTTCAGCACCACGATCCTGTCGGCCATCGTCATCGCCTCGGTCTGATCGTGGGTGACGTAGATCGTCGTCACGCCGATGCGGTTGTGCAGCTTGGCGATCTCCGTACGCATCTGCACCCGGAGCTTCGCGTCGAGGTTAGAGAGAGGCTCGTCCATCAAGAACGCTTTCGGCTCCCGGACCAAAGCCCTCCCGAGCGCCACCCGCTGGCGCTGGCCGCCGGAGAGGGCTTTAGGCTTCCGATCGAGGAAGCGTTCGATGGAGAGGATGCGAGCGGCCTCCTCGACGCGGCGGCTGATCTCACCCTTATCCATCTTCCTGAGCTTCAAGGCGAAGCCCATGTTCTCCCGGACGTTCATGTGCGGATAGAGAGCGTAGTTCTGGAAGACCATCGCTACGTCCCGCTCCCTCGGGGGCAGGTCGTTTACCACGTTGTCCCCAATAAAGACCTTGCCCTTGGAGATGTCTTCGAGGCCCGCGATCATGCGTAGCGCCGTTGACTTGCCGCAGCCCGAAGGCCCCACGAAGACGACGAACTCGCCGTCTTTTATATCGAGGCTCATACTATCCACGGCGAGCACGTCCTCACCATAGATCTTGCTGACTTCCTCCATCGTGACTTCCGCCACCTCGAAACCTCCTAACGTGCGGGACCTCTTACGCCTCGCCTCGAAACTCGGCTGGCCCTCAGAAAGCCCGACTCACCCCTTTACCGCCCCCTATTCTACCTGAACGCTAATCCTCACTGTAGAGCAGGTAACGGTTTTTGATATTTCTGATACGTTCAACGGAGGCTTGTATACGTTCGGGCGGTATCTCCCCGGACTCTACGGCGTTCACGACCGCGTCGTAGGCTGCTGCCTGCTCCTCGGGGGGACCGGAGACCATGAGTAGATCCACGCCGGCCTTTGCGGCTTCTACCGCCGCTTCGGCGGTTGTGCCGCCGCGCCGGGCGCCCTCCATCACCAGATCGTCCGTAACGATCACGCCGTCGAACCCGAGCTCTCCCCGCAGCAGCTCTACAGCCGCGGGCGAGAGGCTCGCGGGCATGGTCGGGTCGAGCGCCGGATATACGAGGTGACCGAGCATTACCATCGGCACCCCTGCCTCGACCGCCGCCCTAAACGGGGGCAGGTCGCTATTCAGGACAATCTCCATATCGTGGTTTACCGTTGGCAGGGCGACGTGGGAGTCTGCGAGGGCGGGGCCATGGTTCGGGAAGTGCTTCGCCGCTGAAACTACTCCCGCTCTCTCGAAGCCCTCTATGGAAGCCGCTCCCATAATGGCGACGAGAGCCGGGTCCGCGCCGTAAGAGCGGCTCCCTATGGCGGCGCCCGAACCGGTATCGACTACGGGAGCGAGGTCCGTGTTCACGCCGCTCCGCAGCAGCTCTCGTCCTATCTCCTCCGAAATTCGGCGCGCCTCCTCCGGTTCTCCCCTCTCACCCACCTCTGCCGCCGACGGCTGCTCCGATACCCAAGGAGCTCCCTGCACCTCTCCGCCTTCATGGTCCGCTGCGACGAGTAGAGGAATGGCTGGGCCGGTGCTCGTGGCGAGCCGTTGCAGGGCGTCCGTGAGGCTCTTTGTCTGCTCCTCGCTCTGCAGGCTGTGCCCGAGTAGCAACACGCCGCCGACGTTACGCTCCCGGACCATCTTCTCGATGTAGTAGTCCGGCTCCGTCCCGCCCAGGCCGACGATGAACATCTGCCCTACCGCGTCGCGCATGCTCAACCTCTCGGCCTCCTCAGTAGTCTCCGCTGTCCCGGCGCTGGGCTCCTCCGACGCTTCCTTGGTAGGCGACGGCTGTCCCCCACACCCGGTGAACGCGGTTAGGGAGACCACTAGCGCGTAGAGCAGGAGATGAAACGAGCGTCTCGTCCTCAAGCTCCTCCGTTCCGGGTAGCGGGCGGTTCAAGTTTACTGCTGAGACCCAGGCGAGTCTCGGGTATCCTTATTTTGATGTGATCGAGCTATCCTACGATTCCGGCACCCTCGTCGCCTGCGGCGGCAAGCCGCCGGAACCCTTCGTGTGGGACAAACGTACCGAACAGTGGCGGGCCCCAGCGGGCGCTTACCGCGAGACGGTGCTGGCTCTGCGCGAGGGGGAGGCTACCTACGAGGATCGAGCCGCCCGCTTCGAGAAGCTCTCCCTGGAGTCACGCGTGGCGATGGAGCCGCGCCCCTACCAAAGAGAGGCCCTGAACGCTTGGCGGCGCGGAGGTTTGCGAGGGGTTGTAGTGCTGCCGACCGGCGCGGGCAAGACGGCCGTCGCCGTCCGGGCCATCGAACGGACGGAGAGGAGCACGCTGGTCGTGGTGCCCACGCTCGCCCTCCTAAAGCAGTGGTACTCGATACTCTCGGACTCGTTCGGCCATTCGGTGCCGGTCGGGCTTCTGGGCGGCGGGTACCACGAGGTGACATCTCTGACCGTTACGACCTACGACTCTGCGTACATCCATGCGGAGAGGTACGGAGACATGTTCGCGCTCGTGATCTACGACGAGGTACACCATCTGCCCTCACCGAAGTATGCGGTGATCCCCAAGATGCTCCTCGCCCCCTACTCTCTCGGCCTCACCGCGACCCCGGAGCGTCCCGACGGCGGGCACGAGATGTTACCCGAGCTCGCCGGCCCCGTCGTGTACAGGCGCTCGCCGGAGGACCTGGCCGGCACGTACCTTGCGCCCTTCGAGACGGTGCGTATCCCCGTGGAGTTGACCGCCGTCGAACGGGTCGAGTATGCGGAGGCGGACGCGGTGTACAGGGACTTCCTAAGCAAGCACCGCCTCTCGATGCGCTCGCCAGAGGACTGGCAGAGGTTCATTATGGTCGCGTCCACGAGCCACTCGGGGGGAAGGGAGGCGCTGCTGGCGGCGCGTCGGAGGCGGGAGATCCGGGCAAACGCCGAACGTAAGGGCGCGACGCTTGAGAGCCTGCTCAAGCAACACTGGCACGACCGTACCATCGTGTTCACGAAGAGCGTCGAAGAGGTATACGCGCTCTCGAAGAGGTTCCTCGTGCCCGGCATAACCTATGAGACCCCGGCCCGGGAGCGCAAAGAGATCCTGGACCGCTTCCGGGAGGGCCGCTACCGGGCGGTTATAGCCTCGGATGTGCTGAACGAGGGCGTCGACGTGCCGGAGGCGAACGTCGCCGTGATCCTGGCCGGCAGCGCCTCCCACCGCGAGTACGTCCAGCGTCTCGGCCGGGTCCTCCGCCCGCGCGAAGGCAAGAGGGCTATCCTTTACGAGCTCGTCACCGGAGGCACCGGCGAGGAGGCCGCCTCGCGCCGCCGCCGGGAGCCCATCGCGGCAGCCCATCCGGAGACATCTCTCTAATGCTCCGCGGCGAGCACGTCATGGCTCGCCTGCTGCGCGGTCGGCTCGTCCCTCACCGGCTCTCGCCCGACGACGAACACGCCCGGGAGGTCGCCGGGACGCTCGTGAACCTCTACACAAGCCATCTGGGTAAGGCCAGGGCAGAGCTTGAAGAAGAGCTGTCTCTCCTGGAGGAGGAGCTCGGGCCGCGCCTCGACGCCCGGCGCGGATTCAAGATTTTACGCGGGCTCGCCAAGCTCCTCGAAGAGAGGTCGGAATGGGCGCCGCCGACAGAGGCAGACCCGTACACCCTGCGAACCCGTCTCTTCGAGCTCAGCGCAACACTCCCCGAGCTACCGTTGGCTACGGGCAACCTCCTCAAAGGCGGTACCCGCGAGGACGTGCTCGCACGAGTCTCGACGGAGACCGGGATAGAGAACCCGGTCGCCCTGATGTACGCCGACCGGCAGGGAGCGCAGCTCCTCGCCGGGTTCGACCCGCCCTCCGCCAAAGCTCTGATCTCTCGCTACAACGTCGCGCAGGTGCAGGGCGTACTCTACTCCGCGAGAGACCTGACCGTAGACCTCGGGAGCGACGCCGACGCCCGGCTCGTCTTTCACTACGTGAAGCTCTTGGGTCTGATCTACACCCTCGAGCCTACCCCTAAAGGCCACCGCCTCCGCCTCGACGGTCCGCTCTCCCTCTTTGGCGGCACCCGCAAGTACGGCCTCCGTCTCGCAAAACTCCTCCCCGGCCTCCTCCTCACCGCCCCCTGGACCCTCCACGCCAACGTCTCCTGGAAGGGCCGCGAAGCGAGTCTGGAGCTAACGTCTGAGACTCCGGGGCTCGCGAGCCACTACAAGGGCCTCTCCGACACCGGCGAAGCAGACGTACGCGGGGCTTTTCGCAAAGCGTGGGAGCGGGCGAAAGATAAGGGCGAGTGGGAGATCGAAGAAGGAACAGGGGTTATCCCGGTTCCGCCGCTCAAGGCCGCGCTCGTCCCGGACTTCGCGTTCCGAAACGCCGCAACGAACGAGAGCGTTTACCTGGAGATACTGGGCTTCTGGTCCGAGCGGTACCTGGTGGAGCGGGCCACGCTCCTCCGGGAGGCTGCGAAGCGCGGTCACCGCATCCTCGTCGCCGCGCCCGAATCGTTGGGCGCTTCGGTCGAAACACTCTCCGAGGCGACGCGGGGCTACGTAATTCCCTTCAAGAGCCGTTTGGACGCGAAGTCCGTGCTCGCGGCGCTCGGCGGGAAAGATACGTCCGAAGCTACAATGGAAGGATGAGCAAGGACACCAGGTCGCTCCTGGTACTCACCGTGGGCTACACCTTCGCGGCCGTCCTCTTCGGGTTCGGAGCGAACGTGTTCTCCTTCCGAAGCGCCTACGAGGAACTCGGGCGGGAGACCTTGATACAGGCGACCTCCACCTTCGTCTACCTGGGGCTGGCCCTGCTCTTGGTCTTCAAAGGCGGTTGGAAAGGTGTCCTGGCGACGCTCTTCATGATGGTCGGGGCCACGGCGATCATCTGGGCGCTCTTCCCCCTCTCCCTCGGCCTGGCCGGTGTCGGCGACCCGGGAGGCTACGCGGAGAGGTTCGCGAGGCCCTGGCCCTCTTACTCGAACTGGGCCGTGTTCGACATCGTCTTCGTCGGCATCGCCGCCGCCTTCGCCCAGGGCCTTAGGCTCATGGCCCACGTCAACCCCAAGGGCCGCCGGGACGAGTAACTTCGATCTCCTCGTCCTCGTCGACATCCAGGAGAAAGACCTCACCCTTCGCGTTGAAGTCGTACGCCTCCCGGGACAACTTCCCCTTCTCCGAGTCCTCGACCTCCACGTCCGTGACCAGCCTCCCCCGCCCCTCGCACCGCTTGCAGGGGAGCGGACGCCACGAAGCCCCATCATCCCCGCGCCCCTCGCAGTTGGGGCAAGCACGGAAGCCTGTATAACGAATCGTCAGCTTCTTGACCATCTCCGCTCTCTAACACGACAATGTCTCAGTGCATCAGCTTTGGGTTAGCGCTACTGTAAAACGTTCGCTAGCAACGTGCTCCATTCTCGGTCGCTCTCTAGGTTAGACCGGTTTGTCACCGCATACGGCCTGCCTGACTAGCTGTCGGCTAACTAGCTCTCCAATCGCCAACTACCCTGGTAGGAGATCTGCTCTTGCGAGAGCTCTTCGGGCTCTACGCCTAAAGAAGCGAGCTTGGCACGGGCTACGCACTCGTCGATCTCGGTCGGTACCGGGTGGAGGCCGGGCCGCATGCTGACGGCGTTCGTCGCGAGGTGGTGCGCGGCGAGGGCCTGGATGGCGAAGGTGAGGTCCATTATCTCAACCGGATGCCCGTCCCCGGCGGCGATGTTCACGAGTCTCCCCCTGGCCAGAACGTGCAGCCGCCGCCCGTCGGGCATCTCGTACTCCGTGACGTTCTCGCGCACCTCGCGCGCATCTACCGACATCTCCCTCAACGCCGAAAGGTCGAACTCGTGGTCGTAGTGTCCGGCGTTGGCGAGTAACACCCCGCCCTTCATCCTCTCGAAGTGCTCGCGGGCAAGGACTTTCAGGTTTCCCGTACCGGTAAGGAAGACGTCTCCAATCTCCGCCGCCTGCAGCGAATTCATAACCTCGTAGCCCTCGGCATAGGCTTCGAGGAGCTTGACCGGGTCCGGATCGCAGACGATGACGCGGGCGCCGAGACCGTCAGCGTACTTGGCCAGGCCGCGTCCTACCCAGCCGAAGCCCATCACCACGACCGCCTTACCGCTGATAAAGAGGTTGGTATTGGCGAGCAGGGCGACGAGCGAGGAGTGGCCGGTGCCGTAGCGATTGTCGAAGAGGTGCTTCATGCGGGCGTCGTTGGCGGCGAGCACCGGGAAGGGCAGGGCGCCTTCCGCCTCCATCGCCCTGAGCTTGAGGATGCCGGTCGTCGTCTCCTCCGACGCGCCGACAACATTCCCGACGAGGTCTGGGTGGTGCTCGACGAGCCTCCCCACGAGTTCCGCCCCGTCATCTATTAGTATCTCGGGGCCGGTCGCCAGGGTCCGGTGCAGATAGTATTCAAACTCTTCGTCGGTCGGGTCGTGAGTCGCGAAGGTCCGCACCCCCCGCTCGGCCAAGGCGGCGCAGACATCGTCCTGGGTGGAGAGCGGGTTGCTACCGGCGACCGTGACGTCTGCTCCGGCCTTCGCGAGCAACAAGGCCAGGTACGCCGTCTTCGCCTCCAGGTGGATAGTCATGGCGACCCTTCTCCCCCGCAAACTGCCGTCGGCGAGTTGCGCCTCCGAGATAGCGTTTAGCACAGGTGAGTGCTGGGCGACCCAGTCGATCTTGCGATGCCCCTCTGGAGCGAGCGCCGGATCCTTTATGATCGATTCCTTACGCAAGTCCGAGCCTCCAAAGTCAGTCATTCTGGCCTACGCCTCTCCCCGAGTATCCTCGCGAGCAGTTCCGGACGGTTGGTCATTATGACGTCTACGCCGAGATCTAGGAGACGGCGCATCTCCCGCGCGTCGTCTATCGTCCAGACGTCCACGCGCAAGCCCCGGCCGTGAGCAGCCGCCAGAAAGCGCGGCGTGACGAGCTCGTGCCTCCCGTACCTGACCGGTACCTGAAGGGCGGCATAGGCGGGACGCAGGAGGTACTCCAGGCGCAGCCTGCTCAGGCGATAGAATATACTGATCTCTCGCCGCGACGCCCCCGTCGAGACTTTGCCTCCGGACAGCCTCCGAAAGCGCCTCGTGACGTCCGGCATCTCGGAGACGACCAGCGTACGCTCCTCAGCATCCGCTTCTTCTATGGTACTGAGAACGGTCGCCTCAATACCCGGGCGAGCCTCCTTTATGTCTATGTTTACCTTGTAGTCCGGGAGCTTGCGTAAGACCTCCCCGAGCTCCGGCACCCGCACCCCTCGGCCCCGGTACGGGTACGTCACGCCCCCGTCCGGCGTAAAGCGATAGCCCGCGTCGAGGATCTGCACCTCCCGGAGCGTCATCTCGCGCACGAACCCTGTGCCATCAGTGGTGCGGTCTACGAGATCGTCGTGGATCACGGCTAAGCGCCCGTCCGAGGTCAAGTGAACGTCTAGCTCCAGCCCCCCGGCTTCGGAGGCCAGACGAAAAGCTTCGAGCGTGTTCTCCGGCGCTCTGAGCGAGGCGCCGCGATGGGCGAAGTTGAGCGGCCAACTGTTATCCCGGCGAACCGCCCTTCCTCGATGAAGGGCGACGATTACGCCCCCTCCGATACAAGCTGCGAAGACCGCGAACACCCGCTTTCCGTTCATCCCAGGAACTTAGCACACGCCGGGGGAGCAGACGCGGCGGGAGGCGGGATCTGGCGACGCCGGGGCGCTTCCCTTAGACTATGCCGGGCCGTACAAGAGAACGTACTAGGAGGACGGATGGCGGGGCTTCTGGAGGGCAAGAAGGTGCTGGTCACAGGGGTTTTAGACCGGCGATCCATCGCCTACTCTGCGGCGCGGCTCGCGGCCGAGCAGGGCGCGCAGATCGCCCTTAGCGGCTTCGGCAGGGCTATGAGCCTGACCAGACGCACCGCCAAACGCCTGGGAGACCCCGAGCCCCCCGTTCTGGAGCTCGACGTCAACAAGCCGGAGGACATAGAGTCCGTCGCCAGGGACCTAGAGGAACGCTGGGGTGAGCTCGACGGTATCGTCCACGCCATAGCCTTCGCCCCCGAAGACGCCCTCGGCGGTAACTTTCTCTCCGCTGAATGGCCCTCCGTCGCCACCGCCGTACAGACCTCCGCCTACTCCTTAAAGGCGCTCTCCGTCGGCCTTATGGACCTGATGAAGCCAGGCTCCTCCGTCGTCGGCCTCGACTTTGACGCGCGTGTCGCCTGGCCCGCCTACGACTGGATGGGCGTTGCCAAAGCGGCTCTGGAGTCCACTTCCCGTTACCTCGCCCGAGATCTGGGTCCGAGAGGCATCCGGGTCAACCTCATCTCTGCCGGACCGTTGAGGACGCTGGCGGCGAAAGGCATCTCCGGCTTTGAGGGTATAGAGGGCGAGTGGGAGCGGCAGGCCCCCCTTAGCTGGAGCACCGCCGACCCCGAGCCCGTCGGTCGAGCGGTCGTGAGCCTCCTGAGCGACTGGTGGCCTGCGACTACGGGAGAACTGATACACGTGGACGGCGGATACCACGCGATGGGCGCCCCTATCAAATAACGAGCGCGACACGGAGGATATGCGTCCAAGCCTCCTCGATACGGCAGGCCGGTTACCCGCTACCGGCACTCTCCGGGGGTATCGCCGTGCCGCACATGAACGTCTAGCACAGACGCGCCGAACATAATCGTCTTCTTGTCCTTGTGGCAGGCTCCTTCAAACCTAACCGCGAAGCGCATAGCGGGATCCAGGCTGTGGGTGAAATCGGGCTGGCGGTAAATGCCCTTCTGTCGCGTGCTTCCGATGCGCGGCGGCCTCAGCCGACCAGCGCAGGGCCGGGTGTTCGGAATCTGCTACAGGTTCTTGAAGTACCTGGCTATCGGTAGGTGGACGTAGCCGGCCTTCTCGTATGTGCGGCGCGCCGCGGCATGTCCGGGGTCTCCTCCCGTCTCGACCGTTGCTACCGTCATCCCGGCGTCTTTGAGCATGTCGAGCGCGAACTCGGTCAGGGCGGTTCCGATGCCGCCGCCCTGGTAGTCGGGGTCAACGGCCAGCATGGAGATCTCACCCATGCTGCGCTCGGGATGATGAAGCTCGACCGCCACGAAGCCGACGGCGCTCGCACCTATCTCAGCGACCCACACTCGCCCCTTTTTCGCGGCGCAGACGTCCTCCACCGCCCGCCGCTGATCTTCTCGCCAGGCAGGATGCTGTCGCCTGAAAATCTCGGAACCCAACGCCTGCTCAAGGGATGCGAAGACCGGCACCCACGCCCGCAGCGAGAGGTTGACAACCGCCTCGACGTCTCGATCCTCAAATGGTCGAATCCGTGGCCGCATAGACTACACACCTCCTGACACCAACGAAAACCGAACTCGTCCGCACGATACGCGAGCCAAGATTCTACGCGCGGACGAATGATTGGGCATCACTCCACAGCTCATCGACGAAGCAGCATCGCGATCCTAGCAGCAAGGAGCTTCGTCAAAAACTTGAAGGGCCACGTCGGGTAACTGGGCACGTCGCTCGGAACATCGCCGTTCTCGGGCTTAAACCTTGTGTGGATACGCATCTGCAAGGGTGGAGCATCTCCCTGAAACCGTGCTCGGTAAATCGAAAACCAATGCCCTTTTTCATAGTTGAGGAACATGGCTGAGTTGCAGCATGTGGCAACGACTCTAGTCGTGGGCGATTCCTCTCTGATCTTGTAGCCCTGAAAGAACCGGGCTCCCCTTGAGCATTCGACGCGATCCTTCCGGTAGAGTGCATATGCGCTCCCGCCATCGGCATCTCGAACGGGACGTGCGTTCGGGAGCGCTTCGATCTGACGGGCACCTTCCTGGCAATCGTCGCAGTAGCAGGCAACGCTCATGATAGGAGCGTCGCTCGCTTCGAGTTTAACGCTTCCGCATGCGCACTGAGCCGTCGTGCGGTTTTTCGGCGGTTCGGACATCCGCTACTCCTATCCTCCTGATGCCTACCTCGTTATGGTACTGACACACCCCGTAAAATCCCTCCCTAACATAGTTTTATGCGGAACCGTCTCGGCTAGCTTGGCTGTAGGCGGCAGCCCTTAGAGAGCCGGACAGCCTGCGGCGCGGCTACGTCTGCTCCACCCTTGCTCCGTTCGGCCGCTCCAGAGATCGGCGGGTAGGCAGGCTGCCGCTTTGGGCGCGCGACCGAGGCGCGGCTCCTCCCCGCCGGCGAAGCTTGCATCAGGGAGTACGGCCCTCGCGCGGCCCAGGCTTGACGTACGGGATTCCTGTATTAGCCTCGTGGCCCTCGGTTTGGCCGACAGCGTGGGTCTCGCTATGCGCCACGCTTCGTGGCCGAGGTTAGCTCCTTGTGGCAGACTGACACCTTCTCTTGAGCTTCGCCCTCCCCCTGTCTTCACCGCTTAAGTCGTCTTGGTTTTCTTCTCTACCCTTGCCCTCGGATTGCCTCTCCCTACGCGACCGCTTCTGCGCAGGCACAGGAGGCAAGCCCTAGGCGAAACGAACTCGCTTTCTTGTCAGGGCTCATGGCTTCAGGAGCGCAAAATGGTTGCTGGCTACCGAAGACGCTTTCCTGAGCAAAGGTCATGCCGACGGTAGCGAGTAGAGGTAAGACCCGGGCCCTGAAGATTACCGCGCGACGCACAAACGGCCGGCTCTCTAAGTTCTGCGTAACGTTGCTGTAGGGCTGTCGGCGGCGGCGATGGAAAGCTTTAGCGGCGAGCGAGGGAGGCGAACTTGGTGTACTGCTCCAGCCAGGCGAGTTGCACCTTGCCGGTAGGGCCGTTGCGGTGCTTGCCGATGATGACCTCGGCGATTCCCTTATCGTCGGAGTCGGGGTTGTAGTATTCGTCGCGGTAGAGGAACATCACCATGTCCGCGTCCTGCTCTATAGAACCGCTGTCTCTAAGGTCCGAGAGAAGGGGGCGCTTGTCGTGGCGCTGCTCGACGGCGCGGCTGAGCTGAGCGATGGCGAGGACCGGCACGTTCAGGTCCCGCGCGAGGACCTTCAAGCCGCGGCTGATCTCCGCTATCTCCTGCTGGCGATTCTCGCGGTTACCGCCCATCATGAGCTGCAAATAGTCTATGACCACCATCGAGAGCGGGGCGCCGGCCTCCCCGTCGCTCGCCTGGGCGCTGAGACGGCTCGCCAGACGCCGCACCTTCGCCCGCATCTCCATGAGGGTTATGCCGGCGCTATCGTCAATCCAGATCGGGGCCCGGCTAACCTCCGCCACCCCGCGCACGAGCTTGGGCCAGTCTTCGGCCTTCACGTTGCCGCTCCGCAAGTCCTGCGTCCTGATCCGTGTGGTCTGCGAGATGAGCCGCTGCACGAGCTGCTCCTTGCTCATCTCCAGCGAGAATATCGCCACCGGCAACTTCTTGACGCCGGCCGCGTGCCAGATCGCGTTCAAAGCGAACGCGGTTTTCCCCATAGCTGGTCTAGCCGCTAGTATGACGAGGTCGCTCTTGTGGAGGCCGGTGGTGAGGCGGTCGAGGTCCTCGAAGCCGGACTCCACACCGGTGACCTCGCCCTCTTGCTCGTAGAGCCGCTGTATCATCTCTAGGGTGCCGGGAGCGAGCTCGGAGACGGGCGAGAGGTGCTCTTTTAGCTGGCGGTTGGAGACGCCGTAGATTAGCTGCTCGGCGGCGTCCAGAGCCTGCATAACGTCGTCGGGCTCGTCGAAGGCCTCTTGCTGGATGCGGCTTCCGGCGTCTATGACCGCCCGAAGCAGGGCCTTGCCGCGCACGATCTCCGCGTACCTGGCGGCGTTGGCCGCCGTCGGGACGCTCTCGACCATCCGGAAGACGTAGGAGCGCCCCCCGATCCGGTCGAGCTCGCCTAAACTGCGTAACTCGTTGGTCAGGGTGAGCTGGTCTATAGGCTCGCCTCGCGAGTAAAGACGCATCATAGCCCCGTACAACACCCGGTGCGTCTCGGAGTAGAAGTCCTGAGCGACTAGAGTCTCGCCCACTACAGAGACGGCCGCCTCAGAGACGAGCATTGCCCCAATCACGGCCCGCTCAGCGTCGAGGTCGTTCGGGGGGACGCGGGTGGCCTCGGCCCCCGTCGGTATGCTCCGGATCCTCCCCCTGCTCTCCATGCCGAACAGCATGCAACAGAAAGGGCCCCGTTACAAGACGAGGCCCTTTAGGCTGTGGTTCAGGTTACGACTAAAGCTGTGCTTTAGCTGCAGGCTTCCCCTACAGCTTCGGGACGACGATGACTTTGACGCTAGCCTCGACGTCGCCATGGACCTGAATCGGGACTTGGTGCGTGCCGAGTGACTTTATCGGCTCGTCCAGCCTGATCCTGCGGCGGTCGACGCGCACGCCGCGGGCTTTCTCGATGGCGGAGGCTATGTTGGCTGCGGTTACGGAGCCGAAGAGGCGCTCGTCCTCGCCGGTACGGGCCTCGATGGTTATGACGCTCTTGTTCAGCGTCGCGGCGACCTCGCCGGCCCGCTCGGCCATGCGCCGGTCGCGTTCCTCGGCCTCCTCCATCTCGCGGCGGACCTCTTCGAGCCTTCCGGGGGTCGCCATCTCGGCGAGGCCGCGCGGCACGAGGAAGTTCCGGACGTAGCCGCGGCTCACGTCCACAATCTCGCCGCGTTGCCCGATCTTCTCGACGTCCTGCTTGAGGATTACCTGCATGACTAGCTCCCCCTTATCGCCCGGCTACGTAGGGCAGTAGCGCCATCTCGCGCGCCCGCTTTATCGCGACAGCCGCCTCGCGCTGGTGCTGCGGGCAGAGTCCCGTCACCCTGCGAGCCCGGATCTTGCCGCGATCCGAGACAAACCTGCGCAGCATGTTGTAGTCCTTGTAGTCTACGTAAGCTATGTCTTCCTTGTGGAAGACGCACGGCTTCGCCTTGACCGGTCGCTCGCGGCGCGACCCTCCGCTCCTTCTCCTTGCGCCCATCTAAACTCCTCTCTCTAACAAAGGTTCTCTAGGCCGAAGCCTCGACCGGTTCCTCGGGCAACGGCTTGTGAGCATACGTGGGGGGAAGCTTCACGATGATATGCCGCAGGATATCGTCCGAGACGCGCAGAATGCGCTTTAGCTCGGTCAGCGTCCGTTCGCCCACGGTGAATTGCATGACGTAATAGAAGCCGTCAGCCCGGTGGTCGATCTCATAAGCCAGCTTCCGCCGGCCCCAGTTGTTAACCTCGCTGACCTCGCCGCCCGTGCGCTCGATAATGGTCTGGAAACGCCCGACGGTGCTCTCGACCTGCTCCTCATCAAGCTCGGGGATAACTATGAGCATGGCCTCGTAAGTGTCTATTTTGTGCCTCCTCCGGTCTCTTACGGCTCGCGATCTACGGAAGGCTCCGTTCGGCGAGCAGGGGCTTATAGGATTTGTTCGTTGAGTGTACCAATCGGGGGGCCTGGTTACAAACCGTCGTCACCGCCGGGGATATACTCTTCGCGTGCAAGACGGGGAAAAGATCGTCAGCGTCGAGAGCCTGGAGAAGGTCTACGGAACGGGGCCGACGGCGGTACGGGCGCTCAAGGGCGTCTCCTTAGGATTTGGGGCGGGAGAGTTCGCGGCGATCATGGGCCCTAGCGGATCGGGGAAGAGCACGCTGCTGCACATCCTCGGAGCGCTAGAAGAGCCGACCTCGGGGCGAGTAATCGTTGGTAAGACCGACCTCTCAGGACTCTCGGACAGGAAGCTGACGCTCTTGCGGCGGGCGAGAATGGGGTTCGTCTTCCAGTTCTTCAACCTGATCCCGACGCTCACCGCCGAGGAGAACGTGATGCTGCCGGTCTTGATCTCCGGCGAGAAGGCCGCCGCCTACCGGGAACACCTGGACGACCTCCTCGCCCTCGTCGGTCTCGAAGAGAGACGCGGTCACCGGCCCGACGAGCTCTCAGGCGGTGAGCAGCAGCGCGTGGCGATAGCCCGCGCCCTTGTCCGCAACCCCGACTTAGTCTTGGCCGACGAGCCGACCGGCAATCTGGATTCGAAGACCGGGAGCAGCGTGCTGGACCTCCTGCGCGAATCGGCTGCCCGCTACGGTCAGACTATCGTTATGGTCACCCACGATCCCCGCGCCGCCGCCGTCGCCGAGCGGGTCATCTTCCTCGCCGACGGGCGCGTCGTTGACGAGGCGACCAGACCGGGCGCGGACGAGATCTTCGAACGTATCAAGACCCTGGAGTCCGCTGGCTAGTTGGTGGAGTTAGGTCGAGCAGCCCAACGCGATCAGTAGCCGGCGCAAGATTAGTACTGGCCTTATCGTCAGCGTCGCCCCAAAGACCGATATCCGAGCCCCAGAGTGCTAGCGATGCGTCAGTCACAATCGGCAAACAACCATCACCGACATAGAGATGGTTGAACTCACGCATCGCAGGTAGCGACGCAACACTCGCGAGAACAACAAAAGGATTATGCGCCCCTCCTTATCCTCGTCCAGTTGCTTCTCTATCTTTCGTCGCGCTCCGTCCCACCGTGCCTGCTCCTGTCCCCCCTGCGCCCGTTACCTAGCCATAGCCATCCGTAAGCCTGGGGCGAGGTTCTATATGGCTGACTAGCAATAGGGTAGACTCGGCCAACCATGAAGCTCAGGCGTTTCTCCGGTCTCCCCCTGCGCAACCTGCGCGCCCGAGTCCAGCGCACGCTGCTCACCACGATCGGCATCGTGCTCGGGGTTGGGATCGTCTTCGGCGTCCTGACCCTCTCGGAGACGATGTCGGGCGCCTTTAGCAACCTCTTCTCCCGCGCCTTCGGCGCCGCCGACCTGACCGTTACGGCGGCGGGCGGCAACGGCTCGTTCGACGAGGAGGTCGTCGAGAAGGTTCGCGAGCTGCCGGAGGTCGAGTCGGCCGCCCCCCGCCTCTCTCAGCCGGCCTCACTCCTTCTTTCGGAACTCGACGAGAACGGGCTGCCACAGGTCAAGAACCTGCGCCTCCTGGGGGTCGATCCCGAGACGGCGGCTCTGGCTACGGACTTCGAGCTCGCGGAGGGCCGCTACCCGGAGGAGGGGGCGGAGGTATCCTTGGACGAGGGCGCAGCCGACGAAGCCGGGCTCGGAGTCGGTGAGACCGTGAGGATAGGTACGCCGGAGGGTCCGGCGGAGATGGAGGTGGTCGGGCTGCTGCGGATACCCGGAAGCTCGTTCGGAGGGCTGGCGTTCGGGCTCGCGCCGCTTCCCTACGCGCAGGAGGTCTTCGACGAGCCCGGCAGGATCACCGGCATCGCCGTCGAGGCGACGAACGACTTAGCTGTAGACGGCCTTCAGGAGAGCCTCACAGGCGTGCTCGGGGAGGGGTTGCAGGCCGAGCGCTCCGAGACGCGGACGGGTCAGGCCAGCGCGCAGTTGCAGAGCTTCCAGATAGCGCTGCTGTTCTTCGCCGGAACTGCGCTCTTCGTCGGCGCGTTCCTGGTCTTCAACGCCCTCTCGATGACCGTACTGGAGAGGACGCGAGAGCTCGGGATGCTACGGGCTCTAGGGGCGACGCGCGCCATGATCGCGCGCTCCGTAATGTTCGAGGCGCTCGTGCTGGGTCTCGCCGGCTCCGCTCTCGGAACACTGCTCGGCTACGCGATGGCAGAGGGGCTCGTGTACCTCTTCGGCAGGGCGTACCGGTTCGAGATCACAGAGCTCATCCTCTCCCCCTTCGCGCTCGTCTCGGCGATGATCGTCGGTATCCTCATAACCGCCGTAGCCGCCCTCTACCCTGCTCTACAAGCCGGCCGCGTGAGTCCGGTAGAGGCGATGCGTGCCAGGATAGGAGGCGTGGGCGTCAACCAGGCGAAGAAGAGTAAAGGTTCACGCCGCCTGACTATCTCAGGGCTGCTGCTCATCGCGGCGGGCGCACCGTGGACCTACTACCTGGCAAAGAACCTCTCCGCGTCGCTAGACGGGCTGGTCTATGCGTCGGGGATAGCCGGGGTAGTGGGGACTTTCCTCGGGGTCTCGCTGGTAATACCCGCGCTCGTCCGACCGCTCGCGGCGCTCTTCTCGCCCGTTCTTCGCCTCTTCTTCGGGGTCGAAGGAAAGATGGCGGCGGCGAACGCCACGCGTAACAGGGGCAGGACGGCGCTAACCGCTTCGGCGCTGATGGTCGGTATCTCGCTCGTCGTGGCATTTAGCGCCCTAGGAGGTAGCGTGCTCGGCTCGATCCGGGACTACCTCGAAGGCTCCCTCGGCAGCGACTTCGTGGTCCAGCCAGCGAACGGCAACTTCGAAGCCGCCTTCTCCCCCGAACTCGAAGAGGAGATAAGCCAGATCTCCGGCGTCGAGGAGACGAGCGGCGTCGCCTCCACGTTCCGGCGGAGCGGCGATGAGGTGAACGCCGTCTTCGGGGTGGACGAGCGGTACCCGGAGATATTCCGGCTTAACTACGCCGAAGGCACGCCGCCCGACGCCTTCTCGGAGCTAGAACGGGGCGGCGCGCTCATTGGACCACAGCTTGCCGGGAAGCGAGGCCTTGCAGTAGGTTCGACCTTCGAGCTTCCGGGGCTCGAAGGGACGAAGGAATATACGGTCGCGGGCGTGGTCCAAAACGACCTCTTCGGCTTCGGAAACGGGGTCTACCTCTCCAAAGATACTCTTGCCAGCGACTTCGGCGAGGACTCCGATTCCTTTCTCGCCATAGAGACCGCTTCCGGCTCGGACCGGGCGGAGATCGAGGAGGAGGTTAGGGGAACACTGCAGGACTATCCGCAACTTATGATCTACTCCAACGCAGCCTGGAAGGAGCGTATAGAGGAGGACTTCGATCGCCAGTACGTATTCTTCTACGCCATCATGGGCGTCTCGGTCGCCGTCTCGGCCTTCGGAGTGGTGAACACGCTCTCGATGAGCGTCTTCGAGCGTACGCGCGAGATCGGTATCCTACGGGCCATCGGTACAACGCGGCTACAGGTAGGCCGTTTGATTATCTGTGAAGGGATGATCATAAGCCTCATCGGCTGCATTATCGGTACTATCGTCGGATCCCTTCTTGGCTACCTCTTCGTCCGTGGCTCCGGCGCCAACGGGTTTGAGGTCTCCTTCTACTACCCCACCGTACCGGCGCTCCTGTCGATCTTCTCCGGGCTCCTGATCGGGGTCTTTGCCGGCCTCCTCCCCGCCCGCTCCGCGGCCAGCACGAAGATCGTCGAGGCGGTCCAGTACGAGTAGGAGTCGACCTTTTATCAACGGGACTTCATGCTCCCGCCATGAGAAGTTGCCCCTTCATCCCAGTCGTATTCAATGAGGTGCGAGATCGAGGCAGCATAGTAGCGCAGCAATCCAGCCTCCCGCGGAGAGATGCGGTACAGATCATCCTCTTTGAGCACCATCCGACGTGCAACGAGCAGATCCAGCCCAGCCTCTACTTTTCTTTCGCCGCCGGGTAAAAGAACTAGGACGCCTCGGCTTTCGAGGCTGGTGGTCAGGGCGCGAACGCGAGCTCGTATCTCCGAGCCTGTTAGCGCCTCCTCTAAAGAGCTAAACAGGACGTGGGCAATAGCGGGGATTGGTAGGACGGGTACGAGCTCTCCAGCGGTCCGCATGAGTTCCTGGGCCAGCATCTCTACCTCACCGGCACGCGCTTCTTCGCCCATAGCGCGAAAGTCCAGACTTCGGGTGAACGCATAGCGGCGAGCGGAGACCGGTACGCCGAAGTTTACGACAGCGTAGGGACGGCGGTCCCAGGCGCCACTTATCGCCAGCCGGACATTGTGATAGACAAAGCACGCCGCCTGGGACAGTATCAGGCGATCATTTGGTCCCCGTGCGCCGGGCTTCAGGGAGGCGAGAAGCGTGCGATCCTCGAGGACTCGGTCGTAGTTCACGGCTACGGGTACGAAGAGGACGTCGCGATCGCTCGACGGATCGAAGCCACGCAGCATGTAGTCGAGGAGCCCAACCTTCGGCTCGCTTGGTCTCCCGTCCCGGCTGAGGCCGCCCTCCGGGAAGATCACCTGCGTCAGACCGCCCTCCACCGCCATCCGCACGAACCGCTCCAGCACGCGTCGGTGTAAAGGCTCTCCTGACCCGCGCCGCACGAAGAACGAGCCCATCGCGCTGACGAACCCTCCGATCGGCCACGCACGCGCCCACTCCCCCGCCGCGAAGCTCAGAGCCGCCTGGTCGCGCATCAGGTGCGCTAATATCACGTAATCCAGGTTGCTCCTGTGGTTCATTACGAACACCACCGTCGCATCCCCCTCCACCCGCTCACCCTCGGAGCCAAGCCTGTAGAGCGTGCGAGACAAGAGCCCCGCCAACGGCAGGCCGACCCGGAAGTAGAGGTATGGGCTGAAGGAAGGCACTACCTCCCGCGCGTAACGCTCCGCCCGACGCATAACCTCAGCTTTAGGCTCACCATGCTCCCGTGCGTGTATCTCTACCGCCTCCAGCACCGCCGGATCGGCCATTAGGCGGTCCACGACGTCTCGACTGCGCGCCAGCTTGAAGTCTGGCAGCCTGAGGGTGAGCCGTCGTTCGGCGTCCTCGATAGCACGCTGTCGAAGTGAACGCCGGATACCGAACAACAGTGCCTTCAGCGCATTAGGAGCGACTAGCGCGGCTACCAATACGATCGGCCAGCCGACCGGCGGGATCTTCCTCACGTACTTCCTCCCACTACGACCTGCCCCTGAAGCCTCAGTATAGCCGTGCTACGCGACGGCTCGTCTCTTTACCGCCCGCTCAAACCTTCTCCAGGACCGCGCATTTCAAGTAACGAGTCTCGGGGACGGTGATGATCTCGGGGTGATCCAAGGCCTGCCCCCGCCACTCGCGCACCCGCATCGTGCAGCCGGCGTCGGCGGTCGCAGAGCGCAAGGTCTCCTCCATCAGCTCGCGCGAGAAGTGGTATGAGCAGGAGCAGGTAACGAGGACGCCGCCAGGGTTTAGGAGCTTTATAGCACGCAGGTTTATCTCCTTATAGGCGCGGGTCGCGCCAGGGAGGTCGCGCTTCACTTTGGCGAAGGCAGGCGGATCAAGGATAACGGCGTCGTACCGCGCCTCCGCATCGGACCGCTCGCGCAAGAGATCAAAGGCGTTTGCCCGGGTGAAGGTGATATTGTCGAGGCTGTTTAGTTCGGCGTTCTCACGAGCGTTCTCTAGCGCGTCACCGCTCGAATCAACGGCCTCCACGCTCTCCGCCGCGCGAGCGGCGTGCAGGGCGAAGCCGCCAGCGTAGGAGAAGACGTCGAGGACGCGACCGGCCCCGCCGACGTGCCGGGCGGCGGCGAGGTGGTTCTCGCGCTGATCGAGGAAACCACCGGTCTTCTGGCCTCCCCGCAGCCCGGCGCGGTAGCGCACCGGACCCTCGTGGACGACGACCGAGCCGGGGACTTCGCCGGAGAGAACCTCGACCTTGCGGTCGAGCCCCTCCCTTTTGCGGGACGCGGAGTCGCCGCGCAGCAGGACGCCGGCAGGGGCGTAGAGATCTTCGAGGGCGGCGACGATATGGTCCAGACGGCTTTCGACCGCCGCCGAGCCGGGCTGGAGAACGAAGTAGTCGGCGTAACGGTCGATCACCAACCCGGGGACGCCGTCAGCCTCAGAGTGGAGGAGACGGTAGGCGCTGGCGTCTATCTTCAAGGATTCGCGGTACGCTCCGGCCCTCTCGATGCGGCGGCGGAACCAGGCTGCGTCGATCTCCCTATCTTCACGCTCGGCGATTCGTAAAGTGATCTCGCTCTTCGGGTTGTAGAAGGCCCGGCCGAGAAAGCGCCCGGTCCGGTCGGTAACGCGGACGACGTCGCCAGGGTCTCCGGCGGCATCGACGACGTCGGAGCGGTAGATCCAGGGGTGCCCCGAACGCGCCCGCGCCGCCCCCCTCTTCGTGAGCACGGCCGTCTTCGTCGTAGTCTCCGTCATCTTCGTGTGCGCCCCTTTACCCGGTGTTCCGGTGAACCCTGCTAGCATCGTTTACGTATACTCGTGAATATACCCCCGTGCAACAGATACGGGCACAGGAGAGGCAGGCGGTTTGGCGACGAAGCGGGTGGCGGTTATCGGGGCCGGGATAGGCGGGCTCGCCGCCGCCATACGACTCAGAATCGCCGGCTTTGAGGTCCAGGTGTTCGAGAAGAACGAAAGAGCAGGCGGACGCGTCAACCGCCTGCGCGAGGAGGGGTTCACCTTCGATACCGGCCCGACCTTGCTCCTCATGACCGACGTGTACCGCGACCTCTTCGCCGCCGCGGGGAGAGACCTCGACGAAGAACTCGACCTAATACATCTCGACCCCAACTACCGGGTTCACTTCGGGGACGGCGACTCCATGAAGGTCTCCTCCAACCTCCCGGCCCTGATCCCCGAGCTCGAACGCATCGAACCCGGCGTCACCCCCCGCTTCTACCGCTTTATGGAGGACGCCTGCCACAAGTACCGTCTGGGGCGCAGCGAGTTCGTCGAGCGCGACTTCGAGAAGGCCCGCGACTTCTTCGGCCCCCGCAACCTCAAGCTCCTCCTCAAGACGAACGCCGTAGGCAACTACTACCGCTCCGTCTCGAAATACTTCAAGACGGACAAGCTGCGCCAGACGTTCTCGTTCCAGACCATGTATCTCGGGCTCTCGCCGTTCGAGGCGCCGGCGGTCTACGCCCTTCTCCCCTATACCGAGCTCGCCGAGGACGGCCTGTGGTTCCCGCGCGGCGGCATGTACGAGCTAGTAGAAGCTATGGTCAGGCTCGCCCGCGACCTCGGGGTGGAGATCCACCTGAACAGCCCCGTCGAGGAGATAACGAGCTTCGGGGGGAAGGCGCGCGGGGTGCGCGTGAACGGCGAGGAAGTCTGGGCCGACGCGGTGCTCGCGAACGCGGACCTGCCCTACGTGTATCGGAGGCTCCTGCCGCGTTCGGCCGGAGAGGGAGACTTCAAGTGGAGGCTACGTAAGCGGGAGAAGCTGCTCTACACGGCCTCCTCGTTCATGCTCTACCTGGGGCTGGACAAGAAGCTCGACCATGCTTCGCACCACAACGTCTACCTCTCGACCCGCTACAGGGAGAACTTCGCCCAGATCTTCGCCGAGCGCCGCCTCCCCGACGACCCGTCCTTCTACACGAACGTACCCTCCCGCACCGACCCGAATGCCGCCCCGGCCGGGATGGAGTCGCTCTACGTCCTCGTCCCCACGCCTCACCTCAACGAGAACGTGGACTGGGAGCGTGAGGGACCTCGTTTCAAGGAGCGTATCTACGACCTGCTGGAGGAAAGGGCCGGAATCGAGGACGTCCGCCGCCACGTCGTCTACGAGAAGGTCAAGACGCCCCAGGACTGGCTCTCGGAATACAACCTCGAAGAAGGGGCAGCGTTCGGGATCGGTCACGGCATCTTCCAGGTCGGCTACTTCCGGCCGCCGCTTGCCTCGAAGGCGGTACGGGGCGTGTACTTCGTGGGCGCGAGCACCCGCCCCGGCACCGGCGTACCGCTGGTCACCATCGGGGCGAAGCTCGCGGCGGAGCGCATCGGACGGGACCTCGGGGTGCAGCCCCTCGCCTCCCCCAAGACCGTGACCGGGGTCGGCAAGTAGTGCGCCTCGACCCGGTCCGCGGAGGTCCGCTCGCCGACAACAGCCTCGCTCTACCAGAGTGCTACGAGCTGTGTCGTAGAATCCACAAGGGGCACAGCAGGACCTACTACTTCTCGACGAGCCTCTTCCCGAAGGAGATCCGGCCGCGCGTACACGCGCTCTACGCCTTCATGCGCTATGCCGACGAGCTCGTGGACAACCCAGGCGTTACGACCTTGGACCAGCAACTCGCCAACCTGGAGGCCTTCGAGAAGGAGACTCTATCGGCGATGGCCGGGAGAGCGGTCCCGAACCCGGTTCTGCGGGCCTTCGGACACACGACGATGCTGTGCGGCATCGATGCGGGCCTCATGAAGGCGTTCATGAAAAGCATGAAGATGGATACTCACGTCTTCCGCTACCCGGCCTACGACGACCTGCAAGAGTATGTCTACGGGAGCGCCGCCGTCGTAGGGTTGATGATGTGCCGGGTGGTCGGCGTGCGGAGCGAAGAAGCAACTCCGCATGCCGAGGCCCTGGGCGTCGCCATGCAGTTGACGAACTTCCTTCGGGACATAAAGGAGGATTGGGCGCGGGGACGTGTGTATCTGCCGCTCGAAGACCTCGACCATTTCGGGTATTCCGAGGAGGAGTTGGGGCGGGGGGTCGTGGACGAGCGATTCGTTGCGCTCATGCGGTTCGAGGTCGCGCGGGCGCGAAAGCTCTACCGGACGGCTGACGCGGGGATGCGTTACATACCTAGGGGCCGCAGGTATCCGGTCGTCGTAGCACGGCGCCTGTATGAGGCGATACTAGATCGCATCGAGGCACAGGGCTACGACGTCTTCGCGAGAAGGGCGGAGACGTCCCTCTCTTACAAGCTCCGGGTGGCGGCGGCATGCGCCTGGGGGAATCCGGAGGAGTTTTCAGCCCGGCTTATGCTTAGCAAGCCTGGACGCCTCGGGCTACCCTCTCGATAGTATTGTATAATTTTTGGGTTGCTTCAGGAGATACTCTGAGCAACGCTCATCGAGAGCGGTGGAGGGACGGGCCCTGTGAAGCCGCGGCGACCGAGGGCTCGAAGGACTGAAAGCCCGGAGGGCTGTGGCAGGTGCCAACTCCCGCGGAGGGGACTCCGAGAGATGAGGTGAGGCTTATCTTCAAACCTCTCTCTCCCCTGGCCCGGGTGAGACTTGCATACTAAAGGGAGGTTTGTTTCTTGCTGGATCTTAGGGAGAAGTTCGGCGATCGCCTGCTCGTTGGCGACGGCGCCGTGGGCACGCTCCTCGGCGACCGCGGTATCGCCAAGCCGCATACCAAGGCTAACCTTACGCATCCTCAGATCATCCGAGAGTTGCACGAAGAGTACCTGCGTGCCGGCTCTAGCGTAATCGAGACCAATACCTTTGCGGCCAACCGTCTCAAGCTCGCCGCCCACGGGCTCGAAGAGAAGGTGCGGGAGATCAATGTCGAAGGCGCTCGTTTGGCCCTCGAAGCGACGAAGGCCGTGACGGGCAGCAACGGCGGTAAGGCGCTCGTGATGGGCTCCATCGGACCTCTCGGTAAGCCTCTCGCCCCGATAGGCTTTATAGAGCCCGGCGAGGCAAAGGACATCTTCGCCGAGCAGGCCGAGGCGCTGCTCGAAGGCGGAGCCGAAGCCCTAATCCTTGAGACGTTTACGGACCTCGAAGAGTTGAAGATCGCATACGAGGCTGTGGCTCCCTTCGGGGCTCCGGTGCTCGCATACAAGACCTTCATCGAAGACGGAGAGCAGTTAGCCGAGGGACTGCCGACACGAGTAGCGCGAGAGATCTCCTCCTGGGGGTCAGAGGGTTCGGGGCCGGTAGTAGTCGGGACAAACTGCACGGTCGGTCCTCAGCGGATGCTAGAGATAGTCGAGCAGATGTCCGCCGAGGCCGGGCCGGTGGCCGCCTACCCTAATCCCGGTCTCCCCCAGTTCATCCACGGCACAATTCGCTACAACCAGGACGTGAGCCACTTCGCCGAGTACGGCGTGAAGCTAGCTCACGCCGGCGCCCGCCTAATCGGCGGCTGCTGCGGTACGACGCCGGCGCACGTTAGAGCCCTCGCCGATGCGCTAAGGGACTTCGAGCCGAATGGCGGCGTCGCCCGGCGAGCGGCCACGGCGACCGTCGAGAGGGTAGAGAAGCAGGCCACCGAGCCTGTAACGAAGTTCGCCGAAAAGATCCGGGAAGGCTTCGCCGTCACGGTTGAGGTGGACCTGCCGCGCGGCCACGACATCTCCGAGGTAATAGAGGCGGCGCGTGACCTGAAGGAGCGCGGGGTCCACGCGATAGACATCTCCGACGGCGCACGCGCACGCCTCAGGATGCACCCGATAGCGGTAGCGAAGACGGTGCAGGATCAGGTCGGGATAGAGGTCGTCACCCACATCTCGTGCCGCGACCGGAACATCATCGGGCTGCAGTCGGACCTCTTGGGCGCCGCGGCTCTCGGGGTGAAGAACATACTCGCGATCACGGGCGACCCTCCCCAGATCGGGGACTTCCCCGAGGCCACGGGCGTCTTCGATACGGGCGCAGTCGGCCTCGTCCACATCCTGGGTAGGTTCAACCAGGGTGAGGACCTGGCGGGCAACCCCATCGGCGAGCCGCCTGGTTTCCTCATAGGCGCGGCCTTCAACCCGACCGCCGAGGACTTAGACGCCGAGGTCGAGAAGCTCAGGCAGAAGGTCGAGGCCGGAGCGCATGCCTACTGGACGCAGCCGGTCTTCGAGATAAGCGCTCTGGAGAGGGCGCTCGACAAGCTGGCGGCGGAGGACATGGACGTAGCGCTCCTGTTGGGCCTGATGCCGCTGCGTAGCGGCCGACAGGCGCAGTTCCTCCACCACGAGGTACCCGGTATAGATATTCCGGAGCACGTCCGGGAGAAGCTCGCCTCACTGGACAACGACGACGCCCCGAAGTACGGTGTCGAGGTCGCCCAGAAGCTGCTCGTCGAGGCGAAGCCTCTAGTCAACGGCGCCTATCTGATGCCCCCCGCCTCGATGCCGCATCTGGCCGGGGACGTGGTCGAAGCGGTCAGCTATTAGCTCTCAGCTAGACCAAAAAGCGAATAGCTAAAAGATACAAGGAAGGAATCATGGTTCTCCAAAACACGATTAAAGAAGAGAGAGAGGCTCGAGCAAAGGAGTTTCGAGCCCAGCTAAAGCAGCGCATCATGCTCCTGGACTGCGCGATGGGAACCATGATCCAGAGCTACGATCTCTCCGATGAGGACTACAGGGGGGAGCGATTCAAAGACCACCCCGGAGAGCTCAAGGGCAACAACGACCTGCTCTCGATCACCCAGCCGAGGATAATCGGTGACATCCACGAGGCCACAATGGAGGCCGGCTCGGACATCATCGAGACGAACACCTTCTCCTCCACCACTATCGCCCAGGCTGACTACAAGATGGAGGACCTCGCCTACGAGCTGAACTACGAGTCGGCGCGCGTCGCCCGTGAGGCCGCAGACGCCTATACCGAGAAGACCCCGGAGAGGCCGCGCTTCGTGGCGGGCGCCCTCGGTCCGACCAACCGCACCGCCTCGCTCTCGCCGGACGTTAACAACCCCGGCTTCCGCAACATCACCTTCGACGAGTTGAAGGAGGCGTACAAGGAGGCTGCGCGGGGGCTCGTCGAGGGCGGGGCAGACCTTCTGCTTATCGAGACTATCTTCGATACGCTGAACGCGAAGGCGGCAATCTTCGGGGTTACTGAGTACCTCGAAGACGAGGGAATCGACGTCCCGATCATGATCTCCGGCACCATCACCGACGCGAGCGGCCGTACGCTCTCCGGCCAGGTGACGGAGGCGTTCTGGAACTCCGTGCGCCACGCGAACCCGATCAGCGTCGGCCTGAACTGCGCTTTGGGCTCCAAGGAGCTCCGGCAGTACATCGAGGAGCTCTCGGGGATAGCGGAGACGCACGTCAGCGCCTATCCGAACGCCGGTCTTCCGAACGAGTTCGGCGAGTACGACGAGAGCCCGGAGCACATGGCGGCGGAGATCGGGGAGTGGGCCGCGAACGGGTGGCTGAACATCGTCGGGGGCTGCTGCGGCACCACGCCGGATCATATCAAGGCGCTCGCCGACGCCGTCGCGGATCACGCGCCGCGCGAGATACCGGAGCTCCCGAAGAGGCTACGCCTCTCCGGGCTGGAGCCGGTCAACATCGACTCGGACTCGCTGTTCGTGAACGTCGGGGAGCGGACGAACGTCACCGGGTCGGCGCGGTTCAAGGACCTGATCCTGAACAACGATTACGATACCGCCCTGGAGGTGGCGCGCCAGCAGGTGGAGAACGGCGCCCAGATCATCGACATCAACATGGACGAGGGGATGCTCGACGGCGAGGAGGCGATGGTCGACTTCCTGAACCTCATCGCCGCGGAGCCGGATATCTCGCGCGTGCCGGTTATGATCGACTCCTCCAAGTGGTCTATCGTCGAGGCTGGTCTCAAGCGTGTACAGGGTAGAGCGGTCGTCAACTCCATCAGCATGAAGGAGGGCGAGGAGGAGTTCATCCGCAACGCGAAGCTCCTGAAGAGGTACGGAGCCGCCGTGATCGTGATGGCCTTCGACGAGCAGGGACAGGCGGATACCAAGGAGCGGAAGGTCGAGATCTGTACCCGCGCCTATAAGATCCTCACCGAGGAGATCGGCTTCCCACCCGAAGACATCATCTTCGACCCGAACGTCTTCGCCATCGCCACCGGCATAGACGAGCACAACAACTACGGCGTTGACTTTATCGAGGCGGTGCGCGAGATACACCAGACCCTCCCCCACGCCAAGACCTCGGGCGGCATCTCTAACGTCTCGTTCTCGTTCCGGGGCAACAACCCGGTACGCGAGGCGATCCACGCCGTCTTCCTGTACCACGCTATAAACGCCGGTCTCACAATGGGCATCGTGAACGCCGGTCAGCTCGGCGTCTACGACGACATAGACGAGGAGCTACGTGAGGCGGTCGAGGACGTGGTCCTAAATCGCCGCAACGACGCCACCGAGCGGCTCCTGGAACTGGCGGAGAAGTACCGGGACCAGGGCGACGCCGCAGTGGACGAGAAGAATCTTGAGTGGCGGTCGTGGCCGGTTGCGAAGCGTTTGGAGCACGCGCTCGTCAAGGGTATCGCGGACTATGCTGAAGAGGATGCCGAGGGGGCGCGGCAGGAGTTCGACCGTCCGATAGAGGTGATCGAAGGTCCCCTAATGGATGGGATGAACGTGGTAGGGGACCTCTTCGGGGCGGGCAAGATGTTCCTGCCGCAGGTGGTCAAGAGCGCGCGCGTGATGAAGAAGGCCGTCGCCTACCTGATCCCGTTTATCGAGGCGGAGAAAGGCGAGGCCCAGAAGCCAAACGGCACGGTAATAATGGCGACCGTGAAGGGCGATGTCCACGACATCGGCAAGAACATCGTGGGCGTCGTATTGCAGTGCAACAACTTCGAGGTCATAGACCTCGGGGTGATGGTCCCGGCGGCGAAGATCCTTGAGACCGCCAGGGAGAAGGGCGCAGACATCATCGGGCTCTCGGGCCTGATAACGCCGTCGCTGGACGAGATGGTGCACGTCGCGAGCGAGATGCAGCGACAGGGCTTCAACCTGCCGCTCCTCATCGGCGGGGCCACGACCTCGCAGACGCACACGGCCGTCAAGATCGCCCCTAGCTACGAGCAGCCCACGATCCACGTGAAGGACGCCTCGCGCGCCGTAGGCGTGGCCCAGAACCTCGTGAGCGAGGGACGCCGTGAGAGCTACGCCGAGCAGATCGCCGCCGACTACGAGCAGGTACGCCAGAAGCACGCCGGGCGCCGCTCCAAGACCCGGATGGCGACGCTAGAGAGAGCGCGGGCGAACCGGACGAAGATAGAGTGGGACGGGTACGAGCCGCCGAAGCCGAACGTCCTCGGCGTCCGCACCTTCGACGACTACCCGCTGGAGGAGATCCGGGAATACATAGACTGGACCCCCTTCTTCCACTCCTGGCAGCTAAAGGCGAGCTACCCGAAGATCTTCGACGACCCCGAGAAGGGCGAGGAGGCGAAGAAGCTATTCGACGAAGCTCAAGAGCTGCTCGACCGCGCTATCGAGGAGAAGTGGCTTACGGCCCGCGCCGTATACGGCCTCTTCCCGGCGAGCGCCCTCCCGAACGATTCGGTGGAAGTCTACACGGACGAGTCGCGGGAGAAGGTGCTCGCGGAGCTTCACTTCCTGCGCCAGCAGAAGCAGAAGCCGCCGGGTCGCCCCAACCACTCCCTCGTGGACTTCGTCGCCCCAAAGGAGACGGGCCTCGAAGACTACGTCGGGCTCTTCGCGGTGACGACCGGTATAGGAGCCGACGAAGCCGCGCAGCGCTTCGAGGAGGAGAACGACGTCTACAATTCGATCATGGTGAAGGCTCTGGCGGATCGCCTCGCCGAGGCGTTCGCCGAGCTCCTGCACCGGCGGGTCCGTAAGGAGTTCTGGGGCTACGCCTCGGACGAGAACCTGGACCCGGATGACCTCATCCGTGAGGAGTACCAGGGCATCCGTCCCGCCCCCGGCTACCCGGCCTGCCCCGAGCACACCGAGAAGCGCAAGCTATGGGAGCTTCTGGACGTGGAGGAGAATGCAGGCATCTCGCTCACCGAGAGTTGCGCCATGACGCCGGGCGCTGCGGTCAGCGGCTACTATTTCTCCCACCCGGACTCCCGCTACTTCGGAGTCGCGGAGATAAACCGCGACCAGGTCTCGGACTACGCCGAACGCAAGGGCATGACGCTCGAAGAGGCCGAAAAATGGCTCTCCCCGAACCTCTCCTACGACCCCGACCAGCCGAACGGTGCAGGAGAAACAGAGGTACCGCAGGCCCAGAGCAAGTCCGCAAGCTAGAACTAAAGTCCTTACAACGCCGGAGGGTCAGACGTCACCGAAGCCCAAGCTCACGCCTCTCCTTTCGGCGGGGCTTGGGCGTTACAACCGCCTAAAACAAGCCCTACTTCATACGTTAACGACCGCCGGGCGTCCCTGCATGCCGGTGCGTCGCCTCCGTAGCCGCCGATAAGAAGCGGGCGATGATCTCCCGCTCCTCTTTCGAGAAGCGTCCCTCAATGCTTTTCATCTCCTCGATGTACGGCCACAGGTGCTTGAGTGAATCCTTGAGCCCCGCCTCGGTCTCGCGCACGAGCGCGCTCCTGCGGTCCTTCGGGTTCGGGAGGCGCTCCACATAGCCCTTCTTCTCCAGACGGTCTACAAGCGCCGTGAGGGCTCCAGGACTCATAGATAACCTCTCTCCTAAACTTCCCAGCGTCATAGGCCCCGCAGCCTGCAAATGCTCCAGCGCGGACAACTCGGAGGCTTCGAGACCCATGCGCTTGGCGGTCGCCGCCGCGTGACGTATTACGGCCGAGGAGTGCTCGCGGACCAAATTGGCTAGATTTTCTTCTCCCACTGTTGACACCCGTTTATTTCGATGTTAAAAATACTTTACAGTAAAAATAGTGTACCAGAAAGGGGTACCTATGGGCAACGTCGACAGGTGGGACCTTGCGCGTCAATCGGCGAACGTGGTCGGGGCGCTCTTCCAGGTAGGGGTGACGTTTGCGGCAAGCGCGGCTATTCGGGAAGTCACCGACGAGGGCTCGGGTTCGCTGGTCGAGCCGGCCCTGTACGCGTTCGCTATATGGGCTTTGATCTTCGCGTTGTCCTTGGCCTATGCCGCATACTAGGCGCTGCCCTCCAATCGGGAGAACACCTTGTTGCGGAGAATCGGCTGGTTTACCGCAGGCGCTTTCTTCTGCACAGGGTTGTGGTCGGTCTTCGTCCCGGAACGGCAGCTCGTCCTCGCGCAGTTGATGCTAGTAGTTATCTTCGTTTGTCTGGCCGTCGCCTTCCTGCGCTTCGCGCGCGCGGAGCGAGGCGTTCTTAGTGCGGCCGATCGCTGGTTCGTCGCCCTACCGCTAGGGTCGTTCCTCGGGTGGATCACGGCGGCCAACGCCGTCAGCCTGACCTCGGAGGCCGTGCGCCTGGGGCTGGTAAACGGCGGAGGCGCTAGTGAGGCTCTTTTAGGCTCTACCCTGCTCCTGCTTGGAGGAGTACTCGCCGCCGCAGTGATACTGGCGGGCAAGTCAGGACCCGTACAGGGATATCTAACGTATGCGGCTACCGTGCTGTGGGCGCTCGTCGGGGTGGTCGTGAACAAGTACGACGCCTCGATCCTGACTACGGCCGCGGCGTTGGTCGCCGCCGTGCCCGTGGTGTTAGCTCTGCTCGGACGGCTCCCAGGCGATTGGTCACGCCAGGGTAACGACGACACGGCTGCTCGTACCGATGTCGCCGCTTGAAGTTCTCTCCGGCGCGGCCGGAAGCTAGCTGTCGAAAGAAGGAGATCAAGAGTATGAAACAAGGGCGGATAAGTAAGGCGTTCGACGAGGCATTCCGGCCCGAGCGGTACCGCTGGTATCACGCGTTGGGCTTTGGGTTGACCGTCAATCTGGCCTCGGGTCTGTCGGGACGTCGCACGGAGGACCGGCGTTTCTACGAGAGCTTCGAGCAGGCGTCCTTCGCGCCGCCCTCATGGGCCTTTGCTCCGGTCTGGGTGGCGAACAACGCGAGTACGTTGTGGGGGAACCTGAGACTTCTCAATCAGCCAGAGGCTGCCCCCAACCGACGAGTTTTGCTGTGGCTGCAAGGAGCGAGTTGGGTTTTATTCTCGACGTTCAGCTATGTCTACTTCCGCAAGAGAAGCCCGATACTCGCTTTCGTATGGACGGCGGCCATGTGGCTCCTGACGATAGCCAGCGTACTTCTGAGCCTGAAGAACGACCGGAAGATCGCCCTCTCTCTGAGCTCGCTCCTCGCATGGCTGACGCTCGCGACACCGGTCGCAGCCTACCAGGCCGTCCGCAACCCCGATGAGCTATTGGGTTACCAGCCGCAGAGAAGGTAGATACGAAGAGCCGCAGCGACAAAACCTGTTCGAACTTGGGCAGTGAATGCGTTTTCGGACCCGACCAACGTACAGGAGGAATAGATGGACGACAAAAATAGGCAAGACGTGGCGCGCCAGGCGGCGAACGTCTTCGGGGCGTTCTTTCAGATCGGGGCGCCGGTCCTGACGAGCGAGGCGGTAGGGCGGGTCTCCGCCGAAAACAGCACGCTGGTGGTCCCCGCCAACTACGCGTTCACGATATGGGGTCCCATCTTCCTGCTCTGCCTGGCCTACGCCGCTTACCAGGCGCTACCAGCCAACCGGGACAACCTGCTGCTGCGGCGCGTCGGATGGTTTTCGGCCGGAGCGTTCATCTCTAACGGCCTGTGGGAGATTCTGTTCCCGGCGCGACAATTCATCCTGGCGCAGATAGTAATAGTGGGCATCTTCGCGTTCTCGGCCCTCGCCTACCTCCGCTTGGTTCGTACCATCCGCGAGCGCAGGCTCGACGGAGCAGAGCGCTGGCTGGTCGCTCTGCCGTTCGGTCTGCTGTTTGGCTGGATCACCGCCGCCACCCTGGTGGGCTTCGCGACGACCTTCGTCGCCCTCGGGCTACTTGGAGGGGGCACAGGCGAGGCCTTAATCGGTGCCGCCCTTCTACTGGCAGGCGGTTTGCTGGCCTCGGCAGTGCTCATGGCCGGTAGAGACGCGCCGCTGCACGGCTACCTGCCATACGCGGCAGCTGTCCTTTGGGCGCTGGTTGCGGTAGTCGTAAACCAGTACGATGCCTCGCTGTTCACGACCGGCGCCGCGCTGGTCGCCGTTGTGCCCGTGGCTCTGGCCCTGTTCAGGAACCTGTCTAGTAACCGACCGCGCAGAAGAGAGAGCCGTACCCTCTCTTCCGACGCACCCGCATGAAGTCGACGCCGGTGAGCGCAAAGGAGGCGCCGGGTCTCTTACCGGCGCCTCCGCCTCCATCGCAACTCCGATACTACACCTCTCGTGTCATCGAGCTTATGGATTATCTATTACGTGGGTCGCGGTCACGTGGGGCCCGTTCACTCGGGCGAAAACCTGTCTCGTTGGTCTTTCATCGCTCGTTGAGGCTGCCCTCTCTTTCGACCCGGAGCCGAGCGTCTGCACCAGGGATAACGCGCCGGAGCAGTCGCTCAGTTCGCTCGAAGAACCGGGTTTGATCTAGCAGCGGGTTCCACACTCCTACGGTGATGCAGTAGTAGGTATCGTAAGGGCTTGCGTGATGGATGTCGTGGTGCTCTTCAGAGAGGATCAGGCCGCGTCTCTGCAACCAGACCGCGAAGGACGGGGGATCTTCCATGTGCGCCCACTTGTGAAACTGGTTCGTCAGGAACACAGCGAGACTTACCAAGAGAAAGAACGCCCCGAAGAGATATCCGCCTACCGTTGTCTCGATAGGCACCACGAGCCACGCCAGCAGCATGAAGGGGAGGCTCACCAGGCTGTTGTTGCCGTTGGTGTCTACGAAGTCGTGGCGAGTGATGCCCTTGGGATCCACATGGTGATCGCGAAACCCGCTAATGAAGCCGGGTCCGATGATCGGCATCTCGGAAGATCCAAAATTGTCCGCCAGAAAGTGCACGAACCCGGAGATAAAGTCCGCCGCCAGGTACGCGATGACTGCGATGACCGGCAGGAGCCACAGGTACCCAAAGGTCGCCATCCCCTGGTAGACCTCCGTGCCCACAAGTAGCGCGAGCATGAAGAAGGACACTATCCCGAGGATCTCCAGGATGTAATGTCCTCTGCTGGTCTCTGCTATTGGCTGGCTTTCTGTCACCTGGTGTGGTGGTTGTTGGTCCATAAATACCTCCTTCTTAAAGAAAATACGGACAACAAAGCGTTGTTGGATCAATGAGTAGATTGTTTTCATAGCCGCCTACCGCTCACAGGCAGGCCGTTGGGTCCGGAGTCACGTTCTCCGGTCGTCGGGCTTGCTATCGGTCACGCTCAGGACGCCCCTTTCCAGAGGTCACTCTTCAAGCCAGCTATGCCTACGACCTAGCGTACTTCTTTGAGAACGTCCAACGAGAAGGATTATCTACGCCACCTGAAAAAGAAGCATGAGCATCGCTGCCGGGCATCAACGTGGTCCTGGGCGCCCTGCTGGACCAAGACGATCCGGACTGAGGCAGCTGTCGTCGCTCTCGGTACTGCACGGCAACCCTAGCGGAACTCCGGCAGAATCTCCTTCTCGTAAAGGTCGAAGAAGGTTTCGAAGTTACCCCCGACCTGCTGAACGTAGACTTCGTCGTAGCCCGCATCAGCGTACTGGCGGATCATCTCGCGGTGCGGCTCGGAGTCCGGCCCGCAGGGGATCGCTTGGGCGACCATCTCCTCGGTGACCAGCTCGGCGGCCTGCTCGAAGTGTGCGGGCGTCGGCAAAACCATGCCGAGCTCGCCGGGGAGCGCTTCGTTGGGCCAGAGACGGTGGGCTGTCTCGCGGCACTCCGCCTCCTCCTCGCCGTAGCAGACTTTGAAAGCGCCGTGAGCCGGCTTGTCGCCGCCGCCCGAAGAGCGGAAGAGATTCAAGAGTTCGGCGTTCGGCGAGACGTTCACGTAGCCGTCGCCTACTCTCGCGGCGAGCCGGGTGGCTTTAGGACCAAAACCGGAGACCAGGATCGGGGGCGGCTCCTCGGGGAGCGTGTGGAGGCGGGCGTTCTCGACCACGTAATGCTTGCCTTCGTGATCCTGTGTGCCACCTTCCCACAGGCGACGTATGACCTCTATAGCCTCCTCCAGCATCTCGAGGCGCACGTCGGTCGAGGGCCAGGGGTCACCGAAAATATGCTCGTTGAGCGCTTCGCCAGATCCCACACCAAACTCGAAGCGGCCCGGAAGCATCACCGCAGAGGTTGCGGCGGCCTGTGCCATGACGGCCGGGTGGATACGCATGGTCGGGCAGGTAACGGCGGTAACGACCTTTACGTTACGGGTAACTTGGGAGAGGCCTCCGATCACGCTCCACACGAACGGGCTGTTCCCCTGCGCCTCGACCCAAGGATGGTAGTGGTCAGAGATCCACAACGCCTCAAAACCAGCCTCCTCGGCCATCCGGGCCTGCTCCAGTAACTCCCGCGGTCCCCACTCCTCGCACGATAGAAAGTAGCCGATCTTCATGCACACCTCCCAGTATACGGATTTCAATTCTGCTTGACGCCAGGACACCCTGGACGTAGAGGACAGAAATACCGATCAGATGGAGAGCTCTAAGAGACGAACTCTACCTCTTCGAATCCCAGGGTGGTCACGAAGGCCCGGATGCTGTCCTCGGCGTTGCTGCTCGCGTAGTCCAGGATGCCGTTCTCCTCAGCGGTGGTGGTGATCTCCGCCTCCGCCTCCCGGCGCGCCTCCCCGACCAGTTCGTCGTCTGTCCGGAACCTCAAGACGCCCTGGTCTCGGTCATAGACGGCGGTCTTGTCCTCGTCCAGGCTGGACGAGAGTATCTCGGGCTCGGGCAGCCGTATGGTCACCCTCTCTCCGTCTACCTCGACCTCGTCCTCGCCGAGGGAGGCCAGGTTCACGCCCGCCTCCACCTCACCCGTCGCGACGAGCACGATCTTCTCTCCGGTAAGGACTTTCTCCAGCGAGCTGTCGCCCCTCTCCTTGGTGACGACTACGGACTCAGTCCAGCGCACCGTCGCGAGCCTGTCGAGCTCCTGCACGCCTTCGACGACGACCGGACTCGTCGTAGTCTTGATGCCCCCGTCGCCGAAGAGAGCGCCAAGGATGGGGAGCCGGCCTCCATACCAGGCTAGCCCCACGCCCAGAGCCATCGAGAGGATCACGATAACGAGCGCCAGAACGAGGGTCGTCCCGAACCCGGTCCCTTTCCCCTTGCCCATCGCGAGTCTCCCTAACCGGAACATGGTAGGAGAATTCTATATCAGGCGGTCAGGCGACGCCCCGCAAGGCTACTATCGCTCGTTCAGCGGTTGCGTTGGCACTCCCTTAGCGCTCGTGGAGCGCTTCTACCACGAGGCGCCATCCTCCAATAGTTTGTCCGCGGCTTCGCTCGGGAGAGGTTTGGCCAGATAATGGCCCTGGGCCAGATCGCACCCCAGATCCTTGAGCCTTTCCAGCTGCCCTTCAGTCTCTACGCCTTCAGCGACCACCTTCAGGCCCAAGGCGTGCGCGAGGCTAATCGTTCCCGAGACTATCGCTTCGTCGCCCGGGTCTCCCTCCCCGAGCCCTATGATGAACGCCCGGTCTATCTTCAGGTAGTCAACCGGCATACGCTTGAGGTAGTACAAACAGGAGTACCCCATGCCGTAGTCGTCGATCGCGAAGCTGACTCCCATACCCTTCAACATTCGGGGCTTACCCAAGGAGAACTCTGCGTCGTCCATCACCACCCGCTCGATGATTTCCAACTGCAGCGCACTGGGGTCCAGCCCGGTACTATTTAGGACCTTCGGGATAAGGTCGGGCTGGCGGCTAAACTGATCCGCCGAGAGGTTTACGCTCATGATGGGCGCCCTGCCCGGGTAACGCTCGCGCCACTCTTTGGCCTGCCTGCAGGCCTCTTCGATAACCCGCCGGCCTATCGGGCGGATCAAGCCTGTCTCCTCCGCGAGCACTATGAACTCCGAGGCAGGGATTAATCCTCGCTCCGGGTGTCTCCAACGGACCAGCGCCTCGAAGCCGTTGATCCCTCCGGTGCTCAGCTCGACCACCGGCTGGTAGTGGACCTCAAACTCCTCGCGCTCGATAGCTCGACGCAGATCTCTGTCCAGGTCCAAGCGCTCTACGCGGCGCGTGTTCATGCTGGGGCTGTACACCGCGAAGGCGGCCTTGCCACGGCTCTTGGCCTCGTACATCGCCAGGTCCGCCTGTCGCAAAATCTCTTTCGGTTGGTCCCGGTCGGTCTCGCCGCGGGCAATCCCTATGCTAGGGCTCACGAACACCTCTTGTCCGTCGACCTCGAGAGGTGTGCACAGGGCCTCGCGAATCCGCTCCGCTACTCGTTGGGCTTCTTCTATACCGGCAGGCGCCTCCAGCAAACGGCGAACTCGTCCCCGAAGACCCTCCCGATCGTATCCCCCGGCCTCACGGTCCCCTTCAACCGTTCCGCTGCCTCCACCAGCACGTCGCTCCCCGCGTCATGCCCCAGCGAGTCGTTGAACATTTTGAAGTCGTCAAGGTCTACGAAGAGCACCGCGACCGATCCCCCCTTCCTCCCCGCCCCGGCCAGCGCGTGCTCCAGCCGATCCAGCACCAACGCCCGGTTTGGTAACCCGGTAAGGGAGTCGTGGAATGCCTGGTGCTCTAGATACTCTTCCAGGGCCTTTCGCTCCGTTATGTCCTGGTGCAGACACACCAGGTGGCTCGGCTCGCCCTGGGAGTCCTGTACGGGCGAGACGCTGGTGAGGTTCCACACCTCGCGCCCCTTTGAGTGCAAGTAGCGCCTCTCTAGAGTGTAGCTTCCTTGCCCTCTCTCTAATACCCTCCGAAGGTTGTGCGCTGATCTCCTGGTCGTCCGGGTGGATAACCTCCGCGTAGTCTCCGCCGAGCAACTCCTCCTCCGTGTAGCCGAGCATCTCGCAAAGGGCGCGGTTGACCCTGAGGCGGCGTCCGTCGAGCCCTACGAGTGCCACGCCTATAGGAGCGTCCATGAAGGCCGTGCGGAACCTCTCCTCGCTCTCCCGCAGTCTTGCCTCGGCCTCTATTCGTTCGGTGATGTCGTGAACGGTGCCTACCATCCGCGACGGATTCCCCTCCTCGTCGGAGTAGACCTTGGCCTGGCGATGCACGCCGTGCTCCTCGCCTCCCGGCCTTACTATGCGATGGTCGAACTCGTAAGGCTTGTGCTTGTAAAGGGCACCGTGTATGTTTTTGGCGACCATCTCCCTGTCGTCGGGATGTACCAGATCCATGAGTTTGTCGACGTCGGGCTCAAACTCTCCAGGTTCGTAGCCGTAGATCCGAAAGACCTCGTAGGACCAGAACACCTCGTCGGTCTCTACGCTCCACTCCCAACTGCCAAGGTGAGCGATCCGCTGCGCCTCCGCTAGCCTAGCCTCGCCTTTGCGCAAGGCTATCTCGGCCTCCTTGCGCTCGGTAACCTCGTGAACTACACAGCACACCGCCTCTTCATCTCCGTAAGGGACCACGGTCGCGCTCGCCTCGACGCTTAGCAGCGACCCGTCCTTCCGGCGGTACTTACGCTCACCCTTGTCGCGACGCCTCTCCGCGTGGTCGCGCCTGACGTTTCGATCTATGTTCTCGCGCTCGTGAGCGATAAAGTCGTAGATAGCCATCTCTGGCAGCTCGTCGGCGGCATACCCGAGTAACTCCTGGAAGGCTTGGTTCGATTCGAGGACACGCCCGTCGTCCGGGTCGAACAAGTAGATCCCCTCCACGCTCTGCTCGACTACCGCCCGGTGGCGTTCTTCGCTCTCCTTGAGTCTCTCCTCCGCCCGCTTGCGCTCGGTTATGTCCCGATAATTGGCCAACAACCCCTTTACGTCCGGGTCATCCAGGAGGTTGGTGCGTATCGTCTCCACGCAACGCCAGGAGCCGTCCCTGTGGCGGAGCCGCAGCTCCACGGGACGTTGTGCCTGTCCGGGGGCGCCCAAGGCGACGGCAAAATTATCCTTCGCAAAGCTTCTTGTCGTCCGGGTGAAAGTAGTCGAAGGTGTTCTCCCCGACCCGCTCCTCAGGACGAAAGCCCAGCACTCGCTCGACAGCCGGGCTCTCGTAGCAGATGTTCCCGTACTTATCTAGAATCGTAATAACGTCCGAGGCGTTCTGGATAAGGGAGCGAAAACGCTTCTCGCTCTCTATGAGCTTCTCCTCCGCTCGCTTACGCTCGGTTATGTCCTCGACGGTCCCTACGTGGCCGATTATCTCTTGATCGCGGCCTATAGGCGCCGTGCGCACGCTCACCCAACGAACGCCGCCGTTATCAGGGCGCAAAACCGATGCTCCTGGCACCATTCTCTTCCCGCAGCCGCCTGCCGGATCCAGTCGGCCTCGGCCCGCTCCCGATCTTTAGGGTGTACGAACCACGCGTAACCCTCTCAGAGCGCCTCCTCATGTGAGCACCCGCATATCTCTTGCAAGATACGGTTGGTATAGACGTAACGCCCCTCGGCATCCGTTAAGAATATGCCTAGCGAAGACGAGGCGGAGAGGGACCAAAACCGCTCCTCACTCTTACGTAGAGCATCCTCCGCTTCCTTTTGTCTCGTTATATCCCTGGATATGCTTAGGAGCCATGCGATCTCCCCGTCGCCGTTGCGTAGAGGTACCTTGGTAGTTACGCTCCACCTTCTGTTGCCTTCCTCGTCTACGCTAGATTCTTCTCTATCGGTGGCAGGCTGTCCCGAACGAACGATCTCGTGTTCTTCCGCGCGATAGCGCTCCGCCAACTCTTCGGAGTAAAGGTCGAGATCCGACCTCCCGACGATCTCCTCCGGGTCCGCAGCCCCTACCTTCTTTGCGTACGCGAAGTTGCTAAAGCCGTAGCACCCTTGAACGTCTTTAACGTAGATACAATCTTGCAGGAAATCTATCAGAACGCGTAGCAAAGGAGAGTCTCCAAGTGCCTCTCCCGGTGAGAGGTTGTACAGAGGATTCTTACTCATTTTGCTTTACTCTCCCCAGAGTCAGCAGAAGATACGAACTTAGCTTATCAATACGCAGGCTAATCCGCTATGGATCACGCTTCATTCCCAAAGACATCTTATACAAACGCTTGTCCGAGCGCAGCGCTCGTTCGTATGTATGCTTCCGAGAACAGTTAAAGAAGCATCGCAGGAGTAGTAGGGTCGGGCTCTAACCAAGCATCGGCAAGCTAGACGTAGGTTAGGTTTGCGATGCTTCTACTCATGAGGAAGAACAAGGAGACGTCTCCTTTGGTCCTCGGCTGTCGAGACGCTTACGCCTGGCTGTCGGTTCCCCGCCAGCGGGTGTGTTGCCCCAGCCCCTCGGCCTCCGGGAACTGCTCACCCTTGGTGATCTGGACGCGGACCGGGGGGAGCATCGTCCCCCGGTCGCATACGAATGTACCGCTTACCGGGGCCTTCTCGCCCGGTCTGAACACAGGGCCGTAGGGCCGGTAGCGCGCGAGGATCTCGTCTACGTTCGCCATCGAAGCGCTAGAGGGTTACGGCCCTGGCATCGGTGAAGCCGGGCATCTCTCGCAGGGTCGTGAGTACCTCAGCCGGGATCGGCTCATCTACCGTTATCGCCATCGCGGCGGGGGCACCGGGGGCGGTGCGCCCGACGGCCATGTTGCCGATGTTGATCCCGTGCTCGCCCAGGATAGTTCCGATCCTGCCGATCATGCCGGGCATATCCTCGTTGCGGATAAAGAGCGTATACTCCTGCGGCACGATGTCCACCGTAAAGCCGAAGGCATCGATAATACGCTGCTGCATCCGGGGACCGAGCAAGGTCCCGCTCACGACGCTCTCTCCACCGTCCCCTGCGCCCAATCGCAAGGTGACGAGGTTAGTGTAGTCCGAGCTATCGGAGATGCGGGCGGTCTCTACCTTCATTCCCCTCTCTTTGGCCAGAGCGGGCGTGTTCACGAAGTTCAGGGGCTCGTGGACCATCGAGGAGAGGAGCCCCTTGACCACCGACACGTCTAACAAGCGCGTGTCGAAGCCGGAGATCTCACCCCTGTACTCGATCTTCAACGAGCTGCCGGGCTTGTCGGTGAGTTGATAAAGCACCCGCCCGAGCGTCTCGCACAGCTCCGAGAACTGGGCGACGAACTCAGCCCCCTCCCCTACCGGAACGGGCGCGTTGATGGCGTTCATGGGTACCTGCCCGCGTAGGGCAACCCCGACCTGCTCCGCGGCCGTAACACCCGCCCGGTCCTGAGCCTCGACCGTGCTAGCCCCCAGATGGGGCGTGACGACCACGTTCGGGAGCGCGAAGAGCGGGGACTCGGTCGTCGGCTCCTCCCTGAACACGTCGAGGGCCGCGCCGGCTATAGTCCCCTCCTTAAGCGCATTGTAAAGGTCGACTTCGTCCACGATACCGCCGCGCGCGACGTTTATGAGGTAGGCGGAGGGCTTCATCCTCTCAAGAGCCTCCGCGTTGATCATACCCGTCGTCTGCGGGTTGCGCGGGACGTGCAGAGAGACGAAGTCGGACTGCGCGAGCACTTCATCGACCGTCTCGGCGCGTCCGACGTTCATGTCGCGCATCCGGTCTTCGGAGACGTAAGGGTCGTAGGCGAGCACCCGCATCCTCATCCCCAGCGCGCCGCGAGCCACGATCTGGCCGACGTGCCCCAGGCCGATGAGCCCGAGCGTCTTCCCGGCGACCTCGACGCCCTTGAACTTGCTCCGCTTCCACTCCCCGCCGCGCAGAGACTCGTACGCAGCCGGGATGTGTCGCGCCGCCGCGAGCATCAGACCCAACGTATGCTCGCCAGCTGCTATTGTGTTGCTCTCGGGAGCGTTGGCGACGATGATACCGCGCTTGGTCGCGGCCTCGATGTCTATGTTGTCCACCCCGATACCGGCCCGGCCTACTGCCTTGAGGCTCTCCGCCCTCTCGATGACCTCGGCGGTTACCTGAGTAGCGCTGCGGATGATGAGGCCGTCGTACTCGCCGATCTTCTCGAGCAGTTCCTCGTGGCTCAGGCCGAGGAGCACGTCTACCTCGAAGTCCTTCCTTAGTAGCTCGACCCCGCTCTCGGCGAGGGCCTCGGTTATAAGAACCCTCTTCACGCGGTCACCCCGCTCTTCGAGAAGACCCGCTGGGCGGCGCCCACGCCCCTGCCTAGCTCGACCGGATGATCTAGGGACTCCAAAGCCAACTCAGCGGCGGCTATCGTGGCGATGATGTCGTAGGCGTCGAAGTAACCACAGTGGCCGATACGGAAGATCTTGCCCTCCTGTGGTCCCTGCCCGCCAGCAATTTGTATCCCGTGCTCCCTGAAGAGCATCTTGACGAACTGCTTGCCGTCGATGCCCTCCGGGACGTAAGCCGCGGTTACGGCAGAGTTCAGATCCTCATCCGGCCCAAAGAGCTTCAGGCCCATACCCTTGATCCCCTCGCGCGAGGCCCGCCCGAGCAGGATGTGCCGCTGGAAGACCTCCTCGATACCCTCGTTGATGATCTGCTGAAGCGCCAGGTCGAGCTGGATGATTACGCTGACCGCTGGCGTCCACGGCGTCTGGGGCGGCTCCTTGGCGTACGCCTTCCTGGCGGCCGTCCAGTCGAAATAGTAGCGCGGCATCGTGGACTCCGCGTGCATCCGCATTGCCCGCTCGCTCACGCTCACGAACCCGAGGCCCGGGGGCGTCATGAGCGCCTTCTGCGAGCCCGCGACCACCACGTCGACACCCCAGTCATCAGTGCGGAGCGGACAGGCCCCGAGCCCCGAGACCGCGTCCACTATGGTGACGACGTTCTCCGTCGCCCTCGCGAAGCCCTCGATGTCGTTCACAGTCCCCGTCGAGGTCTCCGAGAGGACGCACATCGCGGCCTTTATCTCTTGGTCGTTGGACAGCGCCTCGGCGACCTCGTCGTTGTCCGCCTTCACGCCCCAGTCATACTTCAACTCCGTGACCTGGAGGCCGAACGCCTGGCTCATCTTCACCCAGCGGTTCCCGAAGTTACCGTTGTTCACCACGAGCACCTTGTCGCCGGGCGAGAAGAGGTTCTGGATCGCGCCCTCGAAAGCCCCGGTCCCGCTCGCCGCGTAGGTAAAGATGTCGTTATCGGTCAAGAACACGCGCTTGAGGTTCTCGTTCACCCGGGTAAACACCTCGCCGAACTCCGGCGTGCGATGGTGGATGATGGGCAATGCGCCCGCCGCCGAGACCTCTGGCGGTACTGGCGTGGGTCCAGGCGACATCAAACGGTATTTGTTCATCATGGGTACGAAGATTCCTCTCATTACTGCGGACAACCAGGTGTCTATTCTAGACATTATCCTTTGAGATGGCTACATTCAGGGGCAGGTAATCTACAAACTGTTGCTATCTCACCAGATGCCCGAAGACTAGCTCTGATAAAGCAGTTCTACCTAACCTATTACAGTCCCCGAACGAGCAGTATCTACGAGCGGCAAGGCTCACCGCAAGAGCGAGGGCTAAAGGCGGAGGCGACGCCGGCCTGTCAGGGGCTTTTCCGCAACGCTCGCCTCTCTAGCAGTTTCGCGCTGCTCCTGTTCGTGCTGTCCAGGGCAGTGTAGGACGCGAGGACGGCGACCACGTAGGAGCGCGCGACTAGACCCAGGTCCCAGCTCGCCGCGACGCTCATCTCAGCGTGACTCATGAAACATGATCCTCCTTCAACGCGCTTGCTACTCACCCTAAATCAGCGAGCCTCGTTTTGCTCTTCAACTCTCTCTAATATCGGTACAAAACATATAGATCTTTAATGCCTGCTCAGGCCGTTAGTGTAAGGATCAGCGACTAGCAGGCTGCGTAATATGAGCCGGGACGGATAACCTCCCGCATGTCAGACCGCTAGCCGAAACCGGCCCCTTCGAGCGCCGGCAAGGCTCTCCGGGCGTGCCTGACAGCGTAGCCGAACCCTGAGGGCGCGGAGAAGGAGTAGGGCTCCCTTCGACGAATCTCCTCGGCCAGGATTCCAGTCCGAATGAGTCCCTCCACGAGATCCAGCCTTAGGGCATCCCCGTCTCGCAGACGTCCGATCACGCCGCCCGCCGCCGCTTCCGGCATCATCAGTGAGGCCCAGACGCCCGGAAGACCTTCGGGGGGCACCCCGTCCGTCAGTACGGGAACGTCCATACTAGCCTCAACCAAAGCTTCGCCTAGTCGGTCGAGCCGGAGCAGCCCCGGTCCTCCGCGCGGCCCACAGCCGGCCACGACGAGTAGATCTGAAGGCTCGACAGAGCCCCCCTCTACCCCCCGAACGGCATCCTTCTCAGAGACGAAGAAGCGACAATCGCCTGAGATCTCCGACGTACCTTCATCCGCCCGGCAGACAACCTCGGTACCGGACGCCCTGCCCTTGACGAAGACCAGACGCGGGCCCGCTGCCTCGGGAGGTGGAGGGGTGATCGGCAAGCCATCCTTTAGCCGTCCTGTCACGCTACCGGTGTCGTGCAACACGTCACCGAGGTGGGCGAAGAGGCCAGCGATGCCGTAGCTCTCGAACCAGGCGGACTCAAGCTCTACCACCTTCGGGCTCTCCGGGGCGAGAACCCGGATCATGCGGGAGAATCCGCCCGCCCCGGCCTCGTGCGCGATAGCGGCGAGGTGCACGAGCAGCTCGGGGCCGGCGCCCGAGGCCAATCCCGAACGCAGCGCGTTCGCCAGGGAGAAACCCCCAACTAGCTCTCGCGGCCGCGGCCCGCCCCTGAGGGCGAGCTCGACGCAAACCTTCGCAGCATCGTCGGAGACGGGCGCCAGGCCCAGAGCCGTAAGGGCGATAGAAAAGGGATCTCTCGCCGGCACGACGACCGCCGGAAGGTCGAGCCGCAGCGCGGCTATCAACAATCCTGTGAGCTCCGCCGGCTCCGTAGAGCTTATCAACAGGGCGTCGAGCCTGTTGGCCGAGCAGAAGGTCTCGGCCCAGTCCGCGACCCACTCTCGATGAAGCGCGACGCCGCCCGCAGGACGTTCCGCCGGCAGACCGAACACCATCGGCTCGCCGCCAGCCTCTAGGATGGAGCCGATGTATCCGAGCGCCTCGGAGGGAATCGGGACGAAGATGCGGGGCGTAGAACCGCGGGACTTATCGTCCCCCGGCGAGCGGGTGTTAGCCGCCAAGCTTCTCCATGAGTAGCTGACGCACCCGGCCGCCGTCGGCGTTGCCGCGGGTCGCCTTCATTACCTTACCGACCAGGAAGCCGATAACCTTCTTGTCGCCGCCTCGAACCCTCTCGGCCTCGTCCGGGTTGGCGAAGATCACCTCTTCCACTACCCCGGCTAGCTCGTCGCCGCCCATCGAGGCGAGCCCCTCACGCTCGACGACGGTAGAGGGAGAGTCACCGGTCTCGAAAACGATGCCGAGCACGTCCTTGCCAGCGGACCGGGAGACGACCCCGTTCTCCACTAGCCCGATCAACTCGGCCAAGTGACCCGGCTCGACTTTCGAGTCCGTAATCCCGACGCCCGCCTCGTTCAGACGCGCGCGCAGCTCGCCGGTCGCCCAGTTAGCGGCCTGCTTGGGATCGGCCTGCGCCGCGACCTCCTCGTAGAAGCCCGCGAGATCTCCATCCGCGGTCAAAACGCCAGCATCGTACTCCGAGAGCCCGTACTGCTCGACGAGGCGAGCCTTACGTTCCTCCGGGAGCTCGGGGAGGCGGCTCTTTATCTGGCGCACCCACGCCTCGTTCAGCTCCAGGGGTAGGAGGTCAGGTTCGGGGAAGTAACGGTAGTCGTGAGCATACTCCTTGCTCCGGAGCTCGTGCACCTCGTCGGTCACGGGATCGTAGTGCATCGTCGCCTGCGTGACGCGGCCCCCGGCCTCCAGGATCTCCTGCTGGCGCTCCAGCTCCCTGATGAGTCCCCGCTCGACGAAGCGGAAGGAGTTCATGTTCTTGAGCTCGGTCTTGGTGCCGAAGGTACCGTCGGGGTTACGAATGCTGACGTTGGCGTCGCAGCGGAGCTGGCCCTTCTCCATGTCGGCCTCCGAGACGCCTATGGCCTGCAGGATAGCCTTGAGGTGGTTAGCGGTAGCCCTCGCGGCCTCGGGCGAGGGTATATCCGGCTCCGTGACGATCTCTATGAGCGGGGTGCCGCCCCGATTGTAGTCCACCAGGCTGCCGACCGAGCCGTGCATCCGGCCCGACTCGCCGACATGAACGTTCTTGGCCGCGTCCTCTTCGAGGTGGACGCGCGTGATACCGACGCGCACGGTCCCCTCTGGGACGGGGACGTCGAGGTACCCGTTAGTACAGATCGGGGCGTCGAACTGGGAGATCTGATACCCCTTAGGCAGGTCGGGATAGAAGTAGTTCTTGCGCGCGAAGACCGCTCGTGGCGCTACCTCGCAGTTCAAGGCGAGCCCCGCCATCACCCCGAGCTCGACGGCCTTCTCGTTGGTGACCGGTAGCGCCCCCGGATGTCCGAGGCAGACCGGGCAGGTGTAAGTGTTCGGCTCCTCTCCGTAGGTCACCCGGCAGGAACAGAACATCTTCGTCCGGGTAGCCAGATGTACGTGGAACTCCAACCCTATGACCGCCTGGTAGGTCCTCTTCTCCTGAGTCTGCAACTGGTAAATCCTCATGGCTCGCTTGCCTGCTCCCCTCCATTCTAGCATCGCGCAGAGGCTTCACAGCGCCCCAAGGAGTCCCGCAGCGGATACTAGAATAGCTCGCTGTCGGACGAGGAAACCCCTCGCCGAGAAGACCTTACCGCGACGCCTCTACTCGCGGTCGAGCGGCGCGTCGAAGTTCTCTTCGAGATACTTGAGGGCGTCGGCGTGAGCTGAGAACTCCTTATCGTGGCTCTCAGCGAGGTTCCCTCCTCTCGTATGCTCTCACCCGGCGGCGAACCCGCCATCGGAGGGACGTATCCTGTAGATTACTCCCGTCCCGTCCTCCAGCATCCTGGCGTAAGAGCCCGGCTCCTCCCTAAGCGCATTCACCATGGTCGCCCTCTGCTCGGCTCTGTCCGTCATCTCGTCTCCTTTCGTCCTTCGTCCTCTTGACCCATTGTCCTGCCCTGACTACCCATCGTCCCCGGGTTATGCAACCCGTATCGGGGCGCCGAGGAAGTCGAGCAGCAGGGCGTTGACCTTCTCCGGCCGGTCCTCCGCGACGAAGTGACCCGCGTCCGGTAACCGTTCCATCCGGAGGTTCGGGACCCAGTAGCGGTCGGGCTCGGCTAGATCCGCGCCCAACACGCGGTCCTTCTCGCCCCAGATCACGAGCACGGGCGCCTCGATCCTCTGTAGCAGCCTCCGACTCTCGAACGGGTTCCGGCGGAAGAGGGCGCGATAGTAGTTGAGGGCAGCGGTCAACGCCCCCGGCCTCGCCAGAGCTTCGGTGTACCGGTCGATGTCCTCCGTGGAGAACGTCTCCGGACGCACCGGCTCGTTGCGCAGCGCGTAACGGAGGGAGGCAAAGTTGCTCGCGCCCAGAGCCTTCTCCGGCAGACTGGGGATCTGAAAAAAGAACATGTACGAGCTCCTCAGCAGTTGCGCGGGCCTGAGCAGCCCGCGCGCGAAGCGATGCGGATGTGGGAGGTTCAGTATCCCGAGCCGCTCAACCCTCTCCGGGTGCATCATGGCGACAACCCATCCCGCCATAGCGCCCCAGTCATGGCCGGCCACCGTGGCAGTCTCTTCCCCACACGCCCGGATCAGGCGTTCCACGTCGCGCGCGAGCAGCTCGACCTGGTAGTCTGAGACCTTCGGTGGCTTGTTAGAGAGGTTGTAGCCGCGCATGTCCGGGGCGACCACTCGGAAGCCGGCCTGGACGAGGGCCGGGATCTGGAACCGCCACATGTACCAGAACTGCGGGAAGCCGTGCAGGAGCACCACAAGCGGCCCCTCCCCCGCCTCCACGTAGTGCAGCCGTGCGTCCTCAAGATCAGCGTAGCGGTGCGTCACCAGACCCGAAAGCGCACCGGTCACAGATCAGACCGGCTCGTCGCGCGGCTCGACCAGGATCTCGTTGACGGCGGCGTGATCCGGCTGCCTCAAGGCGTAGAGAACCGATCCGGCGACATCTTCCGGGTCCAGAACACGAGCCCCGCTCGGCTGCGCGTACAGTTCGAGCGCTTCGGCGTCGGTACTGAGGGAGGATAAGTCCGTGGCTACGTTCCCCGGCTGAACGGTGGTCACCTTGATCCCGGTACCGGCCGTCTCCAGGCGAAGCCCTTGCGAGAGCGCCTCGACGAAGAACTTGCTGGCTGAATAGACCGAGAGACCTGGAAAGACCCTCCTTCCCGCGTCCGAGGAGATCGTGACGATATGCCCTCGCCCCCGGGCGAGCATCCCGGGGAGCACCGCGCCGATACAGTTGAGCGCCCCCTTGCAGTTCACCTCCACGGTCCGCTCCCATTCGTCCTGGCGCAGGTTCCGCATCAGTGTATAGAACATAACTCCCGCGCAGTTGACGAGGATGTCGATCGGGCCGAGCTCTTGTTCGGTACGTGCTACTAGCGACTTAACCTGCCGACGATCCGTAACGTCGGTGGGCACGACCAAGCTCTTTGCCGCACCGCGCTGCTGGTCGAGTCCGGCTTGCACTTCATGCAACGCGTCCGGCCGGCGCGCCGCCAGCGCTACGTGCACGCCTTCGCGTCCGAGAGCGCGACCCACCGCCGCCCCGATGCCGCTAGAGGCACCGGTCACCACCGCGACTCGGTCCTGCAAAGACTCACTGTTTATGCTGGACTCCCTCCCGGAGCTCACAGGGAGCCTCGATATGCTTCGGCCCCTCGCCAACGGGTGTAGCTCGAAGTTCTCAGCAACGACTTCAAACTCCTCCTCGATGGCCCATATACTGATCGGGGCCACCCTGCTCCGCTCATGCACTGTCTCCCACGTTTCTCATAACAAGCGAGGTTCCGTAGCCACCGGCCGTCGACGTAGATGAGATTGTCCACGATCACGAATCAATCATACCGAGAAACGACGTCAATAGTGCCCTAAGGTTCTCTCACTTCCCGACTATGTACGTTTTCCCTACATATACGAGTCAAAGAGCAAACGAGCGGTACAGACGAGGGGGGATTGTTCAACGAACATCCACCACACCGTGGCGCAGAGCGAACACGAGTGCCTGCAGTCTCGAATGCATCCCCAGTTTGGCTAATATGCTCGCCATGTGGTTACGCTCCGTGGGGAGACTTATGTTGAGCTGCCTGGCAATCTCCTTACCATCGAGACCTTCAGCTAGCGCCTTGAGCACCTCCTTCTCACGGGGTGTGAGTTGAGCTATGGCCTGGCTAGCCTCTTGCTCCTGCTCCCTGCGAGAGCTAGCGAACCTCAGCAGCTCCACGACCTCCTCCAAGGGCAGCAGCGTCTCCCCGGCCCTCAAGCGGCGCACAGCTTCCACGACCTCGTCTATCCCAGCCGACTTGTGAAGAACCCCCGCAGCCCCAGACTCGACCGCCCGAGCGATCTCCACACGGTCGAAATAGGCGCTCAGTACAAGCACCATCGCGTGCGGGCTAGCATCGCGCATCTCCTTGATAATCTCCCCGCCGTAGCCGTCTGGCAGGTTTAGATCTACGATCGCTACGTCTACCCCGTCAAGCATCGTACGCGCCTCGGCCAGCGATCCAGCCTGCCCTACGACGGTGAACCCCGGCTCTCTATCGAATAGGGCCGCTACCGCCTGCCGGAGAGAAGCATGGTCCTCGACGAGGAGGATGCGAATTTCCTCTAGAACTTGCCGGTCTTTCCTTAAGGCTAGCTCGAACCTTACCGTCGTGCCTACACCAAGCTCGCTTCTGATCTCCAGGTTTCCCCCCAGTACACGGGCCCGTTCCCGCATCCCCACTATCCCTATCCCGCCAGCTGCCTCCGAAGGATCGAAGCCTCGCCCATCATCTGAAACTTCAGCCCACAGCTTGTCCTCTGAAGTTCCCACCGCAACCCAAACGTGAGGAGCACCAGAGTGGCGCCGGGTGTTGACTAACGCCTCGCGCACGATTCGCAGGAGCTCCACCTGCGTCTCCTTGGGCAGCGGCGGGGGCGAACCTTCGATGGAGAGCTCTATCTCGCGCTCGGGCGAACTCTGTCGGTTGAGTTTCACGATCCACTGCAGCAACTCGGTCAGCGTCTGCTCCTGGTCTTCCCTCAGACGCAGGTCGTGGATCGCGCCGTGCAGCCCCTGCCCCGCTCGTATAAGCGCGCCGGCCGCCCGCTCCAGCCGACGATCCAGCTCCGATTCTCTGGATATCGCCTGGACGAGCTGAATCTCCGCCAGCGCATACGTCAGGTCTTGCAGAGCCTCGTCGTGTAGGTCGCGAGCTAACCGGCTGCGCTCTGCTTCCCGGACTTTGCGTAGCTTCTCCTCAGCTTCCTTACGCTCGGTCACATCCCGAGAGTTGGCTACTATCCCCTTGACGGTTGGGTCTTCGAGAAGATTGTTGCCGATCCATTCCATGTATCGCCAGGAGCCATCGGCGTGACGGAACCTCACCTCTGCGGGTCTGCTGGCTCCAGATCGCTTCGTTGCCTCACCGAATATGCTCCGCACTCGTTCGAGGTCGTCAGGATGGACATAATCAAAAGCGTTCTGACCAACCAGATCTTCGGATCGGTACCCTAGCAGACGTTCGATCGAGGGGGATTCATAGCGTATGGTGCCGTCAGCATCTAGGACCGTGGTGATATCCGACGCGTTCTGCACTAGAGAGCGGAAACGCTTCTCGCTTTCCCCGAGTATCCTCAGCGTTCGCGTGAAAGCGTAACGGATAGAGCGTTCCAGCAATGGTGCGTCGATCTGCCCCTTGATCAGGTAGTCGGCCGCTCCGGCCTGCATCGCTTCCAGGTCCACTTCTCGGTCGCCCTGGCCGGTTAGAAAGATGATCGGAGCTTTGTAGCCTCTCTTCGAAGCCTCACGCAATAGTTCCAGTCCGCTGCGTTCTCCGAGACGGTAATCGAGGAGGCAAACGTCGTGCTCTTCGCGCTGGATCGCTTTGAGGGCGTCATCGTAATCGGTTACCCACTCAAGCTCGAGTCGCTCCATCTCGGAGAGCAAGTCACGAATTATTACGTAGTCATCCTCATCGTCCTCGACGAGGAGTACCTTTAGCAAAGCCTCATTCATCTAACGCCCTATCCTACCGGGTGGAAGCGTGATGAGTTCGAACCAGTATCCTCTCAGAGTCTTCATCGCTTCAATCAACGTCCCGAAGCTAGTGGGCTTGACTATGAACGAGTTAGCCCCTGATGCATACGCACGTGCGATATCTTCCTCAGCTTTTGAGGTGGTAAGAACCACGATAGGGATACACCTCAACTCAGGGGTCGCTTTGATTTCCTCGAGCGCTTGATGACCGCTTTTCCTGGGCATCTTCAAGTCTAATAAGATCAGATCAGGGTGCGGTGAGGCACTAGATTCGGCATATCTGCCACGGCGGTGAAGGTAATCCATTAGTTCTTCACCGTCCTCTACTGAGCGCAGATCGGCCACTAAGCGACTCTCTTCCAGAGCCTCCTTAATCAGCAAGCGGTCGTCCGGGTCATCATCGGCTAGTAGCAGGGTAGTGTGCAGCTTAGCCTCTCTCATAGGTTTCTTTGGCTTGTTTGATGGGCAGCGTAACGATGAACGTCGCTCCCTGCCCCGGTGCGCTCCTAGCCGTTATGCTCCCGCCATGACGCTCGACCACCTTGCGGCAGATCGGCAACCCCATGCCCGTACCCGCGTAGGCAGCGCGGCTGTGTAGACGATGGAAGGGGGCAAAGACACGATCTAGGTACTTCTCATCGAAGCCTATACCGTTGTCCTCGACGAATATCTGGCAGACTCCAGTGTATGCTGGCTCTCCGTTTAGCTCCTCCTCCCGCTTCTGCAAGAGCCTGCCATATACCTTGACAACCGGCGCTTCCTTTTCCCGGTGAAACTTCAGAGCATTACCGATCAGGTTCTGTAGCAGTTGGCGCATCTGTAGACGATCGGCCTCTACATTTGGCAACCCGCTGACCTCCACTCGGCCCCCTTCCTGGTCTATGCGAGCCTCCAAGTCGGAGACAACATCTAAGGCTACCTCGCTGAGGTTTACCGAAATGAAGGGTTGCGCCTTGGTTGTGACCCGAGAGAGCTCAAGCAGGTCGTCGATCAGGTTCTGCATCCGTGCTGCGGCGCCCTCCATGCGCTCCAGGTAATCACGCCCCTGCTTGCCTAGAACGTCACCGTACTTCGTATTGAGGCGATCACTGAAGGTACGGATCTTGCGCAGCGGCTCCTGCAGGTCATGCGAGGCCACATAGGCGAAGTCCTGAAGGTCACGGTTGCTCTGGTTCAGCCTCGCAGCGTATGCCTTCAAGCTGTCCTCGGTTCGCTTACGCACGATCCCCTGAGCTATCGTACCAGCCACCGACGCCAGCGCACTAAGCGTAGCTTCCGGAAGTTGTTCCCTGGCAAATATTGCCAACACCCCCACTAGCCGATCTTCGACGATCAGCGGATAGCCAGCGAAGGCTACCATCCCCTCCCGTCTGGCCCACTCCTTATCGTGAACGCGGGGATCATCTAGAACGTTGTTGGTCAGGTGCGGTAAACGCTCCTCGGCGAGCCGGCCAATTTTAAACTTCCCGACAGGCACGCGACTATGCTCACCGTTGAGATGCGTGTACATCCCCGCACTAGCTTGCAGCTCCAGCACGTTTTCCTCTTCGTTTAGAGTCCAGACGCGGGCGAATGCCGCATCGAGGTGCCGAACGATGGCCTGTGTGCATCGCCGTAGGATCGTTTGCAAGTTACCACTCTCGTTAATAGCACCACCCACATCCTCACCCAACGCCGCTTGCCGCGCTCCCTCGATCAGTTCACGCTCTACTCCTTTGCGCTCGGTGATATCGTGGACGGTGCCGATGGCTCTTAGGGCCTCTCCTCTCTCTTCACGGACGACCTCTCCACGGCGGTGGATCCACCGTACCTCACCATTCGGTCGCACTGTGCGGTGCTCGAAGTCGCATGACGCATTCTTGCGCGAAGCGTCGTTGATAACCGCTCTAAACAGGTGCCGATCATCCCGATGCAATATCTCCGCCTCCGTCTCGAGGGTGGGCGAGAATTGTTGCGGCTCGTATCCATAGATGCGGTAGGTCTCGTCCGACCACCACACCTCACCTGTTTTGAGGTCCCACCTCCAGCTGCCCAAGTGGGCTATACGTTGGGCTTCAGCTAGACTAGCCTCGCTACGACGCAGCTCCTCGGTATTCTTAAGTTCGGTGATGTCCGTAGAAACACCGATGATGGCTGCTAAGGCTCCAGCCTCATCGTACACAGGGGTGTCGGTGACCATCGCAGGAAAGGTAGTTCCGTCCTTGCGGCGCACCTCCAACTCCCCCGACCAGCTCCTCCCAGCTGCAAGCTCGGACATGATCTCCTCGGCTCGATCTACCAAATCCTCAGAAGGCGTAACCTCCACGACCGAACGGCCCATCACCTCCGTAGCAGACCAGCCGTAGAGTCTCTCTGCGGCCCTGTTCCAGTAGATGATCTTCCCCTGAGGATCGGTGGCTATGACAGCTTGACCAACCACATCAAGAAGCCGCGCCTGGAATCGGATCTCCTCCTCGGCCCGCTTGCGCTCAATCATCCCGAGATCTTCTCCTCTATTTGCAGCAGGGTCCCGCCTTCGCTAGCAGGAACATATGCAAGAGGTAGCGGCATTGGAAATTAACCCATCGATAGTAGACACGGCACCGGAGATAAGATGATCCGTGGTACCAGTTTGAGCCATTTTTGCTAAAGCTCCTTCTTATAGTGCCATGACCCTCTTCTGGATCTACTACGCCTTCAATAATAACAACATCCCACCGCATAACTAACCCCATCCAGCTTCAGCAAGTTCTCATAGTACTAACTAACTAGATAAAGATGGCTCCTACGCCTCACGAAAATCAGTCAGCTTTAGGCGATCATATTTCTGGGTGGTCATGGAGCTTCAGATGCTATGCAGCGGGCCAGACACCCACTGGGGAAAGGGGGTCGCCAATGGCGGTTTCGACAGGCCGTCATTGGCGATTTACTACGGAAGGAGAGAGGTCATGATCAATATAGTTGAGCGAACCCAGGGGCACTACGACGTCCAAGAGGTGGAGTTCGGCAGGGTCTATAGATGGTGCCCGGAGTGCGTCGTCGTGGATTGCGACTGCGGCGAGAGACTGACCCTGACCGCCTCCTCAACTGCCGTGTGTCGCCAGTGCGGGGCAGACCATACGATCACCTTTCGAGCAGAGTTGGCCGCCGAGCGGTTAGGAGACGAGGTTCTCCACCCCTGGCGCTACGCTGAGGATCGCAAAGGCGCCAGCCTACCATGCTGAGTCAGCAGACGACAGAAACTAAGGAAGAATACTGCGCCCCCCATACAGCACTTGAGAGGACAGAGCGGCATGCACTTCATCCGGTACTTTTACAGTACACGATAGCGCAGTACGAGAACAAAGGCCTGAGACTGCTCACGGTTCCTGTAAGATTCAGCGAGGAGGGGCTAATAGTATTCTCTTCTTGGGATACAGCTCAGAGTTTCTTGCTTTCTGGCGCTTATCAGGGAGAGTGGCACGTAAGGGAATGCTCCGCAGGAGAACTGGTGTCGCTGCTGCTCGGACTTCACAAGGACCTTGACTGGGTCCTACTCAATCCTCTCCCAGCACGTCTCGTCCCGGGAGAAACCTCGACCAGCCTCGCACGCCGGGAAACCTTTGTGAACTACCTCTTGGGCAACGAAAGCAAAAGTGAAATCTGGGAGATCTCGAAGGTCTGCCTAGCATCCTCGGTCCGAGGTAAAGCGTCTATTCAGGAGAGGAGTAAGCCATGGAAGCTTCGCAAGGCTCACCAAACTTTTACGACTTGGCGAGAGTAGATGGCAAGGGGAACAAAATCGGGAGAGCCTCTGCGAGTGAGCCTCTCTTCATCGGTCTTCCAAGCGCCCAACACGGCACCGAAAGGCTGAACACTCAGGAGGACTGGCTGCCTCTGGCGACTGCCGACCCCGCCTTCTGGCTCAAAGAAACGACCGTTAGTGAGGAAGCATCGGCAGAAAGATGCCCTACGAGTAGAGCGTGGTGAAGACGCGCGTTCTAGTAGCCTTCGAGAATGAATGCCGCATCTTCCAAGACGCGATAGCTGACGCTATCCGGATACTCCGTCCGCGGGTGGAGGTAGAAGCTGCCGAGCTAAGCGTACTTGCGAGCAAGGTGACAGGCTTCGACCCTCACCTGGTTATCTGCAGCCGGCCCAATACCTTTGAACACAACAAACCCGCCTGGATAGAATTGCCCCCAGACCCTAACCGGTTGGCGGAGATCTGCCTTGATAGGCAGATCTCCCAGGTGGCGAACCCCGCCCTGAAGGAGTTGCTCCGAGTCGTCGATGAGACAGAGAGGCTAACTCGAATAAAACAATACTTGGGGAACTGTTAGAAGCAAAATGGACGCGAGACTTCTGGTAGCAGCGCGGTGGCAGCGCGCCTCGTTGGGCAACATCCTAGCCAACCCCAGCCCCCGTGGCTCTCGCTGTCAGGTTCAGCGCGGTCTCAGAAATACTAGATTTACCCCACTATGCTCGAGAAGCCTCTAGTTTCGGTTTAAAGACTTTTCAGGGAGTATTAGACATAGATAAGCCGGATTCGAAAGAGCCGACGAGCGGACTCGAACCGCTGACCTGCTCATTACGAGTGAGCTGTTCAATGTCTAAAGGAGCGGAAGCGCTGGCCTCACGTCTTCTAGCTTTCAAGAATTCTAACCTGCTGCTATTCGCTCGAAGCGCACCTCTCGCGCACCGTCGGCTAGGCGGGCGCGGAACCTTAGCCCAAGGTGTTGTGTACTTTGGGAACAACACCAGCGTGTAATACACAACTCCTGCGCAGTTGACGAGGACGTCCACTGGTCCCAACTCTTCTTCTGCGCGCGCTACCAGCGACTTGACCTGCTGACGATACGTAACGTCGGTGGCTGCGACAAGGCTTCTCGCCTCGCCTCCCCGACCTTCGAGTCCGGCTTGCACGTCGACTAGCGCACTTTCCCGGCGTGCCGCAAGCGCCAGGTGCATACCTTCGTGCGCTAGCGCGCGGGCTACCGCGGCGCCGATGCCGCTGGAGGCCCCGGTCACCACCGCAACACGTCCATACAAGATTCAGGGGTCATCCTCTGCACCTTCCCGGATCTCGCGGGGCAGCCCGGAGGACGCCCCGACTCATAGCCGTCTCACTTCTTCTGGTTCTAGAAAGCTCCAATACGCTGCTACTACAGACTGCGACGCGCTCTCCAACGGGACCTAGCTGCAACCGAGCCTCTGTCACTCGTCGATAACTCTGGAGAGCGTTTCTCCGTGAAAGCGATGATACCTCCCCGGGCGTCGGCTGTGTGCGCGATGTCGGCGATGATCTGCGTCTCGTTCTCTATCTACGTCTCCAGCGTCTCGGCCCAACCGGTGTGCAGCAGCCGTTTGGCCGCGCCGAGCGCCTTCGTCGCGCCGTCGGCGAGCTGTTTCGCGAGTTCGGCGGCGTTCTCCGAGAGGATGTCGTCCGGCGCCACGCGGGTGACGAGGCCTCACCTCATCGCTTCTTGCGCCGACAGCTGCCGATTGGTGAGGGTGAGATGCATGGCCCGCTTGAAGCCCACGAGACGCCTCAGGTAGTATGTGGAAGACCCGTCCGGCGTGAGACCGGCTTTCGTGTAAGCCATGATGAAGCGGGCAGACTCAGCCGTGACGACGGCATCGGAGACGCAGGTGAGGCTGAGTCTCGCTCCGGCAGCGGCACCGTGTACCGCCGCCACCGGCGGGTCCAAGCGCGCCGTGCGCGATATGGTGGCGTGCAGGCAGGTCTTTACCTCTTTGAGGTGGCGGGAGAGCTGCTGTCCCTGCTCAGTAAAGCTTCTTAAGTCGCCGCCGACGCAGAACGTGCGCCCCCGCGCCGGCGAGCACCACCCCCCCGAACTTCCGGCTCCTAGTCACAAAGCATCACGGCGCTAAGCAGTCCTTGGGCCAACTCCGGGTTGAGCGCGTTGCCTCCTCCTTCTCGCAAAAAGCACGGGTCCTGTCCCCGATCTCACGCTCCTCGTTTGTCAAGAGCGCCTCGCTCCTCGTAGCTTGGATCTCAATCTATGACACCTGCGACAAACATTCCCAAGCTCTCACCCCGCCCCTGACGGATTAGAGGTTTGTCTACCACGCCTCCCTTCCTCAATCCAGGAACAGGTCGACGGCGAGTTCTCTGCCCTCCGGGTCGGCGCGGTAGCATTCTAGATCAGTAATGCCCTCCTCGGCGAGCACGTCCTCGTCGATGAAGAAGTTGCCGGTGCATTCGGGGTCCCGGACGAGAATCGCGTGCGCCGCGTCGGCCAGGATCTCGGGGTTGCGCGATTGGGCCATCGCCTCCTCGCCGCCCAGGAGGTTCATGACCGCCGCCGTGGCGATCATCGTCCGTGGCCACAGAGAGTTGAAAGCGATCCCGTCCTCGCGGAACTCCTCGGCCCAGCCGAGTGTAAGCATGCTCATGTTGTACTTGGAGATCGTGTACGCCACGTGCGTCCCGAACCACTTGGGATCCAGGTTCAGCGGCGGCGAGAGCGTCAGCACATGCGGATTGTCCGCCTGCTTGAGGTGCGGCAGACATGCCCTGGTCACTACAAACGTGCCGCGGGCGTTGATCTCCTGCATGAGGTCGTAGCCTTTGACCTTCAACTCCTCGGTCCCCGAGAGGTTGATCGCCGAAGCGTTGTTGACCACGACGTCGATGCCGCCGAACTCCTCGACCGCGCGCTCCACGGCCTCTTCCACCGCGTCTGCGTCGCGGATGTCGCCCACGATCGGAAGCGCCCCTCCGCCCGCACCCCGGATCTCCTCGGCGGCGGTGTGAATAGTGCCAGGCAGCTTGGGGTGCGGCTCGTCGGTCTTGGCGATCAGCGCAACGTTGGCACCGTCTTGAGCGGCGCGCAGCGCGATCGCCAACCCAACCCCGCGGCTGCCGCCGGACATAAAGATCGTCTTGCCCTCAAGGGGCGCAGAAACATTATCAGTCGGCACGCACTTACTCCTTCCCTCTCATGAAAGCACCAGGACTTGCTTGGAGCCCCGGCATCTTGCCGGGTGCCTATCCCCTACGCGAACCGATTCTATTGGCGAACTCTTCTCGCAGCTCGCGTTTGAGGATCTTGCCGGCGGCGTTGCGGGGCAGGTCATCCACGAAGAAGATGTGCTTGGGGCGCTTGTAGTCCGCCAGCTTCTCCCTGGCGTGCTCTTCCAGCTCGTCGCGCAGGTTCTCCTCCGCGGCGCCTTCCTTGATAACGACCACGGCGCTAACAGCCTCGATCCATTTCTCGTCCGGGAGTCCTATGACCGCGACCTCGGAGACCGCCTCGTGCTCGAAGAGGGCGTCCTCCACGTCGCGCCCGGATACCTGTATGCCGCCAGTGTTTATGACGTCCTTCACCCGGTCTACTACGTAGAGGAAGCCCTCCTCGTCGAAATATCCGAGGTCCCCGGAGTGGAACCAGCCGCCTTCGAACTCTTCTTCGGTCTCCTCAGGTTTCTCCCAGTAGCCCGTCATGAGCTGTGGGGAGCGGTGGACGATCTCGCCGGTCTCGCCCGCCGACGTATCGTTCATCTCCTCGTCTACGACCCGGGTTTCGACTAACAGGACGGGACGCCCGACGGAGGCCAGCCTCTCCTCGGTGAGCTCTTCAGGTCGCAGTACGGTAGCTAGAGGTGAGATCTCGCTCTGCCCGTAGCAGTTGTAGAGCCTGGGGTTGGGCAACCTCTCCCGCAGCTCTCGAAGCACGGGCACGGGCATGATCGAGGCGCCGTACTGCACCTTTTCGAGGCTGTCGAGGTCGTGCTCCTCGAACGCCCGGTGCCGCAAGAAAGAGATCCAGACCGTTGGCGGAGCGAACATGGAGTTGATCTTCTCGTGCTCGATTATCCCGCAGCACTGCTCGGGGTCCGGTGCTACGACCACGAAGTTCGTCGCCCCGACGAGCAGGTCCGGCATGAGGAAGACGTGCATCTGGGCCGAGTGATACAGCGGGAGCGAGTGCAGCGCGCGGTCGTCGTAGCGATACTCCAAAGCCTCGACACAGCTCACGTACTCGGCTAGCAGCGCCCGGTGCGTCAGCGTCGCGCCTTTGGGGGCGGAGGTCGTCCCGGAGGTGTACAGTATCTGCGCTACGTCCTCCTCGTCCAGATCGACCTCGGGCTCGGAGACGTCGTCCCCGCTCCGAGCCAAACTCACGACGTCGAGCTCGTCTCCATCGTAGAGGGTGCCGTAGATAGTCGCCTCGGCCTCGTCTCGCACTTCTTCGACGCTCCTCTCGAACCCCGGGTCGCGGAAGAGCGCCTTCGAGCCGGACTGGTTCAGGGCATAGAGTAACTCCTCGCCGGCGAGGTGGAAGTTCACGGGGACGTGGATCAGGCCCGCCCTCACGCATCCCAGCCAGAGCAGGACGTAGGCGTCGGAGTTCATGCCGTAGGCGGCCACCCTATCGCCTTTTTCGAGTCCCCGCGCCAGCAACGCGTTGGCGACGCTGTTCGCCCCGGCATCGAGCTCGGCGTAGCTCCAGCGCCGCTCGCCGAAGATGAGGGCGTCCTTCTTTGGGCTGCGGGCGGCGGAGCGCCTGATGGCGTCGCCGATGGTGTTGCGGCGGGCACGGTTTACGGTGCGGTCTATCTCCTGCACGTCAGACCTCCTTCAAGTGTATTGCTCGTGCGGCGGGCCTCCTGCCCAGCTTTTTGGGAATCGGACATCTATCCCACCATGGGGCGGGATTCCTCGACCCCGCCCGGAGCTTCGAGGGACTCCTGGTGCTCACGCAGGATGCCGCGGGAGATGACTAGTTTCTGGATCTCGCTGCTGGTAAGCCCGAAGTCCATCCGCTCACACCTCCACCAGCACGGCGTCGCCCTGGCCGCCGCCGGAACAGAGGGTCGCGAGACCCCTCCCGCCGCCCCTGCGCTTGAGTTCGTACAAGAGCGTCATCAGGATGCGGGCCCCGGAGGCGCCTATCGGGTGGCCCAGAGCCACCGCCCCGCCGCTGACGTTCACGATCCCGGGGTTCACGCCGAGAATGTCGGTCGAGTGGATCGCGACCAACGCGAAAGCCTCGTTTATCTCCACCAGATCTAGGTCTTCGGCCTTCCACCCGGCCTTCTCCAGAGCGAGCTTTCCGGCGTTGCCCGGCACCGTCGGCAGGTTCGGCGGGTCCTCGGCGACCTTGGCGTGCGCGACGATGGCCCCGAGCGGTTCGAGGCTGCTCTTCTCGGCGAAGCTCTCGCTGGCGAGCACCAGTGCTCCGGCCCCGTCGGTGACGCCGGGAGCGTTGCCCGGTGTCACGGTCCCGCCCTCGTCTAGCGGCTTCAGAGCGGCGAGCTTCTCCAGGCTGGCGTCGAAGCGAATGGGCTCGTCGGCCTCGACGTAGTTTGTCTCTCCCTTCTTGCCGGAGACCTTAACACCCACGATCTCCTCGGAGAGCTTGCCTTCTTCGGTCGCGGTGGCGGCGCGCTGATGGCTGCGCAGAGCCCACTCGTCCTGCTGCTCGCGGGAGATGCCGTGCTTCCTGGCACCATCAGTGCCGAAGCGGATCATGTTGACGTGTTCGAAGGCGTCCAAGAGACCGTCGTGCATCATACCGTCGAGGGCCCTGAAGTCTCCCATACGCGCCCCCCAACGGGCCTTCTCCATCAAGTAGGGGGCGTTTGACATGCTCTCCATGCCGCCCGCGAGGACCACCCCGTAGTCCCCGGCCCGGATCATCGTCTCCGCCAGAGTCGCGCTCCTCAGCCCCGAGGCACACACCTGATTGAGCGTCTCGGTCGTCAGCTCGAAGGGCAGACCCGCGTGATAGTTGGCCTGCCTGGAGGGGATTTGCCCCACCCCCGCCTGCACGACGATGCCGAAGACTGAGTGCTGCAACTCCGAATCCTCGATGCCGGACCGATCCATGGCCTCCCGTATAGCGACCCCGCCGAGTTCCGGAGCGCTCAGGGACGAGAGCGCCCCGCCAAACTTACCGAACGGCGTTCGCGCCGCTCCCAGTACTACCGTCCGTTCCACTGCTGCTTCTCCTTCGTAGACAGCGACCATAACCCTCGCCGGGTATCACCGACTCCCCTAGCTTGGAGCCATGCGTATCGCCCCGTCGAGCCTTATGACCTCTCCGTTTAGCATCTGGTTCTCCACGATGTGCTTGACCAATGCGGCATACTCCTCGGGGCGTCCCAGGCGGGAGGGGAATGGAACCTGGTTGCCCAAGGATTCCTGGGCCTCCTCGGGTAGGGCGGCGAGCATCGGGGTCTCGAAGATACCCGGTGCGATGGTCATGACCCGGATGCCGTGCTCGGCCATCTCGCGGGCCACGGGTAGCGTCATGCTGGCGACGCCGCCTTTAGACGCCGAGTAGGCAGCCTGACCTATCTGGCCGTCGAAGGCCGCGACGCTGGCGGTGTTGACGATAACGCCGCGTTCTCCGCCCTCGTTCGGCTCGTTCTCCATCATGATGGGTGCTGCCAGCCGTATGGGGTTGAACGTACCTACCAGGTTGATCTGCACCGCCTTCACGAAAGAGCCGAGGGAGTGAGGTCCCCTCTTGCTCACCACCTTCTCGGCGGGACCGATGCCGGCGCAGTTGACCAGGCCGTGCAGCCCCCCGAAGGCGTCGAGGGCCGCGTCGAGGGCGCTCTGCGTGCTCTCCTCGTCGGTCACGTCCGCGCGCACGAAGCGAGCCCCGTCGCCAACCTCAGAAGCCAGCTCTTCGCCGGCCTCCTGGTTCACGTCCGCAATGAGGACGTTGGCCCCTTCTCGGGCCAGACGCCGTACTGTGGCGGCGCCCAGGCCCGAGCCGCCGCCGGTGACGAAGAAGGTGCATCTCTGTATCTCCATTAGATTCGCTCCAAAATAGTAGCGGTGGCCATGCCGTGGCCGATACACATTACCCGCAAGTCAAACTGCCCGTCGGCGGCTCTCGGTGGCGAAGGCGTCTAGATCCTCGCGCGTGATCTCCGACTTCTCCACGATCCGCTCGCCGCTCTCGCCCTGGTGGACGAGGTCTTGCTCCTCTAGAAGATCCGGGTTCACCCCGAAGCCCGAGACGCCATCGCCTGTGTCGCTGAACATCTGCCGCCCGCGTCATGCTCTCGACGCCCGAGGCATAGCGTAGCTTATGCCGCCCACGCCTATCGCCTGCGAAGCGAAGTGGGCTGCCTTCTGTCTGGAACCGCACATCCGGTTGGGGCTGACCGCCGGGACGGTTGCAGGGCTCACGGCGCCCGGAGACGCGACCTCGTGCTCAACGCAGATCAGGACGAGGTCGGGGGCACTTCCGTTCCCGTTCAAGAGTCGAAGAGCTTCTTTGGGTTCTCGACGAAGATGTTGTTTATCTGCTCGTCGGTTATGCCGGCCTTCTTGAGTATGGGGATGATGTTGTCGAAGAGGTGAGTTATGTGCCAGTTGGCCAGGAGCTCTGCGGCTTCCTCCGGGAGTACGGGGGGCCGGCCGAGCCAGACGTTCACGGTGTCGTGCGAGAGCATGATACGGTCTCCGTAGCCCGTCCCGAGAAGCCCGAGGAGGCAGGCCGTGCGCATCTCATCCATCGGCATACCCACGAGGCCCTGGATGCCGTAGCGGTCAAAAGCTATGTTGACCCCATGGTTAAGGGTCCCGATATGATAGGCCTGGTCGGTGTTGCCGTCCATGTGTCCTATCATGATCCGGTCCGGGTCGGCTCCTTCAGAGATCAAGAACTCGGCCTGTTCGGGGGCCATCGTCCCTTCTTGAGTATGGGTGATGATGGGAACGCCGGTCTCCCTCTGGGCCTTCGCCCCGGCCATAAAGAACATCTTCTCGTAGTCGGTGATGGCGTTCAGGCTCGAAGCGAGCTTGACGACGCCGGGCTTGATACCCGTATCCCCGATGCCGTCGGCAATCTCGGTCATCAGAAGCTCCTCGACCTCAGCCGGGGCTGACCCGAGGGCCTGGCGGAACGCGAAGTAGGCCGGGGCGCCCTCACCCTCGAAGTAGTAGCCGGTCGAGCAGATTATCTGTATCTCGGCGCGTTCGGAGATCTCGCGCAGAACCTCTACGTCCCGGCCGCACTCGTTTGGAGTGGCATCCACAATCGTCTTGACACCGTGGGCCTTGGCCTTCTCGGCGACCTCGATACCGGTCTCCACTATAGCCTTCCGGTCGTAGGGCCCCAGGGTGTCACCCTGGAAACCGGGGAAGCCAAAGGCGAAGTGCTCGTGCATCAACGTCATGCCCAGATCGTCCGAAGAGATCTGGCCCGTCACCGTATTCACCGTCGTCGCCATCCTCTGCTCCTCTCTACTCGCTCTTGGCTCTTTCGGTCGTTAGGCTTCCCTCGCGCGCCTTCTTCAGCTCCAGCTTGGCTACCGACGCGCGGTGGATCTCGTCGGGGACGCCGGAGAGGCGCAGGATGCGCGACTCGGCCCAGAAGCTGGCGAGCAAAAAATCGTCAGAGTTCGGGGCGATTTGCAAGAACCGTGCTCGGCCTTCCCTAAAGAGGTGCGATCTCTAGAAATCGACTCCCGCTAATAGTGCTGGTGGGCAACGGAAGGTATCCCCTCAAGCCTCTGCCTGTGCCCCTTCTCTGAGCTCGCGCCGCAAGAACTTGCCGGTCGGAGTCTTTGGCAACTCGTCCAGGAACTCTATCTGCCTGGGATACTTGTAGTTGGCCATCCGCTCTTTGCAGTAGGAGATCAACTCCTCCTCTGTTACATCCCCTCCTTCCTTTAGCGCTACAAACGCCCTCACAGTCTCTCCCCGGTACTCGTCCGGCACCCCAACCGCTGCGGCCTCCATTACCTGCTCGTGGGTGTAGAGGACGTCCTCTACCTCCCTTGGCCACACCTTGTAACCCCCCACGTTTATCATGTCCTTCTTGCGGTCCACTATGTAGAACCAGCCCTCTTGGTCCATTACCGCCACGTCCCCTGTTAGGAAGTAGCCCTCATAGAAGGCTTCTTGCGTCTCTTCGGGCTTGTTCCAGTAGCCCTTGAAGATCATTGGTCCCTTGGCAGCAAACTCGCCAGCCTCGCCGACCGACACCTCCTCTGATGGGTCGTCTTCCTTCACCAGCTTCACCTCGCAGTTTGGCACCGGCACCCCTACCGAAAGTGCTCCGCTCTCCTCATCCAACGGTGCGCGGGTACCTAGAGGAACGAAGTGGGTTGGGGAGTTGCTCTCCGTCAAGCCGTAGGCTATGTGGATGTAGACGCCGAACTTCTCCTCGAATTGATCTACTACGCTCGGTGCTACCGGGGCACCGCCGCTGTAGCACTTGGTAAGCGAAGAGAGGTCGTACTCATCTGAGCCTTCCGTGTTCATAAGCGCTATGAAGGCGGTTATGGAGCCTATGGTCATAGCAGGGCGCCACTTATCGATGAGGCGCAGCACCTCCCCAGGGTCTACGCGATGAAAGAGAATTAACGGTACCCCGGCGATCCCGGCGAGCGTGATGTGCCCGATAAGGCCCGTTATGTGAAAGAGAGGAGCAATGCCCAAGATGCTGTCCTCGTCTGCTATCTGCATCCAGGTTCTATAGACCTCGGAGTTGAAGGCGACGTTGGAGTGGGTCTCCATGGTGCCCTTAGGCTGGCCTGTGGTACCTGAGGTGTAGACAAGGTAGGCTACGTCCTCTGGTAATACCTGCTCGCGGGCCCCTTCATCCGGCTCGGTCTGGCGCAGAACCTCGAAGAGATCCTCCACCCCTTCAGAAGAAGAGAGCTGCCTCCTCGATGAGTCTGCAAGGGGAGAAAGATCCTCCTCGGCCCCCTCCTCTAAAAAGTCAAGCTCGCTGGTGGTGAAGACCTGCTCGACACTAGTATTCTCCAGCACCTCCCTGGCCACGCTCTCATACAAGCTCTCCAGGCAGACCAACACCTTAGTGCCAGAATCGTTTAGGTGATAGTCGAGCTCCTTCTGCTTGAGCATCGGGTTGATAGGGACCATGATAGCGCCGCGTTTCCAGGCCCCGTACTGGGCTATTAGGAACTGGGGATTATTCTGAGTGTAAACGGCAACCCTGTCACCCTTGTGGACGCCCCGGGAGGCCAGCAGCGTGGCGAAGCGGTTGGCAAGGTCGTTGAGCTGCGAGTAAGAGACCGTCTGGTCGAAGTAGCGGATAGCATCCACGTCCGGTACGCGCTCTGCAGATTCTTCGAAGAAGTCGATCATGCTCTTCCGGGGCAGCGGCAACTCCTTTGGCATGTAATCAGCGTACTTGTCCAACCACGGCTTGTTCTCGTATACGGAATTCCCCACCTTATGACCCCCTGTGCGTCAGCGCCAGCGCGCCGCCCACCAATAATGCTTCTCTTTCCCCTTGCTAACGCTCGTTAGCCCTTCGCCGGCCATCATGGTAAGGGCTTGATGCGTGTGCGTCAAGCTTTCCTCTAGAGTAGCAACCGGCTCTGTAATCTCCCTGATAAAGCGCTGACGCGCCGGTCATCCGGGTTGGGAATCTACGCATCTTGCGCCCTACGCTCGCCCTGCGCCTTCGTCTGGCAAAGCGAAGGTACGGCGCGCGTCGAGCTAGTTTGTACAACTGCTTCTCGTGATTTTGATAGCTGCCGGAGGATTCCGTGCTGAGGATCATACGCTACTCGAGTTTTTGTCAACCTGCAGAGAGTCTCTAGACGCAGGGAGTCCCTAGAAAGGGAGTAGCTTAGACGACGTTCGGAGCGTCAGTTGCTCCGGACGTCCCTTGCTCCAACGATTCTCGAGGCAAAATCCCGTACTGGCGCACCGCGCACGTACTCTTTCATTCTGCTACTAATCAACGCCTGGTCTTGCTTGTCGAGGCTCGGGATCTCGCGGTGCGAGATCAGAAGCTCCCTGAGGTAGCGTATGGCCAGTCGGGCGTACGCCTCAGCCGTGCGCCGCAGCTGCTCGTCAACATCATCGACCCAGGCGATCGCGGCTCGTTGCGCCGCGATCGCCTGCTCCGTAATGCTGAACATAAGGTCCCGCAGGATTTGCTGTTTGGAGTGCATATTGTTATAGAGGCTGGGCCCCCGTATGCCGAGCTCCTGCGCGATGTCTCCTACGGTTGTTCCCAGACAGCCAAGCTCGGCGAACAATGTGAGCGGAACCTACCGCGTGATACCGGGCTCCCTGGTCGCTACTGCCCGCGACACGAGCCCACAAGGCTCGCTACCTGTGCCGCACTCTCTCTAGAAAAGCCGGCCGATCTTCTTCAGAAGGCTCCGGCATCGCTAACAGGCCTTCCTCGACAAAGCGGCGTGTGTAGATGCGTAAAAGGGAGGCGTTGATCTGAGGCCGGCGCAGGCCGCTACCATGCAAAGCCTCCCGCGTATTAGAGTCGTCGTAGACGTTACCGTCCCAGAGTTCGTGCGTCTCGGGCGCGCCGCCCAGAATACCACCGACGATACTATCGTCCGTCTCCCGGGACGACCTCTGCAAAGCCTCCAGCCAGTCCTTGTAATCTAGCCGCTCGAGAGGGTAGCCGAGATCTTGGATCCAGTCGAAGACCCTCTCCGCCGGCACCGGGTTGGGATCGGCGAGATGGAACACCTGCCCCGCCGTCCCGGGCTCCCCGGCGATGTGGCAGATGGCGTGAGCGACGAAGTCCACGGGCGTCATCTCCATACGCCACCCGTCCATCCGGGGCGCCCGGCCAAGCCGGATCGCCTCTGAGATAAGCGCGCCCTGGAAGTCACGGGGGTTGGAGGCCCCGGTGCCACTGTGGCCGGAGATGTTCCCGGGTCGGTAGACGCGTACCGGTAGGCCTCGTTCAGCGGCTTCCCAGACCAGCTTCTCGGCGACCCATTTGGACTGCCCGTAGCCGTCCTCGCGGGCGTCGGCCAAAGAGTCGAGGTCCGCGTCCTCTCTACACAGGGGCGTGCCGGGTGCGAAGATGCCGTTGGTCGAGATGTGGTGTACCGGCTTCGTCTTGTGGAGACAGGCCAAGCGAAGGACCTCGCGCGTGCCGTCTACGTTCGGCGGTTTTAGCGCTGAGTATGGGTAGATCATGTTCACCACCGCGCCGGCGTGTATCACGGCATCCACGCCGCGCGCCAGGGCGTCGAAGTTATCTCCGGTCATGCCCAGCAAGGGCTCGCTCAGGTCCCCGACTATCGGCACGATGCGCCGCGCGTGCTCCGGCCTCCACAGGCCGTAGCGCCGTAGGTTGGCGCTTATGGACGCCGCCGGATCGGCATCCTCCTTA